>JAFGHE010000164.1 GCA_016930295.1 Sedimentisphaerales bacterium
GCTAGCGTCAAAAGTATTTTGAACGTTTGTTTCTGTATTAAAAACAACGATTTTAAATGCCAATATCCACTTTTGACGGTGGCATCTATCTAATTGGTTTAAAACGATTATAGAGGCAGTATATTAAGCTGAAAGTATAAAGGGCTATTCACAGGCGTGAGTTCTTGTACGTATTATAGTACGAACATTTCGCTGGCGTGGGTGCGTTGGGCGATGGCAATGGGAAAATCTTCCCCGAGGATAGACTGGGCGGTATTGAGGGCGATTTCCGGCTCGTTGTTGAACTGGCTCAGGTGGGACAGGACCAGCAATTTCAGGTTGGCCGCGCAATCGCAGACCAGTTGGGAGGCTTCCTCATTGGAGATATGGCCGCCGTCGCCCATGATGCGTTTTTTGAGCCAGGGAGGATACGGGCCGTTCTCCAGCATCTCCGGATCATAATTACTTTCCAGATACACTCCGTCCAGGGAACTTAGCAGTTCGTTCAGGCCGTCAAAACAATGGCCCAGGTCGGTAAATATACCCAGCCGTTTATCGCCGTTGCGTACACTGAATGCCACCCCATCTACTCCGTCATGGGGTGTAGGCACTGTTTCCACCAGAGTATCAGCAAACCGCAAAGAATCACCCGGCTGAAAATGATTCAGGTCGTGTACCCGGCCCAGCATTGACCGGCTCACCTGCCAGGAACCTGGTGTGATATAGACCGGCAGAGAATATTTACGATTATAAACTCCTGCGTACTTGACATGGTCGGTATGATTGTGACTAATTATAACGGCATCAACATCACGGATATCACGCTCATGTTCTTCCAATCGCTGCCGGGCCATGCGCCCGCTGATACCGGCATCAAAAATCAATTTTACATCCGGCGTTTCGACATAAAAACAATTACCATTGGAGCCGCTCTGCAGAGAACAGGTATATATCATGTAAATTCCTTTAAAGAATAAAGCCTGATAATGGTAACCATGCGGGGTTTCACCTTATTAAAATAATTTATTCGATTACTGCTCTGGCCCGGCCCTGGTCATCGACACAGACCATGACCACCATGCCGTCAAAAGACAAACGCCTTTGCTTTTCTTTGGAACCACAAATAAATACTTTTACCTTAACCTGACAACTGGTCCGGCCTATACGATCTATACTGGCATGGGTTTCCAGGACATCACCCAACCGGGCCGGGGCATGAAACTCCACATCCTGCAAAGCCCGAGTCACAAAATTATGGGCGGGAAACGTCCTAACACAGGCGACATACGCCATCTCATCAATAATCGAGAGCAAATGACCACCAAAGAGGCTGCCATACTGATTTAAATGCTCCTGGCGTACTATACAGTAATGATTAAATTCTTCGTTCATACAGTATAACGCTTAAACCTCGTGTGTGTAAATAATAATTATTAACTAACCATTAGCTCAGGCTGCTAGTCTGATTCAATTTTTCTTAAAATATCCTCAGGTATATCAAAATTGGCATAGACATTCTGGACGTCATCCTGGTCTTCCAGTGCATCCATCAGAGACAGAATCTTGCGCGAACCCTCTTCGTCAAGTGTAATTGTATTGGAAGGAATCTGGGACAGTTCAGCCACCTGTACTGTAATCTCATTGTCCTGAAGGGCCTTTTTAACGGCTTCATACGCGTCCACTGAAGAGGTTATCTCAAACGAATCTTCGACCTGCTTAATATCATCGGCTCCTGCTTCCAGGGCAATTTCCATCAGGGTCTCTTCCTCAACATCAGCGGTATTTACCGTAAATAATCCTTTTTTACTGAATATCCAGGCTACACAGCCGCTGGCGCCCAGTGAGCCGCCCTTACTATCAAAAATCTTCCTGAGTTCGCCAGCGGTACGATTTCGGTTGTCGGTCAGGACTTCGCACATAATGGCCACCCCGTTATTACCATACCCTTCGTAGAGTACTTCTTCGTAATTAACCCCTTCCAGATCGCCGGTGCCCTTTTTGATGGCCTTTTCGATGGTATCCTTGGGCATATTGGCTTCCCTGGCCTTATCAATGGCATACCGCAGGGACAAATTGGCATCCGGATCACCCCCACCCGTCTTGGCCGCCACAATGATCCCGCGAGCAACCTTGCTCCATAATTTACCTCTTTTTGCATCAATAGCTGCCTTTTTATGCTTTATTCCCGCCCAATGTGAATGACCTGACATAAATCAACTCCAATTAATAAGTTATGTAATCAATTCAATTGTTCACTGAAAAGTGGTGGAACCGCCACTGGCTCACCACTGGATAGTTGCTGTAACTTATTTTCTATTAAAGCTTTATCTTTTTCCAGGAACCTTTCGGTACGGACTCTGATAGTCAATTGCCGTAAGGCCTGATTCCAGTATATCCGGGCTTTATGGCCTTCACCCCGGCGATAAGCAATATCACCCAGATGGTCCAGAATCTCTGCATCCGGCGTTGCCACAGATGCGGCTGACTGATAAATATAGTCCAGGGCCTTTTGAAAATCTCCCATTTTATAATAAAACCAGCCCAGACTATCAAGGGTTGCCTCAGATTCCGGTTCGGCCCGTAAAGATTCCTCAAGCAGGGTCATGGCCCGGTCCGTTTGCTCATGGGACTGAATATAAAGGAAGCCTAAATTATTTTTAATGATCGGGCTGTCAGGAATCTCCTCTAGCAACTGTTCCAATTGCCGGGCGGCATCATGTTTTTGGCCCATTATATCCAATAACACGCTATACTGCAATCTTGAATCCACGTCTGTAGGTTCCTGTTCCACAATTTTTTTCTGTAATTCCAGAGCTTCCTGTTCCTGTCCGCAGGTATGAAGCAGATGTGCCTTCATCTTTTGTATAACCGGCAAATCATCCTTTACTCCTGCCCATCGACTTAAACGAGAGATCGCTTTCTGACAGTCTCCCCTGTAAATATCATATTTCAACCAGGCGTCCGCCCAGGGTCCGGCGGGATTATCTGCCGGATTATGTTGATAGAGTATCTCCTGCGCCTCTTCATAGCGGCCGGCCTCACACAGTGTATCAACCAGATATACTTGAATAGTCTCATCCCTGGGTTTTTCTGATAGATATTCGTGTATATTATCGATTGCTTCTTCATAATGCCCTAAGAGCCTTAAAACAACGATCATGGTTTTTAAACTCGTAACATCTAACGGAACTTTTTTTCGCCACTCCTGCATGGATTCAATTACCATGTCTTTCTGATCCTGTTCTATCATGGTCAGATACAGCAATACCCGCAAAGCCACATCATCCGGCCGAAGCCTGATAAATTCATCCAGAAACTGACGTGACTGCTCATACATCAACTGTATATTCAGAGTCCTGATTAATAACAGGGCGCCGGACAGATGCGTGTTGGAAAATTGTTTCATGAAATCCCGGGATAGTTCAAAGGCGGTATTATAATCTCCTGACTGGATTAAAGCCCAGGCATAGTTTTCCACTGTAATCAATTGTGAGGTTGAAACCTCCGATTCTTCCTGGATTGGAGTATTTGTCCATACTATCCTGTACCAATCCTGAAAAAGTTCTACCGCCTGCTCGTATTGTCTGGTAATCATATATAAATAAAAGGCTTCCACCTGTAAAATATCAACAGCATCCGGCCGGCTGATATGATGACGGGCCTGTTCCCAGAGGACAGAGGCAGCTTTTTCCGGCTGGTCTGCCAGGCGAAAATCACTAAGGCACTGTAACAAGAGCGTCATATCCGAAGTATGTGACTGCCAAAGCATCAGTCGCTGCTGAGCAGCCTTATCCCAGTTCTCCTGTTTTTCATTGAGTTCGGCAGCCCGCTCCAGCAATTTTTCATGATGGGGATGATATTCCAGTAAAGGCTCGATCACCAGCAGAGCCTTCTGGTATTGGGCCTGTGTTTCATAGTATTGACTCAGAATCAAACCGGTTTGACTGTTCTGTGGATGTTCCAGCATTAACGTTTCCAGTGAGCTGACTAGTTTTTTCTGCTGGACCTCGTTACTTTTTTGGCTGCCTTCCGACTGAAAGCTGCTCCATAAACTGAACATCCTGCGAGCACGGTTTTGAGCTGCCTGGACAAAAACCTCATTAAGATTATCCTGCATACTCCAGCGAAGATAGAGAATCAATAAATGTCGATATACATCCGGCAGGCGGGATTGGCGTATCAGGATCCTGGTTAAAATATCCTCCGCGTTTGCAAAATCGTTCTGTCGGTATAATATCTCACCCAGAGCGAGCAAGGCATCCAGGTCATCTTTTTGGAGTTTCAGGTAACGCCGATAATAGTCGGCGGCCTGTTCAAACCGGCCCAGTTCCAGATTCACGCGGCCGGCGTACTGAAGCATATCGGGATTGTCCATATAACCGGTAAGCAGGTCCAGGGCATCCTCGTATCTTTCCTGTTCCAATAATAACTGAACCAGGCTTTCCCGGGCCGGAACAAAACCGCCATCTGTTCTCTGGATGTTTTCAGCCAGGGCACGACGAAAGAAATTCTCCGCTTTGATATTCCTGCCCAGGTTTACAGCTACATGGCCCAAGAGGTAATTGGCTGTACAAGAATCTTTTAATTTTGTATTCTGCTGCCAGTTCTCAAGATGGGCATCCAAATCGGAATCCTGTAATAATTTTGCATTCATTTCCTCGATGATGGCTGCCGTCTGCTCCGGCTCCATCTCCATCAAACGGCCATACGATAAGATCATGTCGGGCCACTGTCGGGTCTTGGCATAACTGCGAGCCAGATCCCGATAGATAAGGGAAAGGTTATGCTTATTTTTTTGATTATCCTTAATCTCATTGAGAATGGCCCGGGCCTGGTCATCCTGGTCCGCCAGGGACAGGGCATACGCATACAAACGGGCATTAATCAGATAGTCTCTGCCATATTTAGTTTGATGCCATTGATTCAGTTCCTCCAGATAAGATTTATACTTGCCCATAATGGTACAGGCGGAATGAAATGTTTCGAGAGTTTTTTCCGGTTCAAGATCCGTGGTCAACATATAGCGACATAAGAATCGGACCTGATTATACCTTTTCTGCAGAGGCGCCTTTTGCCGTGCCAGCGAAATAATATAGAGTTGAATCATATCCACATTCACCGGCAGCGTTTCGGCTCCCTCCTGCAATACTCCTATGGCCAGATCAAGGTCTCCCATTTCCACATGTATTTCCGCCAGGGCTAATAAGGGCAAATGAATCTGATTGAGTATTTGCGTCATAAGGATATTCGACTGGGCATAGTTGCGCTGTTGTATAAATAATCGCCAGGACTGACTATACTCCCGGGCCGCGGCCCGGAGATACCCCATTTCCTTAAGAGATGTTGCCAGTTGGAAATGGGCCAGTGCCGTAACAGGATTACTTTCGGAGGCATTATCACTTTCCAGGGCTTTTTTGAATAACGAGACAGCCTGTGTATAGTGGCCCTCCTTAAATTTGATGGAACCCAGTATATAATAAGGATTCATGGCGTTATCGTTCAGATGAATCGCCTGTTGGCAGGCAGCAACGGTTTCCGGCTCCAGACTCTCCATAAAACAGGCCTGGCCTAACATCTGATAAAGACTGCTGCTATGAGGAAATGACTGAACACCGGCTTGAAGTTCATGGATCGCCTTTCTATTAAAATCTTTACGAAATCCCAGCCCGGTTTGATTCATATACCACCGTCCCCGAAGGTAGGTCTTGAGTTCGCCGTATGCCACATTGGGATCCATGGTCTTATCCCGGTCCTCATCGGAACGGGATAAAAGGACAGATGACGGAGAGGGTAACTGAATTGCTTCAAACGGAATATCTTCCCAGTCCAGGACCATATTAGCGATCTGTTCCGGGGTCAGATTCTGGTCTATTTCTCGCGGTGAAACCCGGACAAAGTCATTTTGGGTAACCTGTACCGGTTTTTCCTTCCGGGCCGACATATCGTCGATCCGATTTTTCTGACATCCGCCAGCAAAACCAAACATCAGGCCGATTATTACATATAAGTAGATATGTGAACGCATTTTATTCTCTTTTCGATATTTATCGATAACCATCGAAACAGTGGATAATGGTCATTTTTTTCAATAATCGCCCAGATCAATAACAATTCCTTCAGGGCTGAGGTAGTCCACATTGAAAATCCTGTCATTGACTTTAGTTAAAATGACTACCGGACAATTATGCCATCGGGCATACTTCATATCATCCGTACCCGGACCTGCCAGCTCTTTATTGCGCCATTTATCCGTGTGACAATGCCATTGGGCCAGAGACATCACTGCGGCGTGTATCATATCTTCAGACGCTACATACTGGTTCTGTCCCTGGCGCCGGCCGGGGGAAAATGGTTTAAAAATCACCCTCTGATTATCCAAAAAGCACAGCCCCCCCACCTCGGTTCCGGTATCAGAGGTATCCTGTTCCAGTAAATTCCATATGTGCTGCATAGTATCCGGCTGTGTTAAGGTACGTAAAAGCAGTTCTGTTTTTATTAAATCAGTATAGCTTAATTGCTGACTTTGGCCAGTAAAATCTTCCTGATAATCATCCGCAGCTCCTTTGTAACTGGGCGGTCGTCGGGTATGTTCACGGCCAGATAAATATCCGTTAATAAGTATTATGATATCTTCCCGCGATCTCATAAACTGTTCGTCCTCCAGATGTAACAAAATATAGCTGTCTCTGACATCAAACTGGTAGCTTTCCCTTTGAAACAGCATTCGCGAAAGATACTGTAGTTTTTGAAACTGTTCGTCGCTTAAAGCCCGTGACTGCTGATAGCACTGGAAAAACCGCATCATATTCGTGGGTAGATATCCAAACCGTTTGGACCAGAACTGCAATTGTTCGATGGCCATATCTTCGGCGGACAAATTAGATATATCATCAATAACTCGTTCCTGGTTTTCGATAGCAAGCATACCGGCCAGGGCCGCCATTTTAACTTTTAATTTTCCCTGACCGGCCAATATCTGGAGAAAGACTTCATAGAGAGGTTTACCTGTAATATGTTCTATAGCCGCAACCAGATAATCCATCTGGTCAAAACCGGGATTAGCCTCTGGATCCAGAGCCAGGATCATATATTCAATAGAGACGGCATCATTGAGCGAAACAAGTACCTGAACGATCTGCCGGTGTAATTGGGGCTCAGATGTATTCACTAAAGCCTTACCCAGCCAGATAGGCGCTTCGTCCGGGTACCCTGAGGTTATCCATAGTAACACCTGCCCGCGGATAACCGGCGAATGTAAAGGGCTGGCCATAATATCTGCGTATATTTTACCAAGGTTTTCCTTTTGCACACTATCGAGCCGGCGACGCTGAATCTCAGCCATCGCCTTCAGGCGCTGCCGGTCTGCCAGGTCCTGCTGCCCGACCGTCCGAATCAAAGCATCTGTGGTCCACTGGCTAATATTACCTGTCAGGCAACCAGTACAGAAAATCAATAGAAACAGGAATATATTTAAAAGATATTTATACACTTAAGTAATGATACAAGTTATGTGAATGCTCACGTGCTTAAACTTAATAAAAATATTGAAACCAATCTATAATGTAATGGGTTCGAGTCCTTTTCCGGCCAGGGGGGCGCCGCAGCCGGTACAGTTTCCGTTGAGGAGGTTAAACTGACCGAGTCGATAGCCGCAGCGTTCGATGAGGAGTTGGCCACATTCGTGGCAATAGGTGTTTTCTTTGCCGGAGCCGGGCAGGTTGCCGATATAGACATATCTCAGGCCGGCCTGTTTACCTAAATCATAGGCTCTATTTAACGTTTCGGGGGGTGTGGGATACGAGTCGGTTTTCTGGAAATCCGGATGGAACCGGCTGATATGCCAGGGTACGTGCTGGCCCAGTTCGCCGGCGATGAATTCCGCAATTTGTTTGAGTTCCGCCTGGCTGTCATTAAGGCCGGGGACAACGAGGGTAGTCACTTCCAGCCAGATATCAGTATTGTTAGCGATATGGCGTAAGGTATCCAGTAACGGTTCCAGGCGGGCTTTACATATATCGCGGTAAAAGGTATCGCTGAAGGCCTTGAGATCGACATTAATCGCATCCAGGAAATCTCTGGTAAAATCAACGGCCTCAGTGGTCATATAACCGTTGCTGACAAAGACATTGGCAATCCCTTTCTGCTTTGCCAGTCTGCCGCAGTCGGCGCAGAGTTCCATATAAATAGTCGGTTCCGTATAGGTATAGGCGATACTGGAGCAGCGGCTCTGCAGGGCGGCATTGACAATCTCATCCGGCGTATAGGACTGGCCGATTAAATTATCATGCATACGCGGGTACTGACTGATCTGCCAGTTCTGACAGAAATCACAACGAAAATTACAGCCGGTAGTGGCGATGGAAAAGCTACCCCGGCCCGGCTGAAAATGAAACAGTGGTTTTTTCTCAATCGGATCAACCGCGGTGGAGCAGACGTAATGATAGGTCAAGCTGTAAAGTTTACCCTCAACATTACGGCGTACCTGGCAGATACCGGTTTTTCCTTCCTTGATCTTACAGCGAAAATTACACAGATTACATTGAACCGAACTATCAGCCAAAGGCTCCCATAAAACCGCTTCATGTAATTTTTGACTCATAAAGACACCTCTGGGAATACGGAATACATCTCCAATTATATTATCTCATTCTAAGCGAAAATATATAACCATGCAAACCCTATCAAGACGCCGGCCGGTCTTATTTTAATCCTATATTTTGCAAGAGGTTAGAAATGATACGATATTTTTCTTGCCTTACTGGTGTGAGTTAATAAAATTGGATTTTTATATCTTTATTACCTATAGATACAAGGAGAATACTGTGCTGGGATATTGGAAATACCTGGAAAAAAGTGACCCGGAAATTTATAGTATGATTCAGAAAGAGGAGCATCGCCAGCAATCCATGCTGGGAATGATCGCCTCGGAGAATCACGCTTCACCAGCGGTTCTGGTAGCGGCCGGCAGTTGCCTGACCAATAAATACGCGGAAGGCCTGCCGGGTAAACGCTATTACGGCGGCTGTGAGCATGTCGATGAAGTAGAGGAACTGGCCATTGAACGATGCAAGGAACTGTTTGGGTGTGAACATGCCAATGTCCAGCCCCATTCCGGCACGCAGGCTAATATGGCTGTTTACTTTTCCCAACTGGAGCCGGGAGATAATGTACTGGCCATGAATTTATCCCATGGCGGCCATCTCAGCCACGGTTTCAATATCAATTTCAGCGGTAAACTGTACAACTTTTTCAGTTACGGCGTTAAGAGAGATTCGGAAACCATCGATTATGACCAGATGAGTGAACTGGCCAAAGAGCATAAGCCCAAACTCATAGTTTGCGGCGCCAGTGCTTATCCCCGGACCATAAACTTTGAAAAGATAGTACAGATAGCCCATGAAAACGGCGCCAGGGTGTTAGCGGATATAGCCCATATAGCCGGACTGGTATGTACAGGATTGCATCCTGATCCTATCCCCTCCTGCGAATTTGTGACCAGCACTACCCATAAGACCCTGCGTGGTCCCCGGGCTGGTACTATTATGTGCAAAAAGGAGTATACCAAAACTATAAATTCAGCGGTATTTCCCGGCATGCAGGGCGGCCCACTATGTCATGTAATTGCGGCTAAAGCTGTTGCTTTTGCGGAGGCCATTCGTCCTGATTTCAAGGAATATGCCAAGCAGATAATAAATAACTGTCAGGCATTGGCAGAAGCCCTTTTGAGCAAAGGATTCCGCTTATGTACCGGCGGTACAGATAATCATCTGGTATTAGTAGATTTACGATCTTATAACGAAAAGCTCACCGGCGCCCAGGTGGAAACCTGGCTTCATGACGCAGGTATTGTGGTAAATAAAAATCTTATCCCCTATGATACCCGTAAGGCCACGGAAACCAGCGGCGTTCGTATCGGTACGCCGGCTCTTACCACCCGGGGTATGAAGGAATCACACATGGAACAGATTGCCGAATGGATCGATCTGGTCCTGGCAAGTGAGGGTGATGAAAAAGTCGTTTCCAATATCCGTAACGATACGATCGCACTCTGCCGGCAATATCCAATTCCCGGATAGTATGACATATAACTCTGGGTTGAGATTTCAAGAGATGATCTGCTTATTCAGCTAGTGTGCCTGGCTCAGATTAACTCCAGCCGGGGCGTCTGCTTTATCAAAGACAAAGTACTGAATATTCCCGCTACCCGTCTGTCCGGAAGGATATTTTATGGATCCGAACTCCCATACTGCCAAGTCGGTATCCCTGTAATAAATGCCGCCACTGCCGGTCAGGGCTAGTGAGTTCAGGGAATATTCATTTTCAAAATCACTTATCGAACCGGTAATCTCAGCCAGTCCTTCTTCACACCCAATCAATACCAGGCAATTATCAAACGCCCCAACGGACAGTTTGCCTACATTACCAAATATTTCCCAGTCAACATAACTGACTATCCCGGATATTTTAGCATTATTAAGTGTAAGGTCTTTGGGGGCATTTTCTCCGGTCAGAAACAAATACGCCTCAAAATCTCCACTAATCTTAACCTTACCAATCCAGTCAGCGATAATTTCGTCCAGCTCATCGTCCCCGTCAATCCATTCTGTGGCCGAGATAGATTTAATCCCCAGGGTAGAATCGACACTGAGATCGGAAATGCTCCCCACTTTGATATCTAAATCCCCTGCGGCTCCTCCGGCGCCATCAATTTGAATTAAATGACCACCGGTTATTCCGCTTGAAATATCACGCATCATCAACTTGCCCAGGCTGCCGTTGACATATATATCTCCGCGTAAGTCTGTGGTTTTAGCGGAAATCATGTTCAGAGAGCCATTGGTGACATTAATATCACCAATCGTAGTGGCATTCCCTTTCGTCTTAATGCCCAATTTGCTTGAATCGCTGGTGTTCACCAGGGTTATCTCATCAAACTGACCTTGCCCTACAACGGTACCTTCTCCCTCGCCGGCGAGGGTGAAAGTAACCATGGTCTCTGCGTCATCCAGAACGGTCAGTTTTACTTTGGTCCTGCTGGTACCGCTAATATTACCAAATTTCCATACCAACTCCCGCGTCTGACTTTCTGCCAATATTAAGCCATCCTCGCTGCCGCCAAAGGCCGTACCATAAATATCCGCGATAAGATAATAGTTATCCGGTCCGGCGTCTCCGGGGATAATCCCATTTATTTTAAACGTTTTGGCACGCAGAGCTTTTAGCTTAAGATTTTTACTGATCTGCCCCAGCAGTACATCCCCGTCATCGACATTCTCATCATCAGAGAGATAAAGTTCTATCGTGATCGCACCATTAACATCTTCAACATCGGTATTGGTGATGACAACGGAGACCTTTCCTTTATCGCCCGGAATCATGGTATCCATAAAGCTTATCACGCCAAACTCAGCCGTGAGGTCATAATCACCGCCATTCCCGCCGGATGTCTGTCTCTCAAAAGCACCCATATCCACAATCGTATCATAAATACGGGGATTGCCGGCATAATCGGTATCATAACCGGATATAGCATCACTATCGCCGGTATTCTGACAGGGTGAGTCCTGGTTCAGGCGATAGTCTCCTTCTTCCCAGATATCATCATCGAGATCAGCAGGTGTGCCCTGCGTATCCCACTGGCCAGAGTCAATAAAATCCGGGTCATCCGTAATATTGTCCTCACCAAAATCATCGACATCTAAAAGCTGAAGTCCGTACAGGACAGTCCCATCCTCAATATCACAATTGGAAATGATTAATTGGGAGTTTTCCTCATCCAATGCAATTTCGGAAGGTGAACTTTCTCCGCCTCCTCTTACTCTATTATACCAGAAGATCGAATTGTCCAGGGATACTTCACTGTCAAAAATTCGGATTGACTCGCCAAAATAGTAAGCACTGTTACCTACAAAAGTACAGTTGATGACGGAAATATTACTATTACTGCAATACAGTCCGCCTCCATAATTTTCAGCACGATTGCCGCTGATAATACAATTTATCAACTCTATGTCCGTATCACTATTAGTATAGATTCCTCCGCCCCAGTTGTCTGAAATATTACCTTCAATATGACAATTAATTATCGTTGCCATACTACCGGCTTCACAGTAAATACCACCACCTCCATTGTCGAACACGCCCTCTATTCCGGCCTGATTATCACTCAAAATACAATTACGGATAGTGGGACTACTGGCCTGGCATTTGATAGCTCCCCCACCACTGGTGACGTAACCGTTTGTTATGGTAAAGCCATCTACAATAGCAGTTGCATCTTCCGAGCTTTGAAAATAGAAACCACGGCGTGGATTAAGTGATGATCCCTCACAATCAATGATGCAATAGTGAGCCCCATTTTGACTTTGTAATATGACATTTTTACCCTGAAAATCGATATCCCGGTTTCCTTCTCCCTGGTAAGTACCATCTGCTACAGTTATGGTATCACCAATGGCGGCCGTATCGACAGCCGCCTGGATAGTAGCTTTTGGGAAATTCCAGGACGTACCATCATAACCATCACTGCCATTAGTTGTATCCACATAGAAATCAGCGGCGTATACAGGTTTTAATAATAAAATTATTGTTAATATTAACCAAGTGAATATGTTGATATGTTTTTTAATCATATATACCCATTAATATTAAGATTTACTAAAGCTATTCAGGAGATAGCAATTAATCTCTTAATTCCAGTTAGTGAAGTATCTTAAGGAGGGTTTGTGCCTTCCTATCCCACTCCATAAGGCATGTCACTTCCAATAGTTCTGTGTCAAAGTCCTATATTTTCATTAAGTATTTTTGAGTTCGATAATTTGCTAATAATTAAATGCTATGAATGCCGATTTATAATGTTGAATATATATTTTTATTTTTGCTGTTCTTCAATTTATTATGAAGGCCACAAGCTTTTTTATTCATAGGCAGGATAGTCTAATAATATACTAAATTATCGGACTCATGTAAAGTATTTCTTTAAAAGATCTCAGTAAGATTTCAGATTTAAGCTAAGTTGCTACCAAGAAATAAGTTATAGTCATGAAGATCGCCAAAAGGAGTCCTATTTAACGACCTGCAAATCTGTATATTTTATAATACTATTGATGTATTAAGTCTATAAGTTTATATAAAATAGAGTCTTAAGAGAAATCAGCATTATTTAAAATATCATAACTTTGGAAATCAAATTTGAAAGGAGTCTCAAGATGGTAAGACGAGTTTATACTTTAGTCGTGTTATTTTTTGTTTTAATTGGCGGGGTCGGGTGTTTTTCGTCACATTCTAAAAATATAGCTGAGTTTATGAAACCCTACCAGGTGGATGTAACCTCCCCTGATTATATATTACAACCACCCGATGAAATCGAGGTACTCTGTGCCAAAATTCCTGAGCTCAATCTCCAGCGACAACAAATTCGCCCTGACGGCCGAGTATCGTTTGAAGCCCTGGGAGAGATTAAAGTTACAGGTAAAACCCCCGCGCAAGTGGCTGACGAATTAAAACAAAAAGCTGCTCAACTATATACCCTGTCCGGCGATAAACCAATTGACGTCAGGATCACTGCCTATCGCAGCAAGGTATATTATGTTCTGGGTGAAGTAGATATACCTGGCCCCAAGATACATACGGGTCGTGTGACTTTATTAACGGCTATTACTGAAGCAAATCCTGCCGTAACCGGCTGGACGCAGCGAATCCAGGTAATACGCCCTTCAGTTGAAGAAAATAGTGATCCAAAAATCTTTGAAGTAAATTTTGACAAAATGATTGTTAAGGGAGATCTTAGGAAAAATGTACTTCTACAAGAAGGTGATATAGTCTATGTACCGCCTACACCATTGTCATCCGTGGCGATGGTTGTCGAGGAATTTGTACGTCCCATTGGTCGTGCCCTGGCACCCGCTTTAACCGTCAGTCGGATTTCAGACTAGAGGTAATCGAACGGCGAATCGAGATTCATGTTTTAAAATGATTAATCTGATTATCTCATTAATCATTAAATAGCTATGAGATAATAATCTCATTCAAAATAATACTGACAAGATAATCTCTTGCCTTAATTACTGAACGAAACAATAGATGAAAGAAATCATATCGCTTATTTATGATTAGCGGTCTGGCTTTAAATGTATTAATCTGGCAAGGTACGTACTTGTTTAAGCTATAAGCTTCCTCTGCGTTTAAGCCAGGTTACCAAACCAAATCCCAGGGATCCGAGCATAAAAGCACCGGGGGCGGGAACAATTCTATTTGAAGTAATTAACTCAAAGGTAACGCCGGATGCCTTCCAATCACAGTCAGGATCAATCCCGATAGAGAACTTCCCATCATTTAAGAAGTCGGTCAATTCGTCGATCAATCCCAATCCGTCCAGATCATATTCTACTGTCTGGGGGAAGATAAAAAAAGGATTATGTTGGCCTAAAACAATACCCTGATCTGCCCACTGATTTTCCGCACTGGTAACTTCCCATCTAAAATAAGTCCAAGAAAGAATAAGATTTGTTTCTGCATCAACATCACCATCTCCCACGGCTAATTCCGTACCGTCAAGCTTATGTGCATCCATCAATGTTGACGATATCCTGTCTGCCGGATCTGGAAATATATTTATAAGATTATGATACGTCAACTTGGCGCCGGTAATTATTTCATTATTCAGATCATAACTTAAATTCCAGGCATAATAGTTATTATCTGTCCAATTATATATATCAGAACTGGATAATGACCATGTCGTTACGGCGGCATGACTAACAGATGCGCAAATCACTACAAACAAAACCGTTATGATAAATATTGACCGATTCATCTTTTTCTCCACTCCATTTGTTCAAAACAATGTAACACAAAAGCCTGACTACAGGAAGCTTTGGTTCACGAACATCTGATTATATCTTAAAATAGCCGCATATGTCCAATAAAAAATGGGGGGGAAACTAAAAAAATATAATCTATTTTAACCAATTTATCAGGATTTTGGCGAATTCGAAGGTCCTATAACAATAGTATAAATTGGGTGTGATTTTTTATGCCTTTAACAGCAAATAGTTAGTGCATTTCCTGGAAATATGTATCATACTCCTTGTCAAGTAGCTTACACTATATTATTTTGAGTTTATGGCAGAATCAGTGAGTAGGTCAGGTCCGGATAATAAGTCATTAAATAAGTATAATTTTTTATGACTTGCTGGAAAACTCCTGCCGGTTGTGTCGATAATAATAAATAAGTATGAATTCATTGAAAAAAACTCATGAAATAAATATAACTATTTAGTTTATAAAAACTTACATTAAACTTGAAAATTCTCAGGAATTTGGGCAACTCCCAATGCGTAAACAACGAATTTTGAAATTAATTCACCTCCTAAGCACCTGCTGGTTTGGTCTTTGTGTAGTATATATCCTTATCCTGGCCATGCGGCAGGCCGGTGTCAAATGGTGGGTTATTTTTTCATTATCGGGCCATTCAGCGGTTTTTGTTTTCCTGATGGTGAGTTTGTATCTGTTTGCCATTTTTCGTGGGGGTACTCGGAGCAAAATAGTGGAACAGGAATATCCACTAACCAGCACCTATTACTATATGGCGTTTTATACTATAACACCCTTTTTAGGCGGACTGGCAGGGATCGGTGGAGTGGTAAGCCTGAAAGATATGAACCAGTGTTTGCTGAGTATAGCATACGGTTCAACGGGAGTCACTTTTCTGGTCTGGATCATTGTTGATCCTGTCATTGGAGTGATAGAAAATTTACTACCTGCCAGCCGACAACATCGCAAACTGCGCCTGGAGCAAGCCCGATTACGAAAAGAAAAAGAACAGCGAGAAAAGCAATTATTACTGGAAAAGCTGCAATCAGATGAAAAAGAATTGCGTAGTAAACGCCAGAATAAACTGGAGCCGCTTTCTCTGAAACTTGTCGAACTGGTATCAGGTAATGGAAAGGACTTGAAAAAAAGGGAATACGAAGTGGTTGATATCGGTGTGATGGCCTGGCAGATCGGGGGACTTGATAGTATGCAGCAGCTTCATGAGATGACCATACAGCAACTCATGAATACCAACGAAAAACCACCCGCCTTCTGTTATATCTCAGTATGGTGGGACGGAATCGGCCAATGGAGACATCACCCTCTAAGCAAGAAAGACGTATTACTGGGTGATTAAGCAGGCGCCCAGAGTGGTTTCATTGCGTTTATCGCTCAGGTCGCCACAACATCATGCATAGAAAAAGCTCCCGCAATCCTAAAAGCCGCGCGGGAGCTTCTTGTCTCTGCATCACTCTGACATTCAGGGTGCTCTGCGATAGAGCCTTGTCTTCAGAGTGATAAATTCAATATAATCGATAAGCCGCTAAAATCAAGACTTAAAATGTACTGTTAATATCATCTACACGATTAATTGAACATGCCCTGTTATAATATGTTACGTCTTCGTAATGAACCTACCAATACTATGCCAAGACTGCCCAGCAATAGCGCACCAGGTGCAGGTACAGGGTTAATGCTTGTGGTAAATGAAAATTCAATACTACCTTGAGAAAAATAGTAATGACAGTCCGGGTCGATGCCAAAACCCACTATCCCGTCCATTACACTGCTGTTAAGCATCGCTATTTCTTCAGAACCAAATTCGTGTGAAAAACTCTTGTAACTGCTGTATGTACCCCCATCCGGGTCACTCCAGGTTCCAATCAACAGATTCCCACCGGAGCCATCGTCGAAATAATTATCAATATAACTTTGATTGTCATATCCTGCGACCTTAAAGCCTAATATCGGGTCCACGGCCAATAAATTTGTAAACAGGCAATCCTCTTCACCATAAACCCAATCGTGAATATTATTGTAGGTGATAGTCGCAGATTCGATTACACAGCCATTTGGCAGATCGATCCCGCCAATACCCCATGTATAGTAACGCCAGTGATCCAGTCCGCTTGACGGGGGGGCAATGGTGTAAGATGCATCTGCATATACCGTGCCGACGCAAGTCAATACCAAGGTGACAACCAATACATTCATCAGACTTTTCATACTATTCTCCTTTGTTTATACATTTGCCAGAGTATTACCTGAAATAAATCCAAATTGACATTTTTATACCATCTCTCTCTATAGTCAATACATATAATTATGTATGTACGATCACCTATAACATAAGATAATAATATCTTAGCTGTCGACCTTTTGGATACATACCTTTATTCGTATGCCAGGTATGTAAGCACTAATTTTTCAAAAGATCAGATAGAGATCTTTCCCGAAAACATATAATTAAGACAGGAAGCCAAGAAGTGGAATATCGAGTTCTCTCCCTTCCTGCTTCAGCCATCATCCTTTTTCTTTATTTCATATCAGAACAATTACTGTCTCAGACAAAAGCCAGCTAACATATTCTAATTATTTCCTAATAGTATCAGAAATGATAAACCATTTCAATAAGAAAGTGATATTTTTTAAAAAAATGTGTGTAAAGTATCGAGCGAGTCGTTATTACAAGGTCCAATAATATGATAATTATTTTACAAGAATCGCCGCCTGGCTGAGTATTTTGCTGGATTTCAAAACACACAACCACCTCTGCCACCGGAACAGGCTCCGGGCACAAGAGTCACGGATGAGTCACGGAGAATATGAACTCATTAATTTAGAATAGACAACAACCCCATTTGGTTGGATAGATAGGCAATTGTGATTAGTCGAAGATGTGACGTAAGGATGATGATTTGACAGATGAGGATTAAGAAGTGGATTCTTGAGAGTGGCCCTATTTACTTCAGCCTAATAAAGCATGGATAGTCTGCTGTTAAACCTAATTTAAAGTTCCAGCGATAATTCGTCATAGAGTCGCTGAGCTTCATTAAGGTCTGCTTCAGATAATCCGCCGGTATTATTGTTTATTTCCAATCCCTGCTTTAAGTTTTTCAGGGCTTTATATTTTTGGCCGATTTGAGCCTGCGCTCTGCCCAGGTGGAAATAGGAACCTGCAATGCCGGGGGCCAGAGTCGGAAAAAGTTCTATACATTTATTAAAATCACGTATCGCTTTTTCATGTTCACCCAGTCGATAATAGACTACCCCGCGCGTATCGATAAGGTCGATATAATCCGGCTTTTGATTCAGGCCGCGCCGGGCCAGTTCCAGAGCCTGTTGGTATTTATTCAGATGTTCGCAGAGTATCCAGGCTAAATTATTGATTGCAATAAGGTTATCCGGCATGCGTTCGAGGATATTATAGTAATATTCCGCTGATTCGTCAACACGATTCATTAATTGCAAAAGAGTCGCCAGAGTCAGCATGGCGTCCGTGTTCTCAGGATCTTTATTTAGCACATAGCGCAGAATCTGTTCAGCTGTTTTTCGGGCTTCAGCTTCATCCGATGCAGCAAGTCTATCAGAGAGGGTAATTAATAATTCCGCGCCTTTTGCGTATATATCATACCATTGATCCGCTTTTTCCCTTAACTCGGACCATCTTTGATCATTTCTGAGTAATTCCGCCTGAGTCAGCAAGGGGCGGGGATCATCCGTTGCAGAATTAAAGAGGAACTCCAGTTGTTTTAAGGCTTCGTCTTTGTCGCCGTCGACGTACATGGCCGCAGCCAGGGCGGTTTTAATTTTTCTACGATCATCTCCCTCGGTGGAAACCAGCTCTTCCTGCAGAATCGTTATCGCTTTTTTAGCATCCCCGCTGGATGTATAGGTATAGGCAAGATATAAGGTGATATCTGTATCATTCGGATACAGTTGTTTTAAAGTCTTCAAGGTGGGAATTGCCAGTAAGGGTGACCGATACTCCTCGCAGCGAGCCTTTAAAAGAAGAAGGTCTTTATTATTGGGCGAGGAAGAGAGTCCTCTCAAGACCAGATCCATGGCCTTTCCTCCCTGCTTTTGCTGGAGGGCCAACTCTCCCAGTAATCGCCATGCCTGCGATGATTCCGGATTATCCCTGGTAACATTTTGTAAAATATCTATAGCCTGTTTAATATCCGTTTTCGTTCCGGATACCAGCAAAATCTGAGCTTTATAAAGCCGGAGTTCAACATCATCAGGATTAGCCTGCAACGCTTCAGCGAGGATAGTTTTTGCGCGATCGAGCTTATCGGAATCATTTGAGTTTGATAAAAGCGGAATCGCAATCTTTTGAGCTTTAAGGTTTATGGGGTCCAAAGACAGGGCGGTTTGAACGGTGCTAAGGGCCTGGTCCGGCTTCCCCTGTGACAGATAAAACTGAGCTGTTTCAACCAAGACATCAATATTATCCGGATCAATGACCGCCGCATGAGTGAAATCATTTTCTGCCTTATCAGGCATTCCCAGCATAGCATACGTTTGAGCACGAATAAGAAAGGCAGATGAATCCTTCTGTTTTTCGACAATTGTGTTGCATAGTTGTATGGCTGTTTCAGGTTGACCCTGTTTAACATGTAATTCGATAAGTGCAACCAATACAGGCAGAAAATCCGGATCATCCTTACGTAGTTCATTTAGTAATATCTCTGCTTCATTGAATTTATCCTGTCGCATTTTGAGTATAGCTATCTGAAGTTGGATTTGCCGGTTATCCGGGTCAGCCTTTAACAGATCCTCCAGAAGATCTATACCCGAGTCCACTTCACCCAAGCCGATATAACTTTGATATTGCAGGCTGGATATAATCGGGTGATATACATAATGTTGAGCCACATGATTTAATATTTCGTTTGCCTCCTTGAATTCTCCGGCTTTATTCAGGGCGGCAACGGTAGGTATGATGACGGTTAAATCCTGTGGGGAACGATGATAAGCCTGCCGGTAACTGGAAAGGGCTAATTGTAAATCCCCGGCCTGTTCATAGGCGGTTGCCAAGAGTAGCCGGCTGGGATTATCATCCGGATATGCACGCAGATTATCTTTAAGTAAAGAAATGATCTGAGCATAATTATTTTGGAAATTTTTACCTGCCAACCAAAGTTTCGCCTGTTCGTACCGCCACTGCCAGCCATCCGGCCCTTCCAGTTCCCTGATTTTGTCCACAAGTTCCTGGGCCTTTGAATCATTCTCAAAGGTTTGTTCATAAGTCAGCAGCCGTCGTTTAACGTAAATATCCTGAGGTAATTGGCTGGACAAGGTTTTTAACACGAGATAAGCCTTGTCTGTCTTATTCTGTGAGCGATACAAATCAGCAAGTAATATTTGCAGATCGCGCTGATCCTGGGAGTGTTGCATTCGGACCAATGCATCATTAATTACTTTTTCGCATTCTATCATTTTATCCTGACGAGACAATAGTAGAGCCAGTGACTTGACAGGTATGACAGATTGGGGGTGGTCCTGAACAATCTTACGTAATTTTGCTTCGATTTGATCTGATTTTCCCTGCCGGTATAGTAGATCGAGTTCCGCCAAAGCGACCATAATATTTGAAGGATCCGTATTTAGCATATCTGCCATCAAATTTTCCGCTTTTTCATACTGCTGTAAATTCAGAGCTAATTGAAATTCGATCAGTTTCAGATCCAGATTACCCCCGACGGTCTCTTCCAGTTGAGCCAGTTTATTTTCAATTACTTTCCATTCAGGATCACCTTGTTTAATTCCCCCCTGCTGCAATATCTGCATTTTTATCTTAATATTCAACAGGGCTGCTTCAAGACTGCCGGGATTGATTTCCTGAGCCAGCAACGCTTCTTTAGCTGCTTCGCTCCATATTCCAGTGCGCGCCAGCAATTCGGCATACTTCCAATGCGCCTGAAAGGAATCGGGTTGATCGGTCACCAACGTACGAAGCTGTTGCAGGGCTTCCAGTATGTTTCCGGTTTTCTCTAAAGCCTCTGCCAGTATAATTCGAAGTTTCGCAGATGTATTACCCAGTGCTATTGCCTCTCGCCAATGGCTAATCGCCTGATTGTTTTTATTTTTATAATAAGCGATAACTCCATCATAGTACGCCAGGGTAGCCGGGATTATTTCCAATTGTCGTAACTTTTCAATGTAGAGGGCGGCCTGATCATACTCGTCTGCCTGGATAAACAAATCAATCGCCGTGGGCATAAAATCCCAATTCTTTGTTGTAAGTGCGTTTAAACCCTCGCGGGCAACCCATAACATCTTACTTTTTGAACCTGAACGCAGGGCAAGTTGTGCCCAGATTTTCCAAAGCGCAGGGTCATCAGGATTTTCCGCCTGAAGCTCTGAGAGGTAAAATTCCGCTTTTTCGTAATTTTTCAAATTTACATATTCATTAATCAGTCGCATTTTTACATATGTATCAGACAAGTCCAGTTTTTCAGCGATGGCCAAATCAGCTAAAGCGCTGTCTTTATCATTATGTCTCAAGTGATAAGAAGCACGTGCGATATAGGCATGCGACGATTCAGGATTATTCTCCACGGCTTTATTAAACCATGGTTCGGGATCAAAAGAAATATCCATAGGGCTATGTTCCGCGATTTGTCCCAGGGTCTCATATGCCAGAATATCTTCAGGATATTTGTCAATAACTTGTGTCAATTCATCTAAAGCCTCCTGGAACTTTCTTTGTTGAACAAGAGCGACTGCCAGCATCCTGCGTAATCTGGATGTTTCATTTATTTTGAGAGATTCCCGTGCAATAAACTCAGCCTCGGCCGGAGTATTCATTTCCAAATATATTTCAACAAGATTCTCCACTGCCTCTGAATTGCTTTTATCTAATCTCAAAACCTGCCTGTAAGTACCTATAGCCTGTTGAATATTGACGGATTTTAGAGGCCTGATGTTCAGTTGGGCAGATGCATATTTTAGTAAAATCGAGACATTATCCGGTACCACAGATATATAACGACCCAGATTATTAACCGCTTCCTCCCAGTTTTCCTTTTCATAGGCTTTATTACCCAACTCGAGAGCATTGATCGTCCTGTTGTTACGGTTCCATTGTCGCAACGCATAGGCCGTAAAGACGAGTATTAACAAAGCCAGAAC
>JAFGHE010000165.1 GCA_016930295.1 Sedimentisphaerales bacterium
CTGACTTCGCATTATATTTATTACCGTCTATTAAAACTTTCCCAAATGGTTTTAGCGGTGTTACTACCGTGCCGGTTTTTCCGGTCAGTTTTTCAAGCCCCGCCACATCAGTCTTTATCGTATCCTTTTGGTCAGGCTTTTCCGGCGGCTTTATGACCAGCTTTTTACCATTGCATCGCTTCCAGCCAGGCGTGGGCGATGATCAGGTGGCCGGAAGGATTGGGGTGGACCGGTTCAGGACAGAAGGTCTCGGCGGGGCGGAATTGCAGGTGACGCTGGAAGATATCGTGCAGGGGAACATGGATGGTCTGAAACTGTTCGGCCATTTCATGGACGATGACGATATATTTTTCCAGTTCCTCTAAAATACGGGCCTGTTGGGAATCGGCGTTTTGGTGCCGGCAGATATAGAAGGGGTCCATCAGGACCAGACGCGCGGAGGTGTGCTCGGTGGTTTGAGTCAGAACGTCAAGGAAGGTTTTGCGATAGACATCCGGGGGCACAGTGGCTCTTTCGTCAGGGAACAGGCTGCGATGGATATCGTTGATTCCGATCATAACGGACACCCAGTCGGGCTCATGGTCTATAACGTCCTTTTGCCAGCGCTGCTGCAGGTCCGTTATCACTTCAGCGCTGACGCCCCGATTGATAAAGTGTATATTTCGATCCGGATATCGGGCGGTGATCAGATCGATGGCCATACGCACATATCCCTCTCCATAGGGCGGCTCGCTAAGACGGCGGTTGCAGTCGGTAATACTGTCCCCGATAAAAACCACGGTTTGAGAATCCTGAATCACTAAAACGTCTTCCCTGGATGTCATAGTTAATAATCCTCATGGGGTATCCGTTTATATTCGATGAAGTTCAGATCGTAGTATCCCAGTCCCATTGCCTGGGCGGTTTTCAGATACGGAGCCCGAATATTGATGTCGACATTTGGGGGCATCATTAAATCGCGCCGGGCGGTTTTAAGCAGTTCCAGCGCCACCTTATCAAGCGCGACCGGATCGGTGCTGAAAATCAGTTCGCCCCGTTCATGCACATAGGTCTGCTTGACGCGGGGGCCGCCGTAGTAGAGGATACGCAGGCTGTTGGCAATATGCAGGCGTACCTTACCCCGAATCTGAGGCAATTCGTATATTTCGGGTATAAAGGGATCACCCATGTTACCACGCCCCATGATCATATGTTCATACAGTTTAGCCGGGCTCTTGACTATGGGTAACGTCAGGTTTGCAAGTGCCGCGTGTAATCCGATGATATTATCATCCATGATGGAGGGGATATTAATGATCGCGGTAACGTCATTGAGCCAAAGAGGCAGATGATCGGTATCGCTGCCGAAATCGACGGGCTGTTCCTGCCAGCCGTAACGATACGGTATAGTACCTTCCGCCTCGTCCGGCAGATCTTCCAGTCCGACCAGCATAAAGTTTTCCGGCTTGAATCCGGCCTCATACAGGCTTTGTAACAAGGCAGCCGCTACATCCCGATTCGTACCCAGTCCCTTGGCGCCGATCTGGGTAAATTTAAGAGCCACAATGTCATCATCATGGATAAATTCTCGCCATGCCGCAGACAGATCGTCTGTGCCGGCCATCTGTTTTACCCCGGTATTGAACATTCGCCGGACACTGGGAAGGTGAACCTTTACACCCCGCACCGAATATTCACCATAGACATTAAAAACTCGGGAACTCTGGCGTCCCAGTGGATCATCAATGGCATGACGATACTCGAACGGAGCCCAGGCCTTATTGGGTAGTCCTATAATCAGAAACAGCAACACAATGAAATGCTTGATAATAGCTGTCTCTGCGCGAGTCAGAAAAATAAAATGTGAACATCTTGTCCTGGTCATAGGAAATTTTATATAAAATAGTAAGGAATAGTATCACTAGCAATATCGACATAAACCTTTAATTAAATAATTATATAAGGTATTTTCCCGAAGCTCCAAATCTCTTATGGACTTCGATATATGCGAATTTTTTGTAAAATTCTGGACATGGGACCGATAATATTGATAATGTGCTGTTTGTATGGCTTAAATGACTTGTAGGATATTTTGACAACATTAACAATTTGTTGTATATGCAGTTATGAAAAATATATCAAAAATGGGAATCATACAGATTGCCAGAGTATATGTGAGAGAGGTTATTCGTTATGGCTCAGACTATTCGTAGTAGAATAGAAGCGGCAACCAAAAAACTCAAAAAGCACGGCCAGGACCACCTGATGCGATTTGCCGACCAGCTTGATCCGGAGCAAAAGATGATGCTTCTGGACGATATTGAGAAGTTGGATCTGGAATTGATTGACAGCCTGATAGCCGAGTATGTCCTGGATGAGCCGGAGCATACCTTACCGAAAGAAATTGGTCCGGCCCCGGTCTATACCGTGCCGGCCCCGGCGGCCCTGGCGCCAAAGTATCAACAGGCATGCGAACATGGTGAAAGACTGATTGCCGAACATAAGGTGGCAGTCTTCACAGTGGCCGGCGGTATGGGCACCCGTCTGGATTTCGACGGGCCCAAGGGGAATTTCCCCGCCACGCCGGTGCGGAACAAGGTACTTTTTCGCGTGTTTGCCGAAAGTATTATTGCCACCCAGCGCCGCTATAATTGTGTAGTGCCCTGGTACATTATGACCAGCGCGGCTAACCATAAGGAAACGGTTGACATATTTAAAAGAAATAATTATTTCGGGTTGCCGTCTGAGAATGTCATGCATTTTCCCCAGGGCATGATGCCCTGTTTTGACAGGACCGGTAAGATGCTGCTGGCCGAGCCCTACTCTCTGGCAAGTTCGCCGGACGGGCACGGCGGTTCGCTCCGGGCCCTGTATATCAACGGCGCCCTCCAGGATATGGCGGCTCGCGGTATCGAATACATCAGCTATTTCCAGGTTGATAATCCCCTGGTCCAGGTGGTGGATCCTCTGTTTATCGGCCTGCATGCCCTGGACTCGGCGGAGATGTCCAGTAAAGCAGTGGTTAAATGTGATCCCCTGGAAAAAGTGGGTAACTTTACCCTGGCCGACGGGCACATGACCGTAATCGAATACAGCGACCTGCCCGATGAACTGGCTCGTAAACGAGATGAAAACGGCAGACTTATGATTGAGTGGGGCAGTATCGCCATTCATATCATTAACCGCAGTTTTGTCGAACGACTCAACAAACGCGGGTTCTCCCTGCCCTGGCACCGGGCCATTAAGAAAGTACCTTATATTGATGAAAGCGGCAACCTCATCGAGCCGGAAAAACCCAATGCCATCAAGCTGGAAACATTTGTTTTTGATGCACTGCCCCTGGCGGACCATTCGATCATTCTGGAAATCGACCGTGCGGACCAGTTTGCCCCCATCAAAAATGCATCCGGCGTAGATTCGCTTCAGTCTTCCCATAAATTACAAATCGAACGCGCCGCGCGCTGGCTGGAAGCAGCCGGTGTTGATGTGCCCCGCAAACCCAACGGCGATATCGATGCCCAAATCGAAATCTCGCCCCTTTTCGCCCTCGACGCCGACGAACTCGCACGCAAACGAGCCCAACTACGCCCCCTCAAACCCGGCGACATCGTCTATCTGGGCTAGAAGCTATTGACAGGACTTTCAGACTCGAATTGACACAAATCATTTTTGACTGGCACGGATAAACCCTGTCCTGAGCGGAGTCGAGAGATTGTTTTTCCGTGGGATGTTTTCTCTGAGCTTTACAAAACCCAAGTTCATACTATAAAACAAGTTATCGTCCCATTCCTTATATTTTTTGATTTTAATAGTACCTTTACAATAATTTATGTAATAAATCCTCCCAAACTGCGACTATTTAGATGATAGTTATTTTAAAAGTCAAGAAGGGCTAAAACGCCTTAACCCCATATTGAGAGGCAATTTACAATGAAAAATATAAGTTTACAAACCGGAAAATTTTCAGAAGAGCTTTATTTCCTGCTGATGGCCTCGCCTGTTCGTCAGCGTATTATATCCCTGGCGGGCAAATACGGACTGACCAACCAGGAGCTTCGCGAGGAAATTATACGCTATGCTAATGAGATAACCTACAAAATCACCGAGCCGGGACAAACACAACGATTTACCTGCTCTGCGTAAAAGGCCAATGACTGATACATAATCCTCCGACATAGCACTTTCTATCCTTTTTCTGACAGGCATTTATTTGTGCCTGTCTTTTTTATGTCCCCTGCTCCAAACTGGGTGGCCTTAATTCGCTATAGGCGGATTAGAGAGATAGGGTCTCTCGCCATGCTATTGGTATCCCATTTTTAATATGTTGTTTTGATGCAACCGTCAAAAGTGGATATTGGCACTTAAAACCGTTGTTTTTAATTCAGAAACAAGCGTTCGCAATACTTTTGACGCCGGCGTCCGATTTAATTTTCATTTTTTAATGTTTGATATTACTGGAGGTTCACCGCGATAGGCTTTTATGTTGATTTCAACATGTTGGACCCAGAGGGTATCGGGGTCGAGTTGTTCGCGGTGTTTTTGGAGGGTGTCGGGATCGGGTGGATTATTAATGGTCTGGATGATGGCACTGGCTATGGATTGTGTGTCGGATTGATTGATGCAGAGGCAGGAGTGACGGGGCAGGTCGGGATCCTGGTAGTAGTTAGGATTTTGCAGGCACACGACCGGCAGGCCGGCCAGCAGGGCTGAGTGAATGGTGGTGTTTCTCATGTCGGCGCCGCGCACGGGCAGGGTCACAAAACAGTCGGCGGCCAGCAGGCCGTTGATGATTTGCTCATCGCCGGCGTAGCCGGTCCAGGTTACCTGCCCGGGTAGGACGTGCTCGGCGATGCGGCGGCATTTATAATAATAGGCGCGCGCTCCTTTGCCGGGGCCACCCATAATTACTCCGTGCACGGGACGACCGGTTTTACTTAATTCATGGAGAGCTTTTACGAGAACATCTATCTGGCGCCCGGGATGGATAAAGCCAAAATAAGCGATACAGAGACTCTGGTCAGGAATGTTAAACATCTTTCGGGCAGCCGCCTTTCGTTCCGGGGTGGGAGCAGGGATTTTCAGATGCGAGGCCACCGGGGCGAGGTAGATTTTATCCGGGTTTATACCCAGGTCCGCGACAGCCTGGTAATCGCGCCGGTTGGAGACCACCACCGCGTCTGATGCGTTTAATAAGGGGCGATAGCGGACGCGAAATAAGGGTCTGCCGACCGCGATATCATGCTGCATCACGACCAGCCGGATGTGAGGGGCATTTCTTTTGAGCTGCGGCCCCACGAGCGACATGGTCAGGGAGTTCCAGCCGGAATATTTAACCGATGGGTTCTGGATATGAACGATATCCGGATTCAGGTTGATTATTTTTTTACAGATACCCCCGGCTGTAAATACAGACCAGCGTTTGACCTGCGGTTGCACCTGATAATTTTGGGCCAGGTTTTTATTAACGGCCGGATCGTCCGAGGTGAGTACATTCACCTGGTAGCCACCCAGTTCGGCGGTAATCCGGGCGATAATATCCACATGGCGCGACACACCGCAGGCAATATCAGGAAAACTGCCGGAAACAATGAGCAGGCGTTTTTGCGTTGTCAATACTACCTAACCTTATATGTCAGACTATACTGTTCTTTATTCTTTTATGCCATAGAGCGGCCGGAGTTCATCGGCACTGGGCAGATGATTATAATGTTCCCCCTTGGGTCCGACGTATCGATCTCCTTTTTTCTTCAACTGAACCGGCGTAGTGGATCCGTTCGGGTTGGTAATTATCACCTTCACGCATTCTTCGCCCGATAAAGCATCCGTCTGCGACAGCAGAGCTCCGCCGCCGCCAATGGCCGCACCAATCCAGGCGCCGTTACAATCTTCATCCGACTGGTGACCCACGATCAGTCCCACCAGCGCCCCGGTCAGTGCGGATTCAAAAATGGGATGCAGCTTTATCTTTCCCTCTCCGCCGGCTGAACACTGGCCACAACCACCCAGAGTAACCAACATGAAACACACTAAAACCAGTACCACTATCTTTTGAAATATCCCTTTTTGCATTCCAGCTCTCCTACAAATCTAAAATTACGAACCGTAATCTAAAACACACCTTACCTTTCTGAGCAGCGATTATATCCGGCCGGGCGGGAATGTCAAAAGATTATTAAAAAGGCACAAAGTGCAGGAGCTCACCCTATCTGCCTGCCCTGAAAAAGATAGATTTTGTGAGGTGGAATGTTCTGAAATTTTTAAATAAAAAAGCCGGACTGAATGTGTTTCAGTCCGGCTTATTATCTATTGTTATTTTTGGGTTTAGAGCGATCTGTGTCGTCGGAGCCAGCCGACTATTCCGACACCAATTGAGCCCAGTAACAAGGCTCCGGGGGCGGGAACAGGATTAACCAGAATAAGCTGATCCTGATGGTGTTCCAGCCCGACCTTGCCAATACCCCATAAATTCATCACACGGACATTACCCAATCCCATACCAAACCATTCACCGCCAGCCTGAACTGCGGCGTCGGCCAACCCGACATAGTCATTGCCGTAGGTCTGTTCCTGTTCGATAAAATGGATGGCTGTCTGGACTTTGTCCCAATTGCTAAAGCGCTGGTCACCTTCCATATACTTTGTATACAAAAATGCGGACCGTTCATCAAGCGGGTCGCCGCCATATTGGGGGTCATAACCAACACCGCCGTCCACCGCCATGGTGTTCAATTCTATTTCATAGGATCTGCCGGGATTGAAATATTCATACCGCTCCAGGCAGACAGTATCAAATTTATCCCCAAGAGAGTACATACCCAGTGTAGTCTGGCCGGGATCCAAAGCCATGACCTGTGCCCGATAAACGCCGTCTTCCACCGTCATCCTGATTGTAGGATAAGCCAATACATTGGCCGACATAATCGACAATAAAACAATCGCTCCAATAATGTTTTTCATTTTCTCTCCTCTTCTTATAATTGACTAAAATCAGTAAAAATCTTTCTTAATAAAACGACCATTGAAATTCAATTATTATCACAGTCATTCAATCAACTGCTATTATTTAACAAAACCTGTTCCAACAGGCATATATTCCTACAACCTATAATAATTGTTATAACATATGTATTCCCAAAAAATTGTGACATCGGGTGGGATTATAACAGCTTTAACGTTTATTTGAGGCAATGGCGGGTAAACATCACAATCCGTCATCAAAACTGACTATTGAGGGTATAAGTGCTTTTATTAACAGGGTCTATGAAAAAGCTGTGTTTTCTATTGTTTTATGCCACTATGATATAGAAAATCATCGCTATTGGATTTCCCGTTGGTATCGGCAATTCCACTTCTATGATACCTGTATGCAAGTTAACAAGATATCCCGGATTCTTTAAGTGCATAACTGATATTCAGATAAAACCGTGAATAAGGACGGCCAATAATGCCTTTAAAAATACTATTGATTTTTTAGTAACTTACTGATATAATTAGTTTTTAGTAGATGATAACCTTTGAGAGTAATTAACCGTTCTTTATGGTCTAATGATTTAATTTTTAAAGGGAGATAATAGCCTTTGCTGTAATGAAACGCTGTCTCATCATGTTAGCAGTGATTACCTGTTTTTAGGTATATGCTCAGCAGGCGTGCCGTCTGTTTATGGATGATATAGCAATTCCGATATCAATCGATATGTAGTGTAATATGCAAATTACAGTTTAATCTATGTAAAATCAAGACTGAGTTACTATCCAGGATTCAGGCAAACCGGGAAGAACTTATTTCCTATAAAAAGAAAATTAGGTCTTGAATTCTGGGTGAATTCGGTCTATCTTACATAGTGTCTTTTAAGGTTTTGAGCAAAAGTATTATAAAATCAAGCATATAACATAAATTCGTTCAATCAGTTCCAATGATCTTGTTACATAATATCTTATTCACACTGGTTGCGCGGAAAAATGTCATGAAAAGGTGGAAAATGTAGAAATTCTCGGAAATAGTCCCCCGTATCCTTGGGCCTACCAGTGCGCCTCTCTGGTAACCAAGGCATACATTGGGGACTAATATATCAGCCACCTGGGTATATTGGTTAAAACAATATGCCTTGGTGGCTTTTTTTGAGTAATATCCGATGCCACCGTCAAAAGTGGATATTGGTATTTAAAATCGTTGTTTTTAATCCAGAAACAACCGTTCGAAATATTTTTGACGCTAGCGTCATATCCAAATGAGTTAATACTTGATTTTGCGCAAAAAACCATAAATAATTTATTAGCCAGAGAAATTACATGATTGTTTGCGAATAATTAAATGGGTGTATTGCCCATCTGTTTTTAGGTTTTTAAGAGGTATGAATATGGCCGGCATAAAGAGATTTTTATATAGGCTAAATAGCAGTCTATCCGGTTTAGTCACGATATTTGTGTTTGCCTGGTTATTCGTTGGCATTACGAGCATTTTGCCCGGTCAGATCAGGTTGCCCGACTGGCAGGGGCCGGATATAACTGAGCCGGGAAACAGCGGGGAACCGGTAGTGGGGATCGAAGGGGTGGCGCAGTATGAGCCGGTGGCAGCGGGTCAGAGATTTTTGCTGGCGGTGATCCTGAATGTGCCTGAGGGGTGGCATTTATATGCCAATCCGAAACAGGGTGAATTTGGGCAGGACACGAAAATTATTCCGCGGCCTGATCCCGGGTTTCGGTTTGGCCGGGTGATTTATCCGCCCGGTCAGGAGTATTTGGATGAGATTTCGTCCAACCATATCTATGAGGGGCAGACATTATGTTATGTTCCGATGGAAATTGACTCAGATGCTTTAAAGAGTGAGACGGGCGGCACAGTGAAGAAAGTGGTTCATCTTGATCTTGAAGGTCAACTCTGCGGTGGCAGTGGAGTCTGCCTGCCCTGGAAGGAAAAGGCAGAGATAACATTGAAGGTGACGGCTGATCCGGCCGGGGCGGTGGCGGTTCGGCCGGAATTGTACGCTTCTGTTGATCCTGCCGGCGCCTGGGTTTCAGACAGTTCGGCGATGATAATAAGCGATGATGAGATTGCACCGGATGACTGGCTTACTCCGGTGGTATTAGCTTTGGCGGCCGGATTGATAATGAACCTTATGCCGTGTGTACTGCCGTTAATACCGATTATAGTGATGACTTTGATCAAACAGTGTGCCCCGGCAGAAGGTGCTCAGCCAGAGAGGGGCAAGAGTCTCTCGATAGGGATTGCGTTTGCAGCCGGGATACTGATTGTATTTGCGGTTCTGGCAATTATCATGTCAGGCTTTCAAATGCTCTGGGGCCAGCATTTCCAGAGTAACGCCTTTAAATTTGCCTTGCTGATGGTGGTGTTTTTTTTCAGTCTGTCGATGTTTGGTGTATTTGAGATTGTTCTGCCACCGCGAATATCTAATATGTCGATTGCGCGTAAGGGGTACGCCGGGGCGTTTGCTATGGGGATGCTGGCCACGGTGCTGGCGACCCCCTGCGGTGCGCCGCTGCTGACGCCGGTATTGGCCTGGTCGCTGGATAAGCCCACGGCGATCACGGTTACGGTATTTCTGATTATTGGCGCCGGCATGGCGATCCCTTATGTATTTTTAACGGCGTTTCCCAGGCTGCTGGCACGCATCCCCCGGGGCGGCAACTGGATGATCCGGCTCAAGCAGGCGATGGGCTTTGCCATGCTTGGTTTTTCGGCCTATTTAATCACTCGGTTTCCCAGTGCCTGGCAGGAGCCGTTATTATACTTCTGTGTGCTGGTGGGCTTTAGCGTCTGGCTGGGATTCAGTGTGGTCAATGTAAACACGCCGGCAGGTAAACGGCGGGCCATTCGCCTGGTGGCGCTGGTGTTGATTATTGGGGCATCGGTTACGCTGGAGAGACTACCCAAGTCAGAGCCTGCCGACCTGGAAGGGGCTTATTGGCTTGACCAGTTACACACATATCAGCAGCAAAATCAAACCGTGATTGTGAAATTCACGGCCAACTGGTGTAAGAACTGCTCCGCAATTGACAAACATGTGTATAAGGCTCAGGCGTTCAAGGATAAACTCAAGGAGACCCATGCCCAGGTGGTGATTGCCGACTGGTCGAATCCGGATAAGGAAATAGAAAAAATGCTTAACCAGCTTGGCGGACAGGCATTACCCTTTGCCGCGGTGTTCCCGGGCAGGGATCCCGGCAATCCTGTTATTTTGCGTGATTTTTACAGTCTGGCCGATGCTTTGAGAGCGCTGGACCAGGCGGCAGCGAGATGAATTTAGACACTGATTTACTGAGAGCGTTCGAACCGGAACCGAATAATTTTAAATGTGAGATTTGTTATTTGAGAATAAAATTAATCACTGAATTCTAATATAAATTGAGGGACTAAAAGATAATGGTATTGGCGGATGGATCACCAGGTGATATTACGGAAAAGGATAAACAGAGGGCGCAACGGTGTCTGACCTGTCCGGTATGTAAGCGGGCCCGGCAAAAACAGAAGGGAGCGGCATTCTGGTTTATAAAATTTATCGAGAGTGGTCTTTGCCCGTATTGCAAGGCCTATGAGAAAGTGTATGGTCGCAAGGCCCATGAGTCGATTCCGGAATGACTGTATTAAAGTATAAGTTGTCGTTTTAATCGTCAGAGATTCTCTATTTTAACACGGGGTTTTTATTTTTTTCTGTCCGGCACACATGACAGACTGAATTACAGATAATTTTTATGGCCAGTCGGATATTTTAGGTTATAATGATATTTTGCAGGATGCTCATCAGTAGCAGCGGCTATTAATATAATTCAGACATCAAAACACGTTAACCATATTTCGTTAAGCAAGATTTGGAGGATGAGAAAATGTCACAGGTCAATAATTACGTTATGAAGCATGTCCTGGATATCCTGGAGAACAGTCATTTTACGAGTGCCTGTTTTGAGGTCACCTTTCCGCCGGAGGGTGATACGCTGATTGATATAGCGTTTATCGATTATCCGGAGTTTTATTTCCGGGTGGATATAAAGGACACGGAGTATAATTACGATTTCGTGCCGGCGTATGTGTTCAAGCAGGAGAATGACACAGTGAGCGATTTTGACATTGTGTTCGATCGTCTGGACGCGTGGACGACGAACGTGCGTCATGAGTTGTTGTCGCTGGGTCCGGTGCAGCATGAGTTTCAGGGTCAGAAGAATTCGTTCAACAAGATTATCAATGAGGAATTTGATGATCCGGAGGAACTGTTCAGCCGGCATGATATTGAAGAGCTGCATGCCCGTCTGGACGAACTGGCTGAAGAGTGCCGGGCGTTGCACCATGGGGGTGAATTCAATCTGGAGGAACTAAATGAGCTGGAAAGCACCATAGCGGCCCTGCAGGAAGATGCCCGGTATTTTTCGCGAAAGACCTGGTATCGCACGGCCGGCAACAAGCTCATCAGCCTGGCCGCCCGGCTGGCGTCTTCGCAGCCAGGCCAGCGTCTGCTGACCGAAGGGGCGAAGAAGCTGTTTGAGTGATTTGAAGAAGTTACAAAGGCACAGGGGTACACAGGCACAAAGCAGGGAGTCTGTGCGTTTGCCCTGAGAATGTCATTTATATAATACCCTCGTTTAAGCACGGCCGACACGGCCGTGATACACTTTCGTGAAATGGTATCTATGCCGCCCGGATATTTTTGTATTTTAATTTTTGGGTTTTTGGGTTATAAAGTAATTTCATAGAATCGAATGCGATTCGTATAATACTGCGAATTCAGGAAATGATCTGTATATGGATAATGGGCTGCGAGAATTACAGAAGGCTCATGACAGAACGTGGGCGTGTAATCTGGGGATGGGGAAGGAAGAGCAGGGGAATATCGAGGTGAATCTGGCGTTTCTGGAACGGGTAAAATTATTAAGGCAGGACCATGATATTCTGGAGATTGGTTGTGGGATCGGCATACTTACGAATATGCTCACGCGGCGAGGGTACCGCATAAAAGGAACGGATATTGCCACGGAGGCAATCAAGTACGGGCGGGTGAAATATCCGGGGGCTGATCTGGAGGTGCAGGCCGGGGAGTCTTTGTCTTTTGCGGATGGTTCGTTTGATATGGTGATAAGTTTTGATGCGCTGGAGCATATTTTTAATGTGGACGCTCATTTGGATGAGGTGTATCGGGTGCTGCGTGATAACGGGTATTACCTGCTGGCGACGCCGAATAAATACATCAGTGCCCCTTATGATACGATTAAGAGCCGGGGTTTTGGCTGGAAGTGGTCTCATCCCTCGCTGCAATCGTGGCACGAGTTACAACATACACTGCGCCGGCATGGTTTTAGCTGCGAATTTTTCAAGATGAACAGTATCACTGACTTTACCATGCGGAAATTGCGCCGGCTGGGTTTTCTGGCCCGGCTGTTAAAACATATTGATACGTCCCGGCTGCCGCTGTGGCTGCAGACGAACTTCTATGTGGTGGCGCAGAAGGATAATTGATACTATAAACACTATTATCGAGTAACTTGATTTCTGTTAGGTGAAGGACAATATTGTGGCTGAAACTGATATAAAAGAAATTACCGAACGACTGGGGAAGCTGGAGAAACAGAATCGTACTATACATTTTTCATTGTTATACTATGCGTGATAATACTCTATGATGTAATCCGTTTCAAGATATACAGACTTATTCATGAAGATCCCCGTCATTGCTGCTGACAAAGCTTGACACAGAAAGATGGTTGGAAGGGAAAGCCATGGCAGGCACCATCGCCACGTGTTTGCGGAGATATGCCGAGGAGAACGGCGAGTCAGGCCATTATGGAGATAATACCCCACCCTTGGAAGAGATGGGTTTAGAGGATGGAGACTTTGAGGATTCGTATTTCCCTGCTTCGCATTTCAGTTGGGTGACCAACTACAATCTCGAGACCGATAAAATGGATTTTCAGATTAAGATAAAACAGCCAATGTATGTCAGGCCGCCGTACTGGATACTACATTCTGACGGAACATGGGAAGAAGGCATTTGAGAGTAAAGAGATTGAGAGAAAAATTATTGATTTTTCCTTAAAAATATTTTCTGTTTACTTTTGGTGGGTGGATGGTAATAATCCTGTGAGTGAATTTAATTAGTATTATGAATGTATGATTTGATTATGGCCGCAAAGAAAACCAGTAAACGTAAAAATCCTGTCCGAAAGTCTCCCAAAGATTTTAAGCCGTCCAAGGGTGACTTACAGGATGCGCCGGGGCGGGCCACGAAGATTCTGGCGGGATTGAAGAAGGCGTATCCGGGGGCCCGATGTGCGCTGGATTATAAGAATCCTCTGGAGCTCTTGATTGCGACGATTCTTTCGGCGCAATGTACGGATGTACGGGTAAATATAGTCACCAGGGATTTGTTCCGGAAATATCGCACGGCGGCGGATTATGCCGGTGCTGCCGGGGAGGAACTGGAAGCGGATATTAAAAGTACGGGGTTTTACCGTAATAAGGCCCGGAGCATCAAGGCGGCGTGTACGGAAATCGACCAGACTTATGGCGGTCGCGTACCGGATAGTATGGATAAGTTAGTAAATCTGGCGGGGGTGGGTCGCAAGACGGCCAATGTGATTCTGGGTAATGCCTATGATACGCCCGGGATTGTTACGGACACGCATGTTATCCGGCTGTCGCGTCTGATGGGATTGTCGGGACAGACGGATCCGATAAAGCTGGAGTTTGATTTGATGGATATTATTCCGAAAAAGGACTGGACGTTGTTTAGTCACATGATGATTGCGCACGGGCGAACGGTGTGTATAGCGCGCAAGCCGGATTGTGAGCATTGCCCGATCCAGGCCTATTGTTGTTATGGGCAAAAGAATTTACAGAAATAACATGAACTAAATTTACGAGGTTTGATGATGAAATACCAGGCAGATGAAAAACGTTATGATACGATGCAATACAATCGTTGTGGCAGGAGCGGGTTACTGCTGCCGGCGATTTCTTTGGGGCTCTGGCACAATTTCGGAGGGGTGGATAGCCTGGATACGGCACGGGCCATGATCCATCGGGCGTTTGACCTGGGGATCACGCATTTTGATCTGGCCAATAATTACGGGCCGCCGCCGGGCGCAGCGGAGGAGAATTTCGGCCGAATAGTAAAGCGTGACCTGGCGGGCTATCGCAATGAACTGATTATATCGACCAAGGCCGGCTGGGCGATGTGGCCCGGTCCTTATGGGGACCTGGGTTCGCTGAAATACCTGACGGCCTCTCTGGATGACTCATTGAGACGTATGGGGCTGGATTATGTGGATATATTTTATTCGCACCGGCCAGACCCGGACACCCCGGTGGAAGAGACTATGATGGCTCTGGACCGGGCGGTTCGTCAGGGTAAGGCATTGTATGTGGGTATTTCATCGTACCAACCCGAGCAAACCGTCAAGGCCGTGGCCGTTTTAAATGAACTGGGTACGCCCTGCCTGATTCATCAGCCCAATTATTCCATGCTGGACCGCTGGATTGAAGAGGGGCTGCTGGATGTACTGGAAGCAGAGGGTATCGGCTGTATTGTGTTTTCGCCGCTGGCCCAGGGGCTGCTGACGGATAAATATCTGGACGGTATCCCGGCGGATTCCCGCGCGGCCAAGGAATATGGATTTCTACGCACGGATCAGGTAACGGAGGAATTACGGGACCAGCTTCACCGGCTGCAGGTCATTGCGCAGGAACGGGGTCAGACGCTGGCTCAAATGGCACTGGCCTGGACGCTGCGTGATAGACGCGTGACCAGTGCCCTGGTCGGGGCCAGCAGTGTCAAACAGATTGAAGACAATGTCGCGGCTATCAACACTACGTTATTTACTGAAGATGAACTGAAACGTATCGATAATATCCTGACAGTTACCGACAGTGCATGAAACTGGCCCGGAGATTTACCCGTCTGGATATAAGAGTTTTACGACGATTGTGTAAATCACTTAATAATACTATACACTCACGTGATGACACATATATAAATATGATTGGATTTTTAATGTTTTTAGTTGTATTTTTGCTTCTCTATGGCGGGATGAACAGTTATGTTGTCTTGCGTCTGATGAGTCTCTGGGGACTCAAGAGGAGTGTACTGACTTATCTTTTTATTGCTATCATAACCCTTTGGTTTATCCCGGCGACCGCTCTGGAATCGGCTTATGGTAATACGGCTACGCGAGGATTCTATCTGGCGGCGGCCACCTGGATGGGCGTTGTGTTTTTGCTGTGTTCACTACTGCTGGTGTATGAATTGGTCCGGTTCGTGATGCCGGTCCAGAAAGGAACGGCCGGCTGGATCATTATCATGCTTGCGGGTATATTGACGGGTTACGGAGCTTTTAATGCCCGGCGCCTGATGGTAAACACCATACCGATATCCGCGCCGATACAGATGAAGATTGTCCAATTATCGGATATACACCTGGGATCGACCAGTCGGGCGGACCTGGAGGATATCATCGAAAAAACCAATGCCCTGGCCCCGGATGTTGTTTTTATCACCGGTGATCTGCTGGATAATCTCAACGCCAAAACTCAGGGTGCGGTCCTGGAATTGAATAATCTGAAAATGCCCGCGTTTTTTGTTACCGGCAACCACGAGGGCTATGTCGGGGTCGATCGCGTCATGGGGCTTTTGGCAAAAACCAGTATAAAGCCACTGCGTAATGAGGCCGTTGAATTCAACGGTATCGGGATCATCGGCATAGACGACAGTTTTAACCGAAAACAGCTTTCCCAACTGCTTGGTAATATGGATACGGATAAATATCCATTTACGATTCTGCTTTACCATCGGCCGGAAGACTTGGCAGCCGTTACGGGTAAGGGTATTGACCTGATGCTCAGCGGCCACACCCATAACGGACAGATTTTCCCCTTTAATTTTATAGTCCGGATATTCTATCCTTATACCCGGGGATTGCATCAGGTCGGCGATACCTGTTTATATGTATCAGTGGGTACGGGTAACTGGGGTCCGCCCCTGCGAATGGGCAGTCGGCGTGAAATAACTCTGTTTCAACTGGGCCCACCCTAATACCAGTGCCGGCTAAATATTCCTGTGGTTGACTATGAAGGTTCATCATGCTATACTTGCAACCATAAAGTTAGATTTTCAAACTGGTTATTTTAAGACAATAATTACTTTTACCGAATGTAGTTATAATGGTTCTTCGTATTTTATAGTTCCGATAACCTTACCTGGAAAGATATGATTTTTTGGATTCAGCGTCTCGGATAATTTCGATTATTGTGCCGTTGTTAAATGAACGGGAGAACGTGGCAGAGCTGGTAGAGCGCATTGCCGCGGCTATGTCTGGTACACAGATGGAATTCGAGGTAATCGTCGTGGACGACGGCAGTACGGATGGTACTCTGGATGTGCTGGGTCAGTTGTATCAGGGGGGTCGATATCCCTGGCTCAAGATCATCGAACTGCGCCGCAATTTCGGCCAGACGGCTGCGCTGTCAGCAGGTTTTGACTATGCCCGGGGTGATGTGATAATTCCACTTGACGGGGATTTGCAGAATGATCCGGCGGATATTCCGAAATTAATTACTAAATTAGATGAAGGTTATGATGTGGTCAGCGGCTGGCGACGGCAGCGTCATGACTCTTTTATTCTGCGTAAGATTCCTTCCTGGATCGCTAATTTTCTTATAGGTCTTATTACCGGCGTGAAGTTACACGATTACGGGTGTACGCTCAAGGCCTATCACAAGGAAATCATTGCCCATATAAATTTATATGGTGAGATGCATCGGTTTATTCCCGCGATTGCCAGTTGGTCGGGTGCGCGGGTAACCGAGATTGAAGTGACCCATCAGCGACGACAGCGGGGTAAAAGCAAGTACGGTCTCAACCGGACCGTTAAGGTTTTACTGGATTTGATTACGGTAAAATTTCTGGGCTCGTTCAGTACCAAGCCGATCCATATTTTCGGGCTGATGGGGCTATTAACTCTGTTGGGATCGTTCGTAACCGGCGCCACTGTATTGTATCAAAAGTATATTTCCGATTCTCCGTTGAATATGAATCGTAATCCGCTGTTAACTTTGACAGTGATGTTGACGCTATTGAGTGTACAATTCATGCTGATGGGGCTGCTGGCGGAAATGCTCTGTCGCACGTATCATGAGTCGCAGAATAAACCGACCTATATCATCCGGCGTATCATGAGTACCACCGACACCCCCCTGCCCGGCCAGACGGGCGAAGGAAAAACTAATGCCTAAACGCAGAAAACATGCATCACCTTCGCCATCTTCTTCTCCGCCAAAATCACAACGTCCTTTAAAATCGAAATTGACTATTAATCCTAAGGACATACTCTTTGTGCTGGTGGCCGTGGGCATTGCCCTGGTACCATTTGTTTATGGAAAGTATCTGGAATTTAATAATAAAGATCCGTTTGACGGCAGTATGAATATCTATGCCGCCCGATGTCTGTTGAATGGTCAGAAGCTCGGAACTGATATTTATGTCGCGGCCCGGCCGGCCACTCTTCTGGTTAATATCATGGGGGTCGCTTTATTTGGATATAGTGAACTGGGTCCGAAGTTGATCCAGATGGTTTTACAGATAGCGGCCCTGGGTTTGATGTTGTACACACTGCGGAGGCTCTATGGTAATTTACCGGCCGGGGTGGCGTTAATTCTGGCCGCGTTTTATCTAAGCTGCCCGCCTTATGCCAAGAATGGTAATGTAAAAGAGCAGTATATGATTAGCTGTATGGTCATATCTGTTTGTTCACTTCTTCTTTATTTGTCAGGAAGCTCGAGGCTCTGGCTGATTGTCTGCGGGGCCACGGCGGTGAATATTTATTTCTTCAAGCCCACCGGCGTCTCGGCCATTATAGCGGCCCTTGTTTTTCTGGTATTATTAAGAATTCAGGGTGTGTGGTCTGGCCGGCGGATGGTTCGTGATATATTGCTTATGGCGGCCGGGGTGGTCCTGGGCTCTCTGCCCCTGGCGGGGATGTTCCTCTGGCAGAATCAATTTTTACGGTTTTTCAAGTCGTTTCCCCTTTTTGCGATCAAACCCCTGCTGGCCATTACGATCATAGGAATGTTCATCTATGGAATTGTTCGCTATCGTCTGTCTTTATACCAACGGATGATACGTCCTCTAAGGGGGGTGCGCTGGAGTATCTGGGCCGGCGGGGGCATAGCATTGATTCTCATGTATATCGGATGTGTCATTTGTTTGTATATAAAGTATCATGACACATCGTTTAATTTCATTGGGGAGGCTGTTTGGGCCAGGTGCCTGGGATGGATTCGGCATCAACTCCATCTGGCCTTTCAACTTGATATATTAAAAAAAAGCGGGTATCTGGCCGGCAGTCGTTCGGTGGCTGATTTCCAACGGCTCTGGAACGATGTGTTTCACTATTATCGAAGTTTTGTTGTCCCAATCGGGCTGTCTCTGGCCGCCATTGTCTGGTGGCTGGGGGCACTCATCAAAAAATGCTCCCGCAAAGGCAGGGATAATGTACCGGCATCGCAAGACACTGCGGGTTCATCCGGTATAGCTGATTTGCGGGAACGGGTCGTGCTATTGTTTGCCGTCTGGTGGATACTGGATATGCTTTTTATCTGGATTTCGCCGCGCAGCTACGTACAATATTTTCTGCCGCTGAATGCCTCGGCCGCCATGTTAACGGCTTATGTTCTGTATCATTGTCGGAATCGGCCGATGGGTTTCATCGGAGTATTCATCGCATGGGTAGGTGTAGAGTTGTTCCTGAGATGGATTATTCCGGCGGAATCGTTTCCTTATATAGCATGGGGACCGTCTGAGTTGGCGGGAGAAGGATATTGGAACAACCTGGCTGGATTATGCTGGCCGCTTCCGGTGGCGATTGTACTCTATCTGTTGCTGACGGGGATCGGAAAAGTTTACCGGATAAACCTGAGAACAGTTCAATTGATAATGATAGTGATACTGGGTTCATTTTGGGCCTGGGGCTGGAATGAAGACAACATTACCAAGTTTAAGGAAGAAATTGAAAAGGTCAAAAAAACAAACAACGGAGATGAACGTCTCTTCTGGGAGCAGATCGGTGATTTTATCAAAACCAATTCCGCTCCGGGAGACGGCCTGTTTGTCTGGGGCTGGATGCCGGGTATCTATGTTCAGGCGCAGCGTTATTGTCCGGCTAATTATGTGGCCGACGCCAATCTGCACACGGAAATGCCCTGGGTGCTGAGGCGCAGGATACAGAGGCTGGTCGAGCAACTGAAGCTAAATCCACCTAAATATATCGTCGATCCCCAGTTTTGGATGTATCCTTATTATACAAATGCGTTATTTGACCTCTGGCCCCGCTGGCTGAACAGGCAACGGATTCAGTTTGATTTGAGGATGGATCAACGATATCCGATTCAGCCGGGTGTTACCTATTGCACATTGGAAGAAGTGGATACCTATCAGGAGCACCTCCTCCGGCAGATTGAACAATTTACTTTTATGGTTCTGACCCGACCCCAGCGTGCGGGAGGTGCGCTTCCTGAAGAGACGGCCAAGCGCCTGGCCCGGCGGGAAAAGGTCCGTTACGAGGCGGTATTACCTCTGGTGCGATTCGTCATGAAAAACTACGAACCTGTTGTTGATAATGCTGAAAATGTGATATTTATCTTTGAACGAAAAATGGATCTCTGATTTGCTTTTACAATCGGACCGGACCGTGAGGATGAATCTATGAAACTATTGATGATCGATTATGAATTTCCTCCCATTGGGGGTGGCGCGGCGCGCGCTCACTTCCATCTATTGCAGGAGTTGGCGACATGGGACGATTTGCATATCGATGTTATCACCAGCGGTCTGGACAAGGGGTTGCATACGGAAGATTTTTCCGAGACCATCCGGATCCATCGAGTGGGGATTCGAAAAAAGAATCTGCATTATTGGCGTAAGCTGGAGGTGGTGGAATGGCTATATAAGGCCCAGCGGCATTACCGGCAATTGATCAGTGAAAATAGTTATGATCTGATTCATTTCTTTTTTGGTTTTCCCACCTGGTGGCGCAGCAGTAAAGAGATACGCAGGATACCGCATGTTATTACACTGTGGGGTTCGGATGTGCCTGGTTTCAATGTCCGGTTACGGCTGGATTACCTGCTTCTGGCCCCCTTTTTCCGGAAGCGCTGGCGCGGTGCGGCCGGGGTAGTGGCCAACAGTGAAGGGCTGCGTCGCCTGGCGCTGAAATTTATGCCTGACATACACATTGATGTCATCCCCAACGGGATTGATACCGTGATGTTTTCGCCGCCCCGGCGGCGTGACTATGCGGCGCCGCTGAAACTGTTGTCGGCCAGCCGGCTCATCAGTCGCAAGCGTCTGGATATACTGATCCGGGCCGTAGCGCAGGGACTTGAAAGTGGTCTGGATGTGCAACTGACACTGGCGGGTGAAGGAGACCTGCTGGCGGAACTGCGTCAACTGGCAGATGACCTGCAGGTTTCGGAACGGGTCCAGTTTCTGGGACGGATTCCGCTGGAAGACATGCCGGAAATCTATCGCGGGCATGACATTTTTCTTATGAGCAGCGCCCATGAAGGGATGAGTTGTGCCATGCTGGAATCAATGGCGGCCGGGCTGCCGCTGGTGACCAGTTCCTGTGAGGGCGTGGACGAACTGATTAACGATAATGGTATTATTGTCTCGGATCCTACTCCGGAAGCCTTTCTCAAAGCTCTGAAAGATTTGGCCGGGAACCCCGAACGGTGCCGCCAGATGGCCCAGGCGGCCCGGCGTCAGGCGGAAAAATTCAGTTGGCATAATGCCGCCCGGCAGTATTTTGAGTATTATCAGAAGGTAATCGATCACTCAGATTAGCCAGGCATAAAGGCCCAGGGGTATAAAGATACATAGTTAAAAATGACAATAAAACCTGTGAAAATCTGTTTTGTGGCTCCCAAGGCGTATCCGCTGTTTAATCCGGAGTGTAGCGGTGTGTTTGGCGGCTCGGAGGTGGATTTATATTATCTGGCCACCGAGCTGGCCCGCGACGAGGGATTTGAGGTTAGTTTTGTGACGGCGGATTATGGCCAGGAGCAGAGCCTGTTTATTAAGCGGGTGAAAATTATTAAAAGTGTGGATTTTTCTCAAAATGCCTTACGCGGCGCCCGGCGGGTCTGGCGGGCCTTAAAACAGGCGGATGCGGATATTTATATGATTAAAAACGCATCCCTGGGGATGTTTCTCTGCGCGTTGTTCTGCCGGTGGCACAGAAGAATATTTTTATATCGTTCCGCCCATACGGATCAATGTGACGGCACGTATCTGAAGGAGCATCCGGTGGAGGGGTATTTTTTTAAATGGTCCTTACGCCGGGCGGAGAAGGTTTTTGTACAGAATCAGACGGATATTGAGAATCTCCAGCGCACCGTGGGGGTACCGTCGATCATGATTCCCAACGGCCATCAGCTGGAGGAATTAACTCACATTCCACGTGATACGATTCTGTGGGTAGGTCGCAGTGTGGGATTCAAGCAGGCGCACCTGTTTGTCGAACTGGCCCGGGCGTTGCCTGATAAACATTTTACCATGATTTGCCAGCGGGCCACGGACGACAGCAATTATGATACGTTTTGCCGGTATGCGCAGGAGGTGGACAACCTGGAGTTTATGGACCGGGTTCCATTCGCTCAGGTGGACCGTTATTTTCAGAGAGCCAGGATTTTTGTTAATACCAGCCGGGCGGAGGGATTTCCCAATACCTTTATCCAGGCCGGCAGGGCCGGGACTGCGATTTTATCGTTAACGGTGGATCCCGATGGAATGCTATCGGAATATGAATGTGGTGTATGCTGCCATGGCGACCAGGGGCATCTGGCCGAAGCGCTAACCTCAATGCTGGAGAATGACCGCTACCTGGAGATGGGCCGGAACGCCAGAGGCTATGTGGAAGCACACCATGATGTCAGTAAAATTATCAATGACTATAAAACTATATTTCATCAGTTGGTCCAGACATCTGTTTAAAATGTCTTACCGCAGTAATAAGTAAACGTCACGTGGAGTATCCCGCGTTTCAGCATGCCAAGATTTACGGGAATATTAATACCTCTGGCTCATGGCGCCAAAGTTCAGTCCTTCAATATTTGACCCATTGGAGGCTCAGGCCGTTAGCGGGTGCTTTGTGGCCGGCAGCGCGGCGGGTGTGAGCGGCGAGGATGTCGGGAATACCGTCGGGGGATAATCGGCCGCGCCCGACCTCGAGTAAGGTCCCCACGATATTGCGTACCATGTTATAGAGGAACCCGTTTCCTTCGACATCGACATAGAGGTAATGGCCGGTGCGCCAGACGCGGCATTGATAAATCGTGCGTACCGTGTTTTTTTCCTTATTACCGGCATCCATGGAAGAGAAACTGGCAAAATCGTGTTCGCCCACCAGGTCGAGCGCTGCCACACGCATCAACTGTTCATCGCAGGGGTGATAATAATGGCAACAGTATCGGATCTCTTTAATAGGAATCTCGGCGTGGTTGAAAACCGCGTAGCGGTAGAGCTTGCTTTTAGCAGAGGCAATGGCGTCGAAGTCGTCGGGCACATCCTGGGATTGTAACGCGCAGATGTCGGCGGGCAGAAATTTATTGATGACCCGGTAAACTTTTTCGGTGGGAATGGGGGTATTGGTCATGAAGTTGGCGACCTGCCCGGCGGCATGGACGCCGGCGTCGGTACGACCGGAACCGCGCAGATTTACCTGCTCGCCCAGGGCCCTGGCAATCGCTTCCTCCAGAGCCTGCTGGATGGTCATCAGGCCCTCTTTCTGCCGCTGCCAGCCATGATAATCGGTGCCGTCGTAACTGATGGTCAGTTTTATATTACGTGGGGACATTGTACTATTCGGATCCTACACCTCTCCCTATCGACATCGGCAAAGGTGCCACCCAATTTTATGTTAGTTAATCCGATGTTTAAAACAAAATCACCCCCAAGCCTATTCCGTTATCACAAAATCCGCCTGGGGGCGTCATCGTGTTTTATATTTATATTTATACCAGATGTTCGGCGATCTGGATGGCGTTGAGGGCGGCGCCTTTGCGTAGCTGGTCGCCGGCGACGAAGATGTTGATGCCGCGGTTATCCGGCAGTGACTCGTCGCGCCGGATGCGCCCCACGAGGATATCATCCTGGCCGGTGGCGTCCATGGGCATGGGGAAATAATTGTTTTCCCAGTCGTCCACCACGGTTACGCCGGGCGCCTGATGGAGCAGGTCCACTACTTCATCCACGTCGATGGGGTTGGCAAATTCCAGGTTGATGCTCTCACAATGGGCCCGCAGGACCGGCACGCGGATACAGGTGGCGGTAATGACGATGGAGTCATCGTTAAATATTTTGTGGGTCTCATGGACCAGTTTCATTTCTTCCACGTTGTAGCCGTTTTCGCCGATTTTGCTGTCGTGACTGAACACGTTAAAAGCGCAGGGATGCTGGAACGCCTGGGGTTGTGGTTCCTTGCCGTCGAGGACATCTTTGATCTGATGTTTGAGTTCCTCCATGGCCTTCCAGCCGGCGCCGCTGACCGCCTGATAGGTACTGACCACCATGCGCCTGACCGGGTTGGCCTGATGGAGGGGCCAGACCGGCACAATTCCGATAATGGTCGAACAATTCGGGTTGGCGATGATGCCTTTACTGGTGTGGATGGCCTCCGGGTTAATCTCGGGGATCACCAGCGGGACATCTGCGTCCATGCGGAACGCAGAAGAATTATCCACCATGGTACATCCGGCCGCGGTGACAGCGGGTCCGAACTTTTTGCTGATGGAACCGCCGGCACTAAAAAGGGCAATATCCATATCTTTAAAGCTGTCTTCTGTCAATTCTTCAATAGTATATTCCTTACCCGCCAGGGTTACTTTTTTGCCGGCCGAACGAGATGAAGCCAGCATCTTATAGTCCGTAGCGGGGAAACTCCGCTGTTCCAGAATACTTAAAAACTCCTGACCGACCGCACCGGTCACACCGGCGATTGCTACTCTAAGCGACATAACCAGTTACCTTTCTTATAGTTAACAAACTCCTGCAAAATATTATATTATCCAGCTCTCTGTCCAGTACAAAGATTCTGGTTCTTCTGCCGGGTTGGTACGATGGAGACAGATATCCCCCGCCAACACACCGGAATTTTAGAGTATATCATTTATGTAGGATAATGCAAGTCGGAAGTATGTTAAAAAATCCGCCATATTATTTTTTACTATGCTCCGGTCGGCTGCTTGTGTTATAGTTTGTTTCGGTTCACGCTAATATAGCGGCCAGTAAAAAAATTACGGATTTAATTTTGCTTTCCGAGGAGACCTGTTATGAAATTATATGCAAATATAACGTTCATGTGCCTGTTTGGGGCTTTGCTGGTGGGTCAGGCGCCCGGAGGGTCTTCTTATACGCTGAAATCACCTGACGGGAAAGTAACGGTTCAGATTGATTATCAGGTTCAGTTGAAGTATTCGGTTCGTTATCAGGATCAAGACATAATAGCTGATTGTCCCATATCCATGAGTCTTTCCGGGGGAACGGTGCTGGGCCGGCAGTGCCAACTGAGCGATCTTAAAGAACGAGAGATTCAGGAGACCATAACGCCGGTAGTGCCGGAGAAACGCAGCAGGATTATCAATCACGGCCGGGAAGTGTCGCTTTTGTTTAAAGGCGACTATGGGGTAATTTTCCGGGCTTATAATGATGGGGTGGCATATCGTTTCATTACGGAGTTTGAAGAACCTGTTACAATAGTATCGGAGCAGGCCACGTTTAGGTTTGTTGATGATTTTTACCTGTTTCATCCGGAGCCCCAGGAGGGATTTATGGGCAGTTGTGAAAAGCCTTATGTATATGAAAAGATATCGGAATTTCCCCCGGGCATGCTTTCGTTTATGCCGGTGCTGGTCGAGATTCCCGGGGGGGTGAAGGTGGCTATTACGGAGGCTGATTTGACAGACTATGCGGGTTTATGGCTGACACGGCACGGGGAGCACGAAACGACGCTGACAGGAATGTTCCCACCCTATCCGGCGAAGGAGAAGCCGGAAGGCGGTCGTTATATAGTTGTGGAGGAGCCGGCTGATTATATTGCACGGACCAGGGGGAATCGATCGTTTCCATGGCGGATCATTGCGATGGCGGTCCGGGACGGGGACCTGATAGAAACGGACATTGTGTTTCGACTGAGCGACGCGCAGGTGCTGGAGGATACCTCCTGGATCAGGCCGGGCAAGGTGGCCTGGGACTGGTGGAATGCGTTGAATATCTGGGGCGTGGATTTTGAGGCCGGGATCAATACCGCGACGTACAAATATTACATTGATTTTGCCTCTGAGAATAATATTGAATATATCATCCTGGATGCCGGGTGGTCTGACGAGCATGACCTGCTGAAAATCAATCCTGACATCAATCTGGCGGAACTTATCCGTTACGGCAACGAAAAGAATGTCGGTCTTATCCTCTGGTGCGTGTGGCATGCGATGGATAAACAGATGGATAAGGTAATGCCGATTTATGAAAAATGGGGAATCAAGGGTGTAAAGGTGGATTTTATGGACCGGGACGACCAGAAGGTGGTGCAGTTCTATCATCGCTGTGTCAAGACGGCGGCCCGTTATCATCTGCTGGTGGATATGCACGGAGCGTATAAGCCGGCCGGGCTGCGCCGGATGTATCCTAACCTGGTAACGCGTGAGGGTGTGATGGGGCTGGAATACAATAAATGGTCGAACCTGGCAGATCCGGAATATGCGGTCACGGCCCCGTTTATCCGTATGCTGGCCGGACCCATGGATTATACACCCGGGGCCATGAATAACGCCCAGCGAGATAACTTCCGTATTATTCACACCCGACCCATGAGCCAGGGAACGCGTGCCCATCAGATGGCCGAATATGTGGTGTTTGAAAGCCCTTTGCAAATGCTCAGCGATACGCCCACGTCGTATCGAGAGAATCCGGGATGTCTCTCGTTTCTTTCCCGGGTGCCTACTGTCTGGGATGAAACCATAGCGCTGGATGCGAAAGTGGCTGATTACGTGCTGGCGGCGCGGCGTAAAGGGCAGGACTGGTATGTGGGCGCTATGACAGACTGGAGCAGCCGGGAAATCACAATTGACTTTTCCTTTCTGGGTAAGGGTAAGGGTAAGGGTAATTATAACGCTGATATCATTGCGGATGGTCCCAATGCTCACAAAATCGGAATTGACCACAAGCATGAAACCCGGCAGGTCACCTCGAATACCCGGCTAACAGTTAAACTGGCGCCGGGGGGCGGCTGGGTGGCTCGGATTACACCGGTGAAATAGAAAAAAATTGTATAGTGAAATACCTGTCAGAGGGCATCGATGTCCAGTTTGATCAAAAAAAAGGTTCCCAAAAACTTAGTCAGCCAGTTTTTATGTTTAAGTGGGGTAATCCTGGGTGCATCGGCCTTGGCGCTGGAATTTGGATTCAAGGCCGATCTGATACCACCAGTTATTCTTTATACCTTCGAAGTTTTGGCGGTATTGCTGTTATGGGCCGGCAAAGTACAGGAGTGGCGGAGTCTGCCCCGACGGGAATTCAATTGGCGCAAACCGTTTCTTGATATATTACTTATAGTGTTTCTTTTATTTAGTATCTTCCTGTTACCCTTGATCATTAAACCGCAGGCTGACTCGATGCGAATCCCCTGGCTGGCATTCAAAATCTACCTGCTGGTTCGTATTGTAATTTACATGGGCCGATTTAGTGTGAGAGTGACCGCTTCCGGGCGCGGGCCCACACATGTACTGCTGGTCAGTTTTGTTCTAATTATTCTGATTGGTGCAATCCTGCTGATGTTACCTTCGGCCAACCAGGGACGGACCTTGGGATTTACAGACGCGGTATTTACCTCTACCAGCGCCACGTGTGTTACCGGTCTGATCGTGCGTGATACGGGTTCGGAATTTACAGTACTGGGCCAGACAATTATCCTGTTCCTGATGCAGATCGGCGGGCTGGGGATCATGATCTTCGGCGCTTTGTTTGCTTTGCTGTTAGGCAGCCCCCTGTCACTGCGCGAATCCATCGCCATGCGCGACATTATGAATGAGCAGTCGCCGGGCCGGATCGGGCGTATCGTGGTGTTTATCATTATAGTGACCGTCTTGATGGAAGGATTGGGCGTTCTGGGTTTGTATGGCATATGGTCGGAGAATCCGGAGATGCCGATTGAGAATGCATATCGTTTTAATCAGTTTTTTTACAGTATCTTTCATTCGGTCAGTGCGTTTTGTAATGCCGGATTTTCATTGCAGTCTGACAGTTTGTCATCCTATCGAACCTGTTGGCAGATCTATCTGATTGTCTGTCCTCTGATTATCATGGGAGGGCTGGGATTCCCGGTGCTGAATAATTTATGGTCCCTTTTATGGAAGCGTCTGGCCAAACGGTTAAAAATAAATAAGCCTGTATCATCACCTGTAAAGCTTACCTTACACAGCCGGCTGGCGTTATGGACGACGGGATGTCTGCTGCTGTTTGGATTTCTTATGCTCATGTTTTTAGAATTACTGCGAGAGGATAATAACGGCGACTTTTCTGTAATCAATCTGCTGGACAGTTTATTTAATTCGATAACGGCACGAACGGCCGGTTTTAACACAGTTGAGATCAGACAGTTAGGTGCCGGCTCCAAACTGGTATTGATCCTGCTGATGTGCATTGGCGGCTCACCCAGTTCCACGGCCGGTGGGGTCAAGACCGTAACCTTTGCGGTGATGGTTCTGGCGATTTACACAACGATCCGGCGCCAGCGCGACGTGGTGATTTTCCAGCGTTCCATCCCGATCATGATTGTCCGGCGGGTGGCAACGCTGATTATGCTTTACGGGCTTACCCTGTGGATGGCAACCCTGCTGCTGACTATTACTGAGCACAGTCAGGGTACGGATATGCTGGACCTGCTGTTTGAAGCGGCCTCGGCCCTGGGCACGGTGGGATTATCCACCGGAGTGACGGCCCAATTGTCCCTGGCAGGTAAATGGGTTATTATTGTAACCATGTTTGTGGGGCGCCTGGGCCCGCTGAGTCTGCTGGCGGCGCTGACCTTCAACGCCCGACCGGCACGCTATGATTACCCAAAAGAACCACTGGTCGTGGGATAATCGACATGTTATAATGTGGCCAAAGATGGATGCCACCGTCAAAAGTGGATATTGGCACTTAAAACCGTTGTTTTTAATCCAGAAACAAACGTTCGCAATACTTTTGACGCCGGCGTCAGATGGACTTTAATTATATGATTGATGAGGAGTAGATATTATGCTTCGTTTTGCCGTGATCGGACTGGGTCGATTTGGCGCGCAACTGGCCCGCTCCTTAACCCGCAGTGGCGTGGAAGTTATCGCTATCGACAAGGATCAGAAAATCATTGATCAGATCGCTCCGGACGTTACGATGGCGGTGCGTCTGGATTCCACGGAGGATGAGGCTCTGCGTGCCCAGGGTGTGGACAAGGTGGATGCGGTTATTATCGGGATCGGCCAGGATTTTGAGGCGAATGTCCTGACCACGGTTACGGTGAAATCACTGGGTGTGAAACATATCTGTGCCCGGGCTGACAGCGCAATGCACGGTAAGATTCTGCGCCGAATTGGAGCGGATGAGATTATCTATCCGGAAGATGAGAGCGCCCTGCGCTGGTCGTTCAAGCTGACGGCGCCCCAGATTGGAGAGAAGCTGGAGTTTGCCCCGGGTTTCAGTCTGGGGCAATATTCCGCCCCGGCCAGCTTCGCGGGCAAGACGGTCAAAGAGCTGAACCTGCGCAAAAAATATCATGTCAATCTCATCAGCCTGCGCCGGTCCGACACACCGGTCCAGGACGGCAAAAAGGTGGCGCGGGAAGTGATCAACGTGCCTTTGCCGGATACGGTTATTAATGAAGGTGATATACTCTGGCTGGTGGGCTCCGATGAAAACCTCAGTGCTTTGCCGATGAAATAAATCTATATAACAGGAGAATCTGACATAACGGATCGTTTTGACAAGGTATATATGGATGCCACCGTCAAAAGTGGATATTGGCACTTAAAACCGTTGTTATTAATCCAGAAACAAACGTTCACAATACTTTTGACGCTGGCGTCTATATGAGAAAGTTGTGCGTTGTGAGTGCGCGGTTGTATTTGTTTTTATGAATAAGAAAATAATAAAAAATCACTTAAAAATATATCGTTATAAGTAGCTAAAGGCGTTTTTTATCAGGTGGAGTTATTGTTATGGCCAGTCGAGGAAATTTTGGATTTGAGTTTGATTTTGGTACTTCTGCCTCTCATGCACAACAGAAGGCATCGGAGGAAACGCCGTTTCGGATTGCGATATTGGCTGATTTAAGCGGCCGGGCCAATCGTGGCGTATGTCAAACCGGAGCGGCGCTGGCGGGGCGGAAGTTAATATCAGTGGATGTGGATAATCTGGATGAACTGCCCCGGCGCTTGGGTACTGAAATTACTATCCCGGCAGGAGAGGATCAGCAGGCGGGTATCACTATCGGATTTGGAGAACTGGACGACTTTCATCCGGACGCCATATATGATCGGTTGGAAATTTTTCAGGAACTGAAATCGTTACGCAGCCGTTTACAGAATACGCAAACCTTTCCGGAAGCGGCAGCGCAGATTCGCTCGATGCTTTCCGGGCCGGTGCCGGAGCCATCGGCCGGTGATGATACAGCCGGTAAACCATCGCCTGAATCAGATGCTGATACAATGCAACGATTGCTGGGTAAAGCCGCATCAGCCCAAACACCTACTCCCATAGCATCAAAAACAGGAAAAATCGATGCCCTTATCCGCGAAGCAGTGGCCCCTTATATTGTGCCGGCGCCGGATCCGCTTCAGGGTGAGATGCTCTCTCAGTTGGACCAGGCGATTACCGCTGGAATGCGCAGTGTGATACACCACAGAGATTTTCAACTCCTGGAAGCCGCCTGGCGCTGCGTACACTTTCTGGTAAGTCAACTGGAAACCGATGAAACCCTTAAAATATATGTGTTAGATATCAGTAAAGCGGAACTGGCGGCTGATCTTGGCTCTGGAAATGGCCTGCAAACAACCGGGCTTTATAAGCTGATTGTGGACCAGACGGTCGGGATGGCGGGTGCACAGCCCTGGACCATTCTGTCCGGATGCTACACCTTTGATATGACTAACGAAGATGTAGCGCTATTGGGTCAGCTGGGACAAATTGCCCATATGGCCGGCGCCCCTTTCCTGGCCGGGGGGCATGGCAGGTTTGTGGGTTGTGAATCCTTTGGTGCCTCGCCGGATGTAGATGACTGGAAATGGCAGGCGGACAATGACATTACAAAAAAATGGGAACATTTACGAGCTATGCCTGCATCGGCCTATGTGGGACTGACAATGCCCAGAATGCTGATGCGATTGCCTTATGGCAAGGATTCTGACCCCATTGATCGATTCGATTTTGAGGAACTTACCTCACCCAGAGAACATGAAGGGTACCTCTGGGGCAGTTCCGCCATTTTGTGTGCCTTATTACTGGGTTCGGCATTTACTGAATCCGGCTGGAACTTAACCGGAACCCTGGGCCGGGACCTGACCGGTCTGCCCATGTATTCCTATTCATTTGGCGGCCAGACCCAGGTCACTCCCTGTGGTGAGGCCTATCTAACGGAACGGGCTATGGAAAAAATCATGAATTCAGGTTTTATCCCGATAGTTTCCTTTAAAAACCGTGATGCCGTTCGAATTGGACGGTTCCAATCCATATCCAAACCGGCGGCCAGCCTGGCCGGAAGGTGGACTTAATATAGCAAATTCCTTTTTTTTATAAATTACCTGCTCTATCAACACCAACAAACATCTGTGCCTATCAGAAAATCAAACCGGAATTACCCTGACAACAGCATTCTTGTAATTGCTTACAAAATAGAATGTTACAAGACTTGCGCGCATGATAATCAATGATTATAGATATAAAATATGGCAAAGTGAACGAAAGTTTTGTCAAAACGTCTAAAATTTGGTAGAATGATTATCCATACTGAGCGTTGTATTTTTATGAGGCTCATGATTGTGAGTATTATGCATACCTGCATACAACGAGTTTTCCGTCCGATAATTTTAGCGGTGCTGATTCAGTTAGCACTAGCCGGATGCAGTACGGACTATTACAAAGAGGACGCTGACCAGGAAGTCTATCAGATAATCGATGAAAAATGGGAGAATGAGTTCGGAGCCAAGGCCAACTACAAAATAAGTGATGTAGAACCATCACCGGATGACATAGCTGCCAATCAGCTTATCCTGCCATCAGGTAAACTTTCTCTCTCTCAGGCGATTGCTCTGGCCACGGCTCAAAATCGATCCTACCAAAACCAAAAAGAGCAACTTTACCTGGCCGCTCTGGATCTTACCCAAAGACGTCACGACTTTGCACCTCAGTTGTTCGGTTCACTGGGAGGCGATTATACAAAAAATTCATCGGATGAATCCCTTAATGCTGATGGGAATTTCGGCTTTAATCAATTACTGGCTGATGGTGCTCAGATCAGCACGGCTATTGCACTGGACTGGCTGCGATATCTGACTGGTGACCCGCGTACTTCGCTGGGTTCGGTATTGACTACCACGATAAGCCAGCCGCTCTTGCGTGGTCGGGGCAGAGCGATTGTTCAGGAAAATCTGACCCAGGCGGAACGGAACACCCTTTATCAGATTCGCTCCTTCAATCGATTCCGGAAAACCTTCGTGGTCACCGTAGTTAATGAATATTTTGGGGTACTCCAGCAGATGGACCGGGTCAAGAATGATCAAAACAGTTTTGAAAGCCGTCTGGCCAACCAGCTTCGTACCGAGATGATGGCGGAAACCGGTCGTATAGAACGTTTTCAGGCAGACCAGGCGAAACAATCCACACTCCAGTCACAGGATCTTTATAACAGGTCTCAGGAGAGTTACAATACCCAATTGGACCAATTCAAGGTTCGGCTGGCATTACCTGTTGATGTCCAAATAGAACTGGATCCTAATGAACTGGACGGCCTGGAAGCAATCGGTATCATGAAGCCGGATTTCCTTTTGGAAGAAGCAGTCCAAACGGCTCTTACATACCGCCTGGACCTGGCCAATGAACGCGATCAACTGGAGGATGCCGCGCGTAAAGTGGAAGTAGCCGCTGATAATCTGGGTGCGGATCTGGATCTGGTCGGTTCGATGCATGTTGATTCCGGATCGGGGACGGATTTTACTAATCTTCTATTTAATGACGGAACCTACCGTCTGGGATTGGAACTCGATCTGCCTCTGGATCGCAAGAACGAGCGCAACGCCTACCGTCGTGCCTTAATCAGCCTGTTACAAAATGAACGCAATTATCAGGAAAAAATTGACGATGTGAAACTGGAAGTCCGTCAGGCTTATCGCGATCTGCGGGAAACCTACTCCAGTTATACTATCCAGCTTGAAAGTCTGAATCTGGCTTACAGACGGGTGGAAAGTACCAAGCTACTTTTACAGGAAGGCCGGGCCACGACCCGTGATTATCTGGATGCCCAGGATGACCTGCTGACAGCGCAGAACGCCAAAACAGGAGCTCTTATCCGTCATTTTGTTGCGCGCCTGAGCTTTTTCCGGGACGTGGGCATTTTACAGATAAAACCGGACGGCCTGTGGGAGCAACCGGATGATGTAGCGTTCCTTTTGGAAAGCATAACCCCGGACAAAGAGAGGATGTAGAATAAAATTATAATAATGGATATACAATCTTAATACCATACCAATGAAAGTGGACGGTTAAGCCATGAATAAGAAAAATAAAGGCAAAGTGACCAAGTGGATTATTATCGTGGTACCGGTAGTGGCCATCTGTGCGGTAGTGGCTGTATTATTCGGGAAATTTTCGAGCGGGCCAGTAAGTACGACCGCTTCGCTGGCAACCTATACGGTCCAGCGGGGCGACCTGCAGATCAGTGTGACCGAAAGCGGCAACCTGAAGGCCCTCAAGACCGAAGATCTGCGCTGCCAGGTGGAAGGGCGTAATACCATCATCTTTATTGTACCGGAAGGCACCATGATCACTGAGGAAGATGTAGCAAACGGTAAAATCCTGGTGGAACTGGACTCCTCAGAACTGGTGGAGCGGGTAACCCAAAGAGAGGTGAGTTTCCTGAGTGCCGAAGCGGATTATGCCCAATCCAAGGAAGCGTATGAAATTCAGAAAAAGCAGAATGAATCGGATATCAGCGCGGCCGATCTGAAATTACGATTTGCCCTGATGGATTTAAAGAAGTATCTGGGCGAATCAGTGGTCTCTGATTATCTATCCGAACTGATCGAAAGCGGCGGAATAATTTCTGACCCGTCAGTGGACCTCACTGCCCAGATAGGAATCCTGGTGGAAGAACTGATTGCCGATCCGAATGACGCTCGCTGGCAGGGTGGAGCGCTGCAGAGTAAACGGGATCTGGAATCAGACATCAAACTGGCTAATGACGAATTCAAGCGGGCGACTAATAAAATTCAGGGTACGCGAAAATTATATAAAAACGACTATGTTGCATTTGCCGAGTTGGAAGCGGATGAACTGGCTTACAGTCGGGCGGAAATTCGCCTAAAACAGGCCCAAACAACCATGGATCTGTTTCTCAAGTATGACTTCCGTAAGGAGACGGAAAAGCTGATCAGTGACTACGAGGAAGCCCAGCGTCAGTTGCAAAGAACCCAGGCCAGCGCCCGGGCAAAACTGGCGCAGGCCGAGGCCAGGCTTAAAAGTGCGGAGGCGACTTACCTGCTGCAGAAAAAACAGTTGGAACGACTGCGGGAACAGTTGGCGGCCTGTGTAATGCGGGCCACGGTTCCGGGCATGGCGGTTTACGGTTCGAGTGGCGATTTCTTTTCCCGACGGGATCAGATGATCGAATTAGGAGGCGAGGTCCGTGAGCGACAGAGAATCATTACTATTCCAGATACCTCCACCATGGCGGTTGAAATCCAGGTACATGAATCCTGGGTGGACAAGGTGCAGGTGGGGCAGCCGGCCAAGATTACGGTGGATGCTTTTCCGGATACTATTTTTACGGGCAGGGTACATAAAGTATCCCTGTTGCCGGATTCCCAGCGGTCCTGGATGGACACGGGAGTGAAAGTGTATTCCACCGAGGTGATCATTGACGGACAACATGATTCTATCCGGCCCGGTATGTCGGCCAAGGTGGAAATACAGGTAAGAGATCTCCAGGATGTTCTCTACATACCTATCCAGGCAGTAGCCAACAAAGATAATCAGAAGTTCTGCTATGTGGAGGATTCATCCGGGCTGGAGATGCGAAAAGTAACAGTCGGCGAATTCAATCAGAACTTTATCAATATTATCTCCGGCCTCAATGAAGGGGAAAAGGTCTCGCTGGTTCCCTCTCGTATTTTAACCCAGGAAAACGCCTTAGAAACCCAGGAACCATTCCAGGATTCACCCGATGAAGGTGGTCCTGTTGCCGGTCGGCCGCAGGGTCCGCCGGCGATGCCGGGCGGTCCCGGTGCTCCGGGCAGAGGTCAGTGGCCACCGGTAATGCCAGGTGGCGCCGGTGCTCCCGATTGGAGTCAGGGTCCCCCTGCCGGCGCTCCGGGCAGAGGTCAGTGGCCACCGGCGACGCCAGGCGGTGGCGCCGGTGCTCCCGATTGGAGTCAGGGTCCCCCTGCCGGCGCTCCGGGCAGGGGTCAGTGGCCACCGGCGACGCCAGGCGGTGGCGCCGGTGCTCCCGATTGGAGTCAGGGTCCCCCTGCCGGCGCTCCGGGCAG
>JAFGHE010000166.1 GCA_016930295.1 Sedimentisphaerales bacterium
CACAGAGGCCACAGAGAGCTCAGAGGATTTAACTATTTGATATTAAAAGGTTTATAGATTTTAATTGCCCCCTCCGTAGCATTTACTGCGAAGGACGGGAAGATGGAGTCGGATGTGCCTTTATTTAAATTTTTTAATATGTGGTTTTTATATTTGATATTTAATTTTTGATATAATTTGTAGTTTTAAGCTATAATCGCCAGAAGTTTTGTAATAGTGTGTTGTGAAATCAGTTAAACGCAGGAGTTGATAATGAGATCGGATACGGTAAAAAAAGGTTTTGAGCGTGCGCCGCACCGCAGTTTACTCAAGGCGTGCGGGCTCAATGATGAGGATATTTCCAAGCCATTTATAGGCATAGCAAACAGTTACATCGATATTATTCCCGGTCATGTACATCTGGATAAAGTGGGTCAGATGGTAAAGGAGTCGGTACACGGGGCCGGGGGCACGCCGTTTATTTTCAATACCATCGGCATCTGTGACGGCATTGCCATGGGGCATGCCGGCATGAGATATTCCCTGGCCAGCCGGGAAGTGATCGCCGACGCCGTGGAATGCATGCTGCGTGCCCATTGTTTTGACGGGCTGATATGTATCCCTAACTGTGACAAAATCATCCCCGGTATGATGATGGCGGCCATGCGCGTTAATATCCCCACCATCTTTGTCTCCGGCGGGCCGATGCTGGCCGGCAAAACACCGTCCGGCAAAACCGTGGATTTGATCAGCATCTTTGAAGGTGTGGCTGCCTACAATAACGGCAAGATTTCCGATGCCGAACTGAAAGAGCTGGAAGATTACGGCTGCCCCACCTGCGGCAGTTGCTCCGGCATGTTCACCGCCAACAGCATGAACTGCCTTTCCGAAGCCATTGGCCTGGCACTGCCCGGCAATGGCACGATTCCTGCGGTTGATCCCCGGCGTGATGATTTATATCGACAGGCTGCCCGCCAGATACTGACTCTGGTGGAAAAAGATATCAAGCCGCGCGATATCGTCACCCAGGACTCCATGGATAACGCCCTGGCACTGGATGTGGCCATGGGCGGTTCCACCAACACCGTTTTGCACGGCCTGGCCGTGGCCCATGAAGCCGGGGTGAAGTACGACCTGGACCGCATCAATGACATCGCCCGCAGATGCCCCAATATCTGCAAGGTCTCTCCCTCCAGTGCCTATCACGTTGAAGATGTGGACAAGGCCGGCGGCATCAGTGCTATTTTAAAGGAAATTTCACAGATTGACGGGCTCATCCATAAAGACTGTATTACCGTAACCGGAAAAACGATTGGCGAAAATATTGCCGATGCTCAGATTAAGGACCCCGATTGTATCCGACCGCTGGACAAGGCCTATTCTCCCAAAGGCGGCCTGGCGATTTTACGCGGCAATCTGGCGCCCAACGGCGGAGTCATCAAAACCGCCGGCGTCTCGGCATCCATGCTGACCCACAGTGGCCCGGCCGTGATTTTCAACTCACAGGAAGAGGCCTGCGAAGGGATTCTGGCCGGAAAGGTCAAGCCCGGCGATGTGGTCGTGATCCGCTACGAAGGACCACGCGGCGGACCGGGCATGCAGGAGATGCTCAGCCCCACCAGTTATATCATGGGTGCCGGCCTCGGGGAAAGCGTCGCTCTCATTACTGACGGACGTTTCAGCGGCGGCACACGCGGCGCCTGCGTGGGCCATATCAGCCCCGAAGCCGCCGCCGGAGGCCCCATCGGCCTGCTCAAAAACGGCGACATCATCGAAATCGATATCCCCAAAAATTCCATCAGTGTCAAACTCTCGGATAATGAACTGGCCCGGCGACGTAAGGCATGGAAAAAACCTCAGCCGCGTATCAATTACGGAGTACTGGGTAAATACGCCAGCCAGGCCTGCTCCGCCGATACCGGCGCCATCTTAAAATGGGATTAGCATTCTATAAAAAAACAGGGACAATGCAAGTCGGCCTTGTCCCTGTTTTGTCATAATAGAGGATCAGATTTAATGAGTACGTTTTTAATCTTCGACCCGAACCGTTTCTGAGGCCATCAGGGTATCATCCCCAACAACCAGGATCAGGGAAATCGTGGCCGACTCTGAGTCTTCTGCCAGAAGTACTACATCATCAAAATTCAGCTTGGCAACCAGATTGCCTCGGGAATCCGCATAGACGGAAGCCACGTCGATGTCACTGTCGTTGACAGTCGCCATCACATCGTCCGGCAGGCCGCACGGCACGTCCGTATGAATGGTCACCCAGACACAGGGAGCACTCTTGACAATCGTGCTCGGACTGACATAGATCGCGAAATCCCCCTCACCTCCGTCCACGCCTGAGCGCTGGCTCCATGCTGAACCCACCTGAAGACCCAGAATAATTCCGACCAACATAAGTCCCAATAGCGTTTTCTTCATTAGCATTCTCCTTCATTAAAGATGGCAATCACTGCTGCACGGAACAGCTTTCACTTATAGCACATTGGTTATCACTTATTGTTTTAATATTAAAACACGCTTTGTAAGAAATTGTACCTGGGTTCCGCAATATCGCCCACCTCGAAAGCCACATTTTTTTGGGAAATTTTTAGAAACGAAGTATTTCACTACTTTTTTAGTGTAAGACCATAAAAACAGCCGCCCCTCTTATTTTAGGATGGCCATTTGGGTTTGGTTAAATTACTGATTCGCCCCTTACTCCAGGGTAGCCGTGACGGTCTCATCAAAGCCGGTCCAGGAGATACTCAGGTCCACCGAATCGCCCTGGTCCGGGATATCGGCTTTCTTGATCTGAATCTTAAAGGCACATTTAACCAGGTCAATCTGGACCGAGACACTGGGGATGTCCTTTAGTTTATATTTATACTTGCCATTGGAACCAATCAACCCGCCTGCCGGAATGGTTACGGAGTAATCCCCCCATTCAATCATCACTTCCTCGTTGGTAAGATGGACCGAGTCGTCGGCCGCGGCAATACCGCCCTGGATGGCCAGAGAATCGGAATTTTCTTTAGTATCGACCTGTTTTAATTTTGGAGTTTTGCTAAGTTGTAATCCATTGGCTTGGCCTTTAAGTAAGATTATGGGTATGGGCTTGGTGCCGTTGATAACATCAGGATAGGTTAGTCCTTCGTAATAGGTTTCCAGGTATTCCTCTTCGGTCTCGGCGGCTATGCCGGAGCCAAGGTAATCGCCCAACTCCACTTCCACTGTCAGAGGACTTCCCATCCCGCTTAAATCAACATTTTTACCGGCAATGGAGAAGGTGTCGTTATTCATATCCACATTAAACGATGTTATACCCGATTTGGCGTTGTAACGGTAGAGGCCGTTATCGCCGGTGAATAAATCGATATCAATTTCTTCGGAAAAAATCGGATAGCTTTCATCGTCATTATAGAGGCCGATAAAAACGGTGGCGGCGGTCATGATATCATATTCTTCCAAATCCATATCACTGCCGTAGATACTAAAGGAATCTTTGGAACTTTCCCTGTCTTTATTGGCTTTTAAGGTGACAGAGTCGATGGTTATCATATCGGTGTCCACCGGCGGTTCCAGGCCCGGGTCATCCTCGCCGGGCGAGCCGCCCAGGTCAGGGCTGGAAGCCCAGTTTTCGCCGTAGGACCACCGCGCCACATCCGCATAATTTGGATCAATGATAACCAGCGAAGAACCTCCGCCGGCGGTTTCCTCAAACCAGGTACTGCTGTAAGCAAATGACTGGATCGTATCACCGCCGCTGTCTTTGAGGGTAAGGGTTTCGCCCTCGTGGTCCAACTGGCCGGAATACGGTCCGAGGATGTCCACGTCAACCGGCACATCAGTATATTCCAGGACAAAGGAACAGGGATCCCTGGCGATCAGTATCAGGCCACACGGATCGAGGGTTGTACCCGCCGGGAAGGTAAACTCGATTCCGGCGGTAAAGGCAACATTGTCCAGCGTCAGGGCGTTTTTCCCGACATTTTTCAGTTCGATAAATTCGATCTGGTCAGCGGTATATCCTCCGTCGTTGGGCTCGGCGGGATAATACATGATTTCCGTAATACGCAGGTAACGCTGCAGGTCGCTGAGATTATTTTCAATGACTTTAACTGCGATATCCTTGCGGAAGTCCGGCAGTGTACAGGTCAAAACACCGCCTGAGGAATCGGCGTCATCCATATCAATGATGTAGCCGTTACCGCGGGTCTCGTACACCTTGACCAGATAATTGCCGTCGTCAAGGTTATTTACAGTAATTGTTTCGCCGCTGAAGGTGCCGTTGTCCGTTAAGCCGAACTTGCTGTCTTTATCATAGATCCAGAGGTAAGCTCGTTCGTTACTGGATAAACCAATGGAATTGAGTAACGCTTCCTCTTCCGGAGCGAATTCATAACTGCCAATTTGGAGCCAGTCTTCGCCCGTGTTTTCGACCTGGACGGATTGTGATCCTGCCGAGAGAGGAACGGATATAACAAAATCAATTAAGTCGTTGGTGAAGCTATCTGAAAATACCTCATTTTCATCAACCAGAACACGTAAACTAATATTACCCCAATCTGAAACTTGTTCGACATGAATATTCAGATATCCGTCGGTTGCCATGGTAAGATTAAAAGTCGGATTTGATAGATAATCCGATTTATTTGAGCCGTGCAGCCATTGAGAGAGATTTTCCATGCCCGGAAAATAATCACCACTCAGGGTAAACGACGTTTGTGATGATTCCGCCCAGAAATCAGTCAGAACCGGAATAGCACTGATGGTTGGTATTCCCGATATGGCCTGCGGAGCTGTAGTCAGATTATACGCGCCCAGATTTTCACCTTCGGCATAACGCGCCAGGGCCGTGAACTCATCATAAAGATCCAGGGGATCTATATAGTTGTACCACCACCACAAGTGGGCACTGCTTTTAACATGTAAAGCACTCCAGATTCCGTTATGCAACACCAGTGCCTCATACATCTGTGCCCGATAGAGATTGGATAGAGAGATCAGGTCATCTTCCGGATTATCAATCCCGTCGGCAGGCGGCGCCCCGAACTCACCTATGATGACTGGTTTTCCATAACCGGCCAGGCTCTGAGTCGCGCTCTCAAAGTAGTCGATGGTATCGCCGCTGTAATGATGAATCTGGATGAGGTCAATATTATCAAGATCCCATATCATATTAAATTCGGTTCCTCCGTGAGCACTGGTGGTAATCAGGTGACCAAACGGATCAATACTGCGCACATAGGTGGACATCTCATCATGCCAGTCTATCACCATGCACGGATCGTCGTCCCAGCCGTCAGTATACCGGGCTTCGTTGAAAAGTTCCCAGGCCAGGATCGAAGTCGAATATCCCCAGCGTGCGATAATGTAACGGTACTTGTTTTTGGTCAGTTGGATGGCCTGTGCATCAGTAAAGAATTCTGCCGGGTCATCAAGAAATCCGCCGTTGTCACTATTGTAGGGATTTAAGTCCCACCTCGGATTGGTCATGGTGCTGAACTGGCCGTGGTATTGGAAAACCAGTTGGAGGGCCACCCCGTATTCTTCGGCGGCTTCGATAAAGTTATCCAAACGTAACGCCGTCTGCATACTCAGGTTGCCTGGTCCGCTGAAGTAACCGGTGTAGTCGTCGGCCAGCCCTTCCAGTTCAACACCTCCGTCACCGCTGTATTGAGACATCCACAGGCGTGTCCAGTTTTCCCCTGCTTCATTCATCTTGCTCATGGCATTCTCCCAGCCGTAAATGCCTCCTTCCTGCCAGCAATTATTATGTCCAATGTTCAGGCGCGTAGTCCCGTCATCATAGGCCAGGAAGTAGGGATCACACGGATCAATCCGAATATATCCCGGATTGGAGCCGGCCACGCAATTAAACGTGCCGATGCCGGAATCTACCGTCGTACCACCGGCATCCACCACGGTAATATCATAGGTATAGGTTCCCACCTGTGTCGGTGCAAAACGGACCTTCCATTGTTCGGTTCCGGGATTTTGATACGTTTCCGTATTCTGCCCCACGATGTCATAATCGATATAGTAGAAGGCCGGCACGGTTACCGTGGATAAATCAGGTGCATGAAAGGTAGCCGTGACATCGACCACACAGGGATCAAAAGGGTCACTGTAAGGGGAATTGACTAATGTAAAAGTGGCTTCAAATTTTTCGTACTGGCCCACCGTATCGGCGTTTTGGCTGGGAGTAGTTATTCCTTGTCCCCATGTTTCTAGATGAAGACTTAGAATGATACTGATCAATATGATTTGCGATAATCTTTTTTGCATTAGTATTCTCTTTAAATTAGGGACTAATATATGGTACTGTCCGAAGCATCTGGCACTCACATAACAATGGGCAGACCACACCATTTTAAAACGCAGTTTATTAAAAATTCTACCTGCATACTCAAGTATCGTCTACTACTAAATGGTCAGATTCAGATATCCAGAAACCGGGAAATTTTATTTCCACATTATACTTTTGTCAGAATTACAGACAGGACATACTTACCATGAAAAAGCGGCCATCCCGAAGGTATCAGGATGGCCGCTCTGATTGCGTTAAAATACTAAGTCAACGGTTACTCCAGGGTAGCCGTGACGGTCTCATCAAA
>JAFGHE010000167.1 GCA_016930295.1 Sedimentisphaerales bacterium
ATGGCAATATACCTAAGGCCAAACAAAGGGCTTGGGTACATGATTATTAATAGAACGTCATTAATAAAAAATATAAATGCTTTTAAATAAGGCAATTAAGTTTATTTTGGAAATAACTGCAGACTCACTCGTAATTGATTGAGATTAAATTATGATATATATATTGGCTTTGAAGGTATCCGTTTAATGAAAAAAAATGAAACGTTTGCAAAAGGTGCGGATCTATCGTTATTGAAACGAAATATTGATCAAAATAATCAATATTATGTAAACAATGAAGTTGTTGATCCTATCGAAGCTTTCAAAGAAGCCGGTTTTAACTATGCTCGTTTACGGCTGTTCCATACACCGACTATGCATGGAGCCCAGGTCAATGATCATGCTTATACACTTTGCTTGGCAAAAAATTTATGTGAAGCCGGTTATAATTTTTTACTGAATATACATTATTCTGATACCTGGGCTGACCCGGGCAAACAGAAACCACCTGCTGCATGGAAAGACATGTCTTTTATGCAGCTCATGGAGGCCGTTTACAAATATACTTTAAACACAGTTACATCTTTTATTGATGCCGGTGCTGAACCTGATATGGTACAGATAGGTAATGAAATTACACCAGGAATACTCTGGGAACACGGCCGGATAGCCAGTGCCCATGATACCAATACCATCCATTGGACCAAAGAACCCTCTTCAAATGGTAAAGAGGCATGGAGCCGTTTTGGAGACTTACTTAAGGCCGGAATCCAGGGGGTGCATGATGCAACGGGAACCAAGACACCGATTTTGATCCATATTGACCGGGGTGGTGATCAAGAAACCTCTCAATGGTTTTTTGACAATATTTTTAAACAGGATGTCCCCTTCGATGTCATCGGCCAGTCCTATTACCCCTTCTGGCATGGCATGCCTGAAGATTTAAGGGATACCCTTGATTTCCTCGCGGAACGCTATGGAAAGGATCTTTATGTAGTTGAAACCGCCTATCCCTGGAAATACCATACGATGTATGAAAATGCCTTGGGAGGAGACCACGAAGGCTGGCAATATCTGAAGACTAAATATCCGCTTTCACCGGAAGGACAATTTAACTTTCTGGAAGATATTATTCAAATAGTTAAAGAAACGAAACACAATAGGGGAAAAGGAGTATTTTATTGGGCTCCGGAATGGATATCTCCCCAGCACCCCGGCATTGAAGATGAAGGAGATGCGGAGCCCTGCTGGGCACGAGCTCTTTTTAATGAAGCAGGCCATGCTTTACCGGCTTTTCATGTCTTTAGAGAGAGCCCTGAAACTATAAGCACTCAGAAAATCAGTACTATCACTGCGAATGAAATCCTTCTGCCGTCCAATAAAAAACATACCGAGCCGCTAAAATCATAGTAAGGCCCACCGGCATGGATAAATTTATTCTTAATCTTATACATAGACCCGAATTGGTACCGGAATATATCGATACGGGCGCCCGGGAAGGTCTGGGAGAGGAACTTAATAAAACAGAAGTGGTCAGCGAATCTTTGGATATCTTTCGTTTACAGCAAAAGATTGCTCACGATAACGGTCTTAAGACAACCATTCAGATGACTTATGCCAGCCTCTATAACGAAGAATGTATTGAACTGGCCCGACAGTACCACAGGGATTATGGTGATGAAATCGGCCATACGTTTCTTGGTTTAAACTGTAAGCAGTTTCGCGAACAATACCAGTCCAGAGAACTGGCTATATGGCTTTTTCCGATGGATGTAAAGCGACGGATCGTGGACGACTCCTTTAAACGTTTCAAAGACATTTTTGGATGCTATCCCACCTCCACCGGTTCCTATTTCATGGATGCGGAACTCCTAGGCTACATTAAACAACAGTATCCGGATGTCAAGATTGCGGTGGCGACCTGTTTTGAAGAAGGTCCCAAAGTTTTCCGTCATGCTAATTATTCATGGTATACGCTCATGGATGGTTCTCCGTGGACCGCCTGGATTCCTTCCGGAAAGAATACCCATGCCATCGCCGCAGACGAAGAAGATGATATCGGAATTGTTGCGGTTCCACACCTTTCACGCGATTTGCTGGCGATTATGGACAATTCCGGCGATATGTTTGGAACGCATCCGCAGAATATCATTCGCGGTTTGATTTACGAAGGTGATCGTTTGCCGTATATGTATAATCTGGTTGACCAGTATCAGGTCATGAAAAAATATAACAAGGGATTCAGCTACAACCTGGTTTATGTCGGTCCGGGCTGGCTGGGTAAATCAGGTCGCTGGGAATGTGATTACCGCCTGCTCAGAAAAAGCTATGAAGACTTTTTGGCATACTATGGACAACTTAAAAAAGAGGGTAATGTGGAAGATATGACCATGAGTGATTTTGCGGACTGGTTCCGTCAGAATCAGCCGCGCAGCGGACCTCTATGTGGTCTTTGGAAAGATATCCTTTACGGGACCAGGAATCAGGTCTTCTGGTATGCCGATTCCAGATTCCGCGTACAGATCGATCTTAAGCAGGGCGGAGCGATTACCGACCTGCGCCCCTATGCATCCGGGCTGAGACGCCCCTGTGGAGCCGGCACCCAGGCCAATCAGGATGCATCCTATCCATACATTGTTCAGTCCCGCTACCGTGCCGGGGCATTCACTCATTATGCCGGCGAGGGCGCCATCAAGAGTTGTAAAGTGCGTTATGGCTCAGAAGAGGTTGATCTGAGTTCCTGTCGCAGTACCGGAATTTATGATGAGGCCGACAATTGCCGCATTCTGGGTGTCAGACCGGTGGAGATAGAATTCAGAGGACTGACCATCAAGCTGGCTACTACCTATACCTTCAAAGAAAACACCGGCGAAATTATAATCAAACGCAAAATTGTTGAATCCAGCGATTCATCGGCACAAGTCGAAGTGGATGAATTCCTGACATCCTGCTGGGGGACAACCGAGTATCCGGAAGATCTGACCGGCTGTCTGCTGGCGGTTGTGGGTAAGGATGGTTCACGCAATGAACTCAGCTATGAGTATCGGTGCCGTGAATTTTCCGCCGATAATGTAAAATGTGTTGAAGCGATTATTCCCCAGGTGCAGACAAAGGTAAGCCTTACCCCCATCAGTGACCACTGCGGCGGTTACTACGAAGAAGGATACTCGTTTGCACCCAATCTGAAAATCGGTATTACCAAAACGGTCGAATATAACCAGGAGTTGGTAACATGTCTCAAGGTAGAACAGGCCCTATAAATTATCGTTGTCCGGAGTGTCTTTTTCGAGAAGTGGATTACGATTTACTATACGATAAACAACAAGATCAGTATTATTGCAGACGCTGTAACTGGCAGGGAAATGAGCAGGAGATTATTATGCTCTACACGGAATATAAGCATAAATATAAGGATATGCTTAAACGTTGGACGGTAGAAGATATTCTCGCTAAAGATGAGCATTAAATTCAGGATGTTTAAACTGAGTATAGCCTGGTGTGCCTTATTACCGATTCCCTTATGAGGGGCGGATATATGAGGCCGATAATGCAGCAATATAAGCTAAAATAAGGACTTACAAAAAAACTATATCGTTTTCAAGAAAGGTGATTTGTAAATCTGTTGATATTAAGGGATTACAAAGTCATGGCTGTAGATCGTCTAGTCAACAGGAGGTGGCCCGCCGAATATCATGAAACTTTTTTCACAAAAGCGCAACATGTTGACAATTTTCCTAAATTGTTGTATAATGTTATCCGAACTTAATGATTTTTGTTAAATCTTTTATAATTACCATTAATTAACGAGAACCACTATATGAGCAGTGAAAATAAGAAACCCACACAAAAAAGGCCGACTATATATGATTTGGCAGATATGGCCGGTGTTTCGCCGGGAACTGTAAGTCGTGTTCTGAATAATCGAAACAATGTCCGTGCTCAAACTCGGGCAAAAATTCTTGAATTAGCCCGCGAAATAGGTCTGAAGCCCCAGGTGACAGTACGTACCAAGGAGATAGCCGTTGTTACAGAACCGCATTATACGGACCGTTTTTATGGTTACTCGAATGTACTGACATCGCATGTTGCTTTTGCCCTTTCTGAAAGAGGGATCGGAATGCTTTTGCCTTCAGATCCTCTTAATCAACTTAATGATTATTTTATTGATGGGGTGATTGCGATTACTTACCAGCCTGATATTTATAAAATGTTGTGTACCCTGGAAAAGAAAATGCCGGTCGTATATCTTGATAACTTTGCCGCCACTGAAGGACAATATGTAATTTCTTCAGACCATTATGACAGTGGTTATAAAGCGGCAAAATGTTTCATAGAGCATGGTAATAAAAATCTTGCTTTTATCGGAGGCGATGTACTCCCTTTTCAAGAACGTCTAAAAGGATACCTGGCAGGTATGGAATCGGCCGGAATTGAGCCACAGGAAAAACTACAGGTATTGATGAGGCAGGATGATTCACTGTATTTAGCGGTAAATCGTATTGTGAAAAAAGGGGCTGACTCAATTTTTGTACCCGGCTGCAGTATGCAGGTGATTGAAGCACTCCACGTGCTAACAAATGTAATGGGGCTTACCGTACCTAAAGATATTTCACTGATTGGCGGGGAAAATGCCGGGGTATCAATGTTTCTGCATCCACCTCTGACATGTATCAAGGAACCGCTCGAGGATATGGCCAAGGAAGTGGTTAGAAAAGTGGTCGATCTATCCGATGGCAAAAAACCCAAAGAGGCCAACAAAGTGTTTCCGGTCGAGCTCATTGAGCGAGAATCAGTTGGATAATTATCGTTAAATGTCTTTTAATACGTTTTATAGCACCTACTTAATGAAACAGTTACACCGCTTATTAAATAGTAGCATTGCAGTGAGCCGTAAAGTTACTAATGGTGTACTTATTATTGTCTGGGAATAGATTATTATGACAGTACAAGTCGTCAGATCTACTGATCGGGTTCCATTTCGTGAAAAAATAGCTCTGGGAGCGGGGTCTTTTACGGCACTGTTTGGCTATGTGGGTGTTAGTATGCTGGCCTTTCCCGTATATAACATGATACTGGGCGTCAATACGGCATTGCTGGGTATGGCGCTCATGATACCGCGCCTATGGGATGCATTTACGGATCCGGTTATGGGGCAGATTTCAGATAATTACCATTCGAAATGGGGACGGCGCAGGCCGTTCATAATATGTGGCGCAGTTCTTATGGGGATCATTTATGGTCTTATCTGGATCGTACCTTCCGAATGGAATGAAGTCAGTAAAATCACTTACTTCATTATTGCTCAGATACTCTTTTTTAGCTGCTATACGGTTTTCTCTGTGCCCTATAATGCTCTGACTTATGAAATGACACCTGATTATAACGAGCGTACTCGGGTGATGGCGTACACGGCATTTTTTCACAAAGCGGGGGAATTTTTATACCAATGGACAATCCCCATAGCAGCGATATTTAGTCTGCACTTATTTGCCTCAAAGGATGTCAATCTGCCGGGTATTAGAATCGTTGCCTGGCTTATCGGTTTGGTCATTATGTCGGGTATCGGGGTTCTGCCCGGCGTTTTCGTCAAAGAACGTTTTCAGAAAAAAACGGAACATCAACAAAAAGTCAGGCTTATCGAAAGTATCTCTCAGGCATTCAGCAATAAGGCATTCCTTATTCTCGTGACAATCATCGTGTTGAATACCCTCTCGGGTGTCCTGGCCATGGGGATTGATCATTATATACTTATCTATTACATGGGCGATGGAGATATAACGTTAGGGTCCGTATGGAAGGCCCTGCTGTCGTCAGGTTATGCGGTAGTGGGATTTGCCGCCATACCCGTAATTGCCTGGCTGGCAAAATTGTTCAGTAAGAAAGGAGCCTTGTATTTCGTTTATAGTCTTATGGTATTTGGCGGAATTATGAAGTGGTTTATCTTTCAGCCGGGACATCATATCTATAACATAAACCTCGGGTTTACTATTTTAAAATTTGATCCCATCATTCTCATTGACCCCCTTCTCTGCGGGCCCATGTGGGTGGCCGTTAAGATAATGCTCGCCTCCATGATGGCCGACATCTGCGATGATGATGAATTACGGCACAAAAAAAGAAGAGAGGGAATGTTTGGCGCTGTTTTTTCCTGGATTGAAAAAAGCGCGGTTTCGCTTTCCTATTTTGGAACCGGTCTGGCTCTCAGTTTGTCGGGATTTAATAATGAGCTGGGAGGAAACCAGGCCCCTGAAACGTTTACCACGATGCGTTTGTTCCTGGCCGGGGCTCCGGCTATTACCGCGGTATTTGCGCTGGTTGCTCTGAAGTTTTATCCTATCACGGCCGAGCGTGCGGCCCAGACCCGAAAGGAACTCGAAGAAAGACGCGGCGTGGTGGGCACTGATATCTAACTGACTGGAGGATTTGAATATGAACAGAAGAACGTTGACATTTCTGGGTTTTATCCTGCTTTCCTGCACTACAATGTTACTGGCCGAGGGTGAGGATTTTGAGCCTACATCAGAATCTCATCTTGATACGTTTTATGCCAACCCTCAAAGGAGGGTGACGGTGAGCATTTCCGAAAGCCAAAAACTTCATGCTGTCTTAAAAGGATTTCTGGGGATAAATCTCAGCTATTTCAATGTAACCGATGAAATCTGGCAAAAGTATGATATTTTGCCAAAGCTGCAAAAGGCCGGCGTAGGTTCACTGCGATATCCCGGGGGAGAAGAAACATCGTTTTTTCACTGGGAACATCCCGGCGTAAACGGATATGAAGACCTCTGGGACCCCAAACAAATTCATGGAGTCAGCCCCGGACGGGGCAAATTTCAAACCACCTGGGTTTCGCCGGAAAAATGGGCTGCCAATCAGGACTTCATGGACTTTGATGAGTTTATGAACGCCTGCCGGGAACTTGATGCCGAGCCCATTGTGGGCCTTAATCTTTCCTCGGGGAAAAAACACAATCGCCAAAAGGATGGAATCGACGAAGCGCTTCGCTGGATGCGTTATTGTAAAAATAAAGGGTATAACGTTAAATACTGGTATTTAGACAACGAACCCTGGCATTTCGAAGCAGCCCATACTTTTACTAATGATGAATATGCCGATGAAGTGCTCGCATATGGTCAGGCCATTAAAAAAGAATTCCCGGATGTCAAACTGATTGCCAATCCGACGTCATCCTCATCCTATAACTGGTGGGAAGGCCTGGATAAATTTATATCCGACACCAAAAGCGTGATTGATTTCATTGATGTACACTGGTATTGGGGGTGGGGACTGGTATCATTTGAAAACTGGCTTGCCCAAACACCTTTGGAAACCGGTGATAAATGGAAAAAAAAGGAATGGTTTCGTCCTTTTCCCGAGGATATACGACTCATTCAGGAATCATTCAAGAGAGCCGGTGCTCCTCATTTGAAATTAGTATGCCTGGAATGGAATATCGGCCCGAGTAATTGGTCTCAGACATTCAACCAGTCACTCCTGGCCATCATACAGGCAGAATTATTGATGGAATTTGCTAAAGCTGATGTCAGGCTGACCTGTATGTGGCCACTCCTTTGGCAAACCAGCCGAGATGTCTGGTCAGAACAGGACTTTTTCCCCAGTATCATAACTCAGGACCCTCCGTTTAATCCTACTCTAAGCCTTGACATGTTCCGCATGCTTTCCCCTATACAGGGAAAAACAATAGTATCGACACAAAGCAGCCGGGATGACCTGCGCGTACTGGCTGCCATGGGCAACGATAAAGAAAAAATATTACTACTGATTAACAAAAATGCCCTGCGCCGAAAAATCACGGTAACCCTTGAAGAGAATATAATCCGAATAAACTCAGCAGAGATGATCGGTCTCAAGCATCAAGTCTGCCAGAAACAATTGAGCTTGAATATAAAAGACAATGAAATTTCCTTGTTTGTAGAGCCATATTCATTTGTGGCAATTCAATTTAAATAAAATGTAAATATTTACGATATTTAGGCACATATTATAATTTTGACACTAAATTTATTCAATTGAACTATTGGTCCTATAATACAAAAAATAAAACTGTTTTAATATTTTTTAAATAATTTCTTGACAAGTGTAAGAGTATCTGGTATTATTCGAATGTTACGTAATCTAATAAAGTAAAACAGTTTAATTTATTAATAAATTATTGCTTGACAAGTGTAAGAGTATCTGATACAATTTGGATGTTAAGGTGACAGAAGTCTCTGTGTTTAATGATAAAAGGATTGCCTAATTTCGAGGATTTTATGCCAAAAATCGCGGCGACTGAAATGCCGATTCGAGACATATTGAAATTACAGATAAAAAATGACAGGTTTTACTGATTTCATAGGGTCACAAATGGTTAGTGTTATAAGAATCTAAGTCATTGGTAACACGAATAGTGATGAGACCTTTTAGGAAGAGAAAAGCGATTGCTGAAATTGAAATCATTATGCTCACTAGGCGTTGTCACTCTAAAAAGTTTTAGAGTTCCTAATAATTAGTTGTTTTATCTATTTAGAAAAGGAGTAAGGGAAATGTTTAGAAAGTGTGTTTACTTAATGGTAGGAATCTTTTTGTCATTGAGTGTACCCGCCCAGGCCCAGAACTGGCTGACGAACGGCGACTTTAACACCGGGGATTTTACCGGCTGGTGGACCTATGCGGGTGGAGATCCCTGCCAGACCGTTGAGATTGAGCCGGGTAGCGGTTACAACATTGATGGGACAGATAATGCCAAGTTGTGGTCAGCGATCGATTGGCCCCAAGTAGAGATTGGTCAAGCCCTTGATGTCACGGGTGGTACCAATTTTACCTTAAGTTTCGATTATAGTGCCCGCTGGACTGATTGGGGCACTGCTGATTGGCTGATCTCATACTCCGATACCGACTGGACGGAATTTGACTGGGCCTGGGGTGCTCTCTACGAGGATGGGCCTGCCCCGAATTTAGATGGCGAATGGTTATCGTTTAGCCAGAGTTTTACCGCTCCGGCAGGAACGGAACATATGACCATTGCCCTGAGGGCCTACGACTGGACTACCGTGCATTTTGATAATGTTACTGTCGTTCCTGAGCCGGCAACCTTACTATTGCTTGGCCTGGGTGGATTTGTGCTTCGTCGACGAAAAACTTAGTCGTATAGTTTCTTTATAATTAAAGTACGACTTTACATTGTGTTGGTGACTGTTGAGCAGCCATAGAGAGAATTTTTATAATAAAATATACAGAATATTTTAAGGAGTTAAGGGATGGTTAGAAAACTTATACCAAGTATGATTATCATACTATGTTTCGCAGGCGTTTCAGTTTCTTATGGTCAAATCTATTGGTCCGGATTGGCAGAGCCTGATACACCCTCTTGGCATGATCCATGTAACTGGGTGGGAAACACTGTGCCAACCAGTTCGGATGCTGCTCACATTTTGATTGATGCAACCGATTCCACTGACCCCAACCGAATTCTCTGTGTGGTTGACACCGGTACGACTGCCGATTGCTCGGAACTACATATTGGTGAAGGAGGTTCATTAGGTGCCGGTCAGGGTCATGTCGAAGTGTATGGTACCCTTAATGTAGGCGGCGTATTACGCGTGTGTTCCTGGACTGACTGGGGCCCTGATGATCTTTTATACATCGATGGTATTGTCAACGTCGGCGGTGAGCTTGAGCTCAGTTATGTTACTATAGAAGGCGGTGAACTCAATGTTGACGGCATAATTAATATGGGCGAACAGAACTCCTGGAGTGATCGGTTTGAACTGATGATCCATGGAGGCGTGGTAACCACAGCTCAATTTAATATGGAACACTATTATCCCGCTCGTGCGGAACCTCTTACGGATATCACTACGGGTGAACTTCGTATCAGTGGTAACGTGGTTTCCGACATTTCTACCTATGTTTCTAACGGTTGGATGACAGCGTATGGCGGAGATTCCGACTATGAGATTTTTGCCCAATACAACAGTGGAGATGATGAAACGGTCGTTATTGCACGTGAAAAAACAGGCCTCCCATCAGATCCATGCTATCCGGCTAATAACTCATATGTTACCTGGGAAAGTTTTATCTATACGAGCGACGGCCCTGTCCTGGAGTGGAGTGCAGGAGAGGGAGTCGAATCTTACCATATCTACTTCGGCACTGATTATGTAGCCGTGGATGAGGCGGACCCATGTTCACCCGAGTATCGAGGTGAGCAGGATGTAGCTGAGACGACTTATCCTATACCTCAAGGTGAAATGGCCATGGATGAGACTTATTTCTGGCGCATCGATCAGGTCGTGGGCGGATTCCCGTTAAAAGGTTATGTCTGGCAGTTTACGACTAACTCTTTTCGGATTGTAGATGAATTTGAGTGGTATGGTAACACCTCCGCTATGTTGGAATACTGGGATCAAGGGACCGGCTCGACCATCAATCGTGAAACCGACATGGTGATCGGCGGTGCGGTGGCCATGCGGCTCAGTTACGATAACTCAAGTTCCCCTTATATTTCTGAAGTGAGCCGAGACTGCTTCCTGACAGATCCCAACGAACTTCGCTGTTATGGTGACTGGACAGCGTACGGAGCCCAAATATTGACCCTGACCCTTCATGGTAATCTAACGTTCACAGAGGACCTTTATGTGACTCTGGAGTCAAACGGCGGCGCTCAAACCGGCACGGTTTACCACGATGTTCCCCTGGAACTTAATCAGGGCGAGCATGAATGGTGGCGCTGGTGGTACATGGATCTGGCCGAATTCAGCGGCCAGGGAGTGGACCTTGAAAATGTTACCCGCATGACCATCGGCATTGGCAATAAGGATGCACCTTCCGCCGGTGGGGCCGGAGATATCTTTGTCGACGAAATCAGGCTCTACCCTCCTATATGTATCGACCGGGATGGTGATGCCGATATTAATAATGATTGCTGGGTTGATACGAATGACCTTGAAGATTACGTTACCGATTGGCTGGAGAGCAGCTACGTGGTAAACGCCGCTGCTGCGGAAACCGGGCCGGTCCTGTGGTATGAATTCAACGAAGGAACCGGGTACGAAGTTGCAGATTCCTCTAATAATGGACACACGGGCATCTTGAATCTATCCTCCTGGGGAACCGGAAATGGATATGACGGTAGTAACTGTCTGAACATGAATAACGATACCTATGTGGCGGTTCCCACGGATGTCATAGATCCCAACACGTGGGGTGCAGAGTTGACCGTATCGCTCTGGATCAAAGACCCAAACCAGACGGATGATGATAGTACTCTCTTACATTACACACCCGGCAGTACACTGCAGGTCTGGACCGGTTCCACCGGCCATATGATCTTTGACTGTGGTTATGATTCTGTAAATGAATGGACCGATAGACTTACCTTTGGTGAAAGCTACATGCTCAGCAATCCTGACCATCCCAGGGGCGTGTGGGTTCACTATGCCTTTGTTAAAAGTGCCAGTAACGCCTATATGCGTATCTACCAGAATGGTGTGATCGTAGCCGAATGGGATGGAGCCAGCGGCCAGACCATGCCCGCTCCGGTTCCGGGTGAAGACTATTTATCCGTTGGCGCCTGGGCCTGGTCGGGTGGCAGCGGCGGTTTCTATGATGGTCTGATGGATGATTTCCGTATCTATGATTATGCTCTATCCCATGCCCAGGTCCTCCAGCTGGCAGTTGACGGCGGTACAGCGACCAGTCCCTTAACGCAGCCACTGATCAGCCCGGCTGATATCATTAAGGACAACCTCGTTGACCTGAATGACTTTGCAGAAATTTCCTCCAAATGGTTAAGTGAAGCTGTATTTCCCTGATCGATATTGGGAATAAATGGGAGGTAAGGCCGGCCCAGCAAACGGTCCGGCCTTGCCTCTATGCTTCATCTGTTGAGATAAGAGATTGATATATAAGTATGTATTTGACGGATGTTAATTTATTGTGTATAAAAGATTATTCTCAGGTAGAAAGATGAAAACTCGAAGGGCATTTACACTTATCGAACTGTTAGTAGTAATATCAATCATTGCACTACTGGTCTCCATCCTGATGCCGGCCCTCACCAGGGCCAGACAACAGGCCAAGGCTGTTATGTGTCTTACCTACCTTAAACAATGGGGAACCATGTATTTGATGTACGGTGAGGATAATAAAGACAGCTTCCCCACCGGCTGGAACGGAGGAACCATGTGGATGGTTGACCTGTTACCCTATTACGAAGGATCGGATGATATCCGCTTGTGTCCGTCCGCCATCCAGTTTCTGCATGAAGTTACCAATAATGAGCCGGGTACGTTTACTGCCTGGGGTAAATATGGAAATCCTGGTTATTACGGGGGCTGGACCCCGATATGGGGTATAGAAGGACAATACGGCAGCTATGGAGTCAATGGCTGGTGCCATAATCCCTTAAGTATTGGGGTTGCGGGGACATACAACACTCCAGCAGAAGCAAGTCCCCTATACTGGCGGAAGATGAACCAGAACCGGGGAAATGAAATCCCGGTTATGGGCGGATGTATGTGGGATGGGACACAACCTTTCGAAAGTGACCAACCTCCGGTATTCAAAGGCGAACAACTGGAAGGATCAGGCATGAGCACATTCTGCCTGGACCGTCATAATGGCGGCCCCAACATGCTCTTTATGGATAATACTGTCAGGAAGGTCGGACTCAAGGAGTTATGGAGTCTGAGATGGCATAAGCAATGGGTCACACAAAATAAGGCCTGGCCTGACTGGATGGATGTTTATCCTGATCCTTAATGGATAAGTGAACTTACAAGTCTTTTATTTTAGACCTGCATAGTCAGAAGGGATTCCAGAGCGGGCAGTCATATTATGCAAAGGAGTATTGATGCGCCGCTTAGGCTACTTTGTCCCTTTCCTGGTTGTCCTGACATTAGGGTCTGTTCTGAATAGTATAAATATAGTTGCGGGCCAAACAAAAGCAGATTTAGACTTCAGTAGTGATGGACGGGTAAATTTACAGGACTTTTCAATTCTGGCGGCCGCCTGGCTCAGCCTGGAAGGCGAACCACAATTTAACGAAATCTGTGATCTTGACGACAGCGGCCAGGTGGAGATCACTGATCTGCAAATAGTGACCGGGGGTTGGCTTTCGGAGGGGGACTCTACTTATACCGGAGTTCAAACAGAACGGGAAAAACTTAATTTCAATACCGGATGGAAGTATTATAAGGGAAATCCCGGCGCAACGTTTGAGCACGTCATGTTGGATGAAGCCGGTACCTTTCAGGGAGAGAATAACTGGTTTTTCGGAGTAAGCACGACGAATACCGGCCCCCGGGCTGCCTTGATGATCTATGACCAGAGTTGGTGGAACTGGATGTCCTGCTGGTGCTATCCCTCAGATAATTCTTCCTGTCTGATTTCTGACGATCGTTTTATACCTGGCGACCGTCCTGCCCATCAGTATACTATGTATGCTCGGTGCAATAGCAGCGGTGGCTATATACCCCGTATCGAATGGGTTTCACCTTATCCTGACAATGCCGGGGTACAGATAACCTTTAATGTGATGTCGGAGACAGACACGCAAAAAGTCAGAATCCTGCGTAACGGCATACTGGTCTGGGAAAGCCCGAACTGTACAGTCTGGAATCCGACCGACTTTGTGGTGACCTTATCCGATATCGACCATGATGATATTCTCACGTTCATGCAGTCTGCATTTATATCATCAAGTAAGGTCCAATGGGGTTACCTGACCATCACGGAAACCACAGAAGATTTAGACGGCGCATCGGCCGCCTTATTCGATGATTCCTCATGGGGTTCGGTTACATTGCCTTATGAACCGATCGGCTACCGGGCTTACTCTACCTGGCCGGCTGATACGTACCGAGGTATTCTGTGGTACCGAAAACATTTCACTTTAGATAGTTCCTGCCTGGGAAAGAAATTATCTATTGAATTCGAATCGGCCAATGTTACGGCTGACGTCTGGATCAACGGAACCCATCTTACCACACACTATGGCGGTTTTTTGCCCTTTATGATCGATGTGACGGATCACGTTTATTATGACGGAGCGGAGAATATTATCGCCGTCAAGGTAAATTGTTTTGATCAACCGGATGTCCCCAGCCAACCCGCGTTTGGGGGAATTAACAGTGACATCTGGCTGCATGTCACCGACAAACTCCACGTCACGGATGCAGTCCATGCCGGCCGCGTGGCCGGCGGTGGTGTCTTTGTGTCCTATCCCTCCGTGAGTGATACGACGGCCCAGGTGCAGATCAAGACCCATGTGATGAACGAGCATACATCCTCAAAAAATTGTACCATTGAGACCTACATTGTTGATTCCGAAAATCATATTGTGGAGCAAATCAATAGCTCCCAGACTATCGCCGCCGAAGATGATTACACCTTCAGCCAGTCAGCGACCATAGAAAATCCAATTTTGTGGTATCCCGATCATCCCTGTTTATATACCGTTTATACGCATGTACTTGACAGCGATACCGCCGTGGATAATTACCGTACCCGGATCGGTATCCGATCTATCTTTTTCTCCAAATCCGAGGGCTTCAAGATCAATGGTCAATCACTGAGATTCCGCGGCGCTAACAGCAACCGGGGATACCCCTATGTCGGCTGTGCCGTGAGCAATGAAGCCCGATACCGGGATCTGGTGCAACTTAAAGAGGAAGGCTTCAATTATCTGCGTCCCTCGCCGGAAGCCCGGCCGGATGACCCTGGCTTCCTGGATGCCTGTGATGAACTTGGCCTGCTACTACTTGACCCCATACACAGCAATGATTGGCACGATACCACTTTATATAAAGATCGCTGTTATCAGGCCATGCGGGACCTGATTCGTCGGGATCGGAACCATCCGTGCGTGATTGCGTGGGAACTGTCGTTAAACGAAAAATGGTGGGATGACCCTGAGTTTTCTCCTACGGCCATGAGTATCGGTCATGGGGAATATCCCGGCGACCAGTGCTATGTGGCTGCCTGGAAAGACAGTGGCCGATGGGGCGGTAGCGAACCGGTGGTGTTTGATGTTTTCATAGCAACACCAACCGCCGGTGCCCGGGAGTATGACGGGCCACTACCCCTTATCATCAGTGAACACGGCCACTGGGAATACCGGGATTGGGGTGCAGATTACGACAGCGACGTTCGTCGTGGCGATGGCGAAGCTGGCATGCTGGCCCAGGCCTTCAACCATCAGCAATCTCATAATAGCAACCTGGCTCTGGATAATATGGTGGGAGATGGCGTGTTCTGTAGTACGGACTATCTGGCCTATCCATCCGGTACTATTGATATTTTCAGACTGCCCAAGTTTTCCTACTTCTTCTGGCAGAGCCAGCGTGATCCGGCTCATAGTATTGCCGGTCTGGATTCGGGTCCCATGGTAAAAATAGCCGGCTACTGGACCTCCTCCTCGCCTGACGATGTAAAAGTCTTTAGCAATTGCGACCAGGTAAAACTCTATATCAACGACCTGTTGGTCGGCGATCAGACACCGGATGTAGGTACTGATTGTGACCATATCGCCCACCCTCCATTTACGTTCAATAGTGTTTCCTGGAGTTCCGGAGAACTGAAAGCAGATGGGTATATTGGCGGTGAACTTGTGGCCACGGATAGTGTTTATACACCGGGAAGTGCTACTCATCTTGAAATGTCTTATTCATCCGACCTGTTAAACGCCGGCGGAGACATGATGTTTGTTTATGTTTTAGTTCTTGACAATAATGATATAGTAGTACCGAACGCATCCCCTGAAGTACATCTGGATATCAGTGGACCCGCTGATCTGATCGGCCCGGTCGAGCTAGAAGCCGAGTCAGGTATTGCCTCGTTCCTTATTCGGACAACCGATACCGCCGGAAATATAATCATAACCGCTACCGCAACAGGATTATCAGGAGATACGGATACGATCTCGAGTCAGTTGTCTCAATAAATGACTAAAAAGCGGTTTCGATAAGGTAATTTACAGGGTTCATGATACAAAAACATGCCGGACAGTACGGCAATCAAAATATCTCCTTTTATTGATCGATGCCACCGCCAAAAGTGGATATCGGCAATTAAAATCGCTGTTTTTAATCCAGAAACAAGCGTTCGCAATACTTTTGACGCTGGCGTCTGATCAGGTTCAAGAAAAAACCGTATCCCTCATAAAATACAGGTATTTAGTAAAAATCCTGTATATTTTTCAATTATAAAAATACATCCGGTCCTTATATCTGGTTATTGCTGTCTTAAAAGTCCGTGTTTTTTCATTAGATTAGTCGCTTGACGGGGAATTTAAGTTCGCTAAAATACGGACTTTAAAGTTAATTGGACTATAATAAGGTACTGGAAAGCATAGAAAGCTTTATTTAGAGTATTAAACAGACTGGATTATCAGCTTTCCAAAGAGATACTTACATAAGGGTACGGCTATGCAGATTACGATTGACGGTCAAAAGCTGGAGGCCCGGGCGGGCCAGACGATTCTGGAAGTGGCTAAAGAGAACGGGATCTATATCCCCTCGCTTTGCTGGCACCCGCGTACAGGTAAGGCCGGTAAATGCCGGGTCTGCGTGGTGGAAGTCGAAAATATGCGAGGCCTTCAGACTTCGTGTACTGTGGACGTTCGTGACGGCATGGTGGTCAGGACCGATACCGAACAGGTATTGGCGGCCCGGCGTATGGTGGTCGAACTCCTGCTGGCCAACGGCAAACACAATTGCCTCTCGTGTGAGGCCAACGGAGATTGCGAACTCCAGAACGCGGCCTATTCCCTGGGAATTGAAGTGCCCTCGTTTATTATTGATACCCCGAGTATTGAGCCGGACGAAAGTTCCGAAGGAATCATCATTGATCGTGATAAATGTATCAAGTGCGGCCGGTGCGTGGTCGGAGACAATAACAACGTCGTGCATGAAGTACTGGAATTGGGCTTCCGCGGCCATGATACCAAAGTCGTCTGTGATAATGATATTTCCATGGGCACTTCAAGCTGTGTCCAGTGTGGCGAATGCGTGCAATTGTGCCCGGTGGGCGCCCTGGTGGACAAAAAAGCCAAGGGTAAGGCACGTACCTGGGAAACCGAGAAAGTCAGGGTGACCTGTCCCTACTGCGGGGTGGGCTGTCAGATATGGATGCACGTCAAAGATAACAAGTTCATCAAGGCCACGGCCTACGAGGAAGACTGGGACAATCAGCCCAACAAGGGCATGCTCTGTGTGAAAGGCCGGTTCGGACTGGATTTTGTCCAGCATCCGGATCGACTGACCGACCCCATGATCCGCAAAAACGGACAACTGGTAAAGGTATCCTGGGACGAAGCCCTTGACTACACTGCCCGGCGCATGTCTGAGATCAAGGATAAACACGGCTCCAACGCCCTGGGTGTCCTGGCCTCTGCCAAGATAACCAACGAGGAAAATTTCCAGGCCATGAAGTTTGCCCGCGCCGTGCTGGGCACCAATAACGTTGATCACTGTGCCCGCCTGTGTCACAGTTCCACGGTCGCCGGGCTGGCCACCACGTTAGGCTCCGGGGCCATGACCAACAGTATGAAAGAATGCTTCAAATCCGATGTCATCCTGATCATCGGTACCAATACCACGCATAACCATCCTGTTCTGGGCAGTATGATCAAACAGGCGGCCAAATTCCACGGGACTAAAATCATCGTATGTGACCCCCGGAAAATCGATCTGGTGGATTATTCCGTACTCTGGATCCGGCAGCGTAACGGCTCCGACGTGGCCCTGTTGAGCGGCCTGCAGCACATTATCCTCAAGAACGGCTGGGAAGATAAAGACTTCATTAAAAATCGCTGCGAAAACTACGAGGAATATCGCAAAAGCATGGAGTTCTTCACCCCGGAAAAGGTGGAAGAACTGACCGGCGTTTCGCAGGAAGACCTCTATAAGGCGGCCGAACTCTTCGCCCAGGCCGATGTGGCGAGCATGTACTTTTCCATGGGCATCACCCAGCACACCCATGGTGTGGACAACGTCAAGTGCACCGCGAATCTTGCCATGATTACCGGCAACCTGGGCGTGGAAGGCGGCGGCGTTAATCCGCTCCGCGGCCAGAGCAATGTACAGGGCGCCTGTGACATGGGGGCACTGCCCAATGTGTTCAGCGGCTATCAGGCTGTTTCCAATGAGGATGCCAATAAAAAATTCAGGGACGCCTGGAACGCCGATATCCCTCTGGAAGTGGGGATGACCGTAACCCAGATGATTCCCGAATGTGGTAATAAAATCAAATGCCTCTATATCATCGGCGAAAATCCCATGGTTTCCGACCCGAACCTCAACCATGTCGCCGAATGTATCAAGAAGCTGGACTTCCTTGTGGTGCAGGACATCTTCCTGACCGAGACCGCGGCCCTGGCGGATGTTATATTCCCGGCCCCGGTCTTTGCGGAAAAATACGGCACCTTCACCAATACGGAACGAAGGGTTCAACTGAGCAACCAGGCGCTTCGGCCGCCGGGCCAGGTTCGACAGGATTACGAAATTGTCGCTGACCTGGCTGAAAGGATGGGGCACTCGTTCTGTCGTACTCCTGAAGACATATTCAACGAGATCAAAAAACTGACTCCCTCGTATGCCGGCATGACCTATGACCGGAACCGCGCGCTGGGCCTGTGCTGGCCCTGCCCCACGGAAGAACATCCCGGCACACCGATCCTGCATGTCGGCAAGTTCGCCCGCGGATTGGGATTGCTCACGCCCATGGAATACAGACCGCCGGCCGAAGAACCGGACCAGGAATGGCCCATGCGTCTGAGCACCGGCCGGATGCTCGAACACTTCCATACCGGCAGCATGAGCCGAAGAAGTGCTGTGCTCGATGGGCTGGTACCCTGCGGGATGGTCGAAATCCATCCCGAAGACGCCAGGGAATACGGCATCGAAAACGGCCAGATGGTCAGAGTGTCGTCCCGGCGCGGACAGATCACCACCCAGGCAAAAGTCATGGACCGGGTGGCCAAAGGAAGTCTGTTTATCCCCTTCCACTTCGCCGAGGCCGCTGCCAATACCCTGACCAACGACGCCCTGGACCCGGTCTCCAAAATCCCCGAATATAAAGTATGCGCGGCCAAACTGGAAAAAATCAGTTAGTTATTATATCTGTATGTCATTCCCGCGAAAGCGGGAATCCATATTTGAACATGGGCAGGAGTTGACCTCCCAAAATAAGGAAATAAATCATGGATCAACTGGAATTTGAAAAATTAATTTCCATCGCTATCAAACGGGAGATAGAGGCCTACGAATTTTATAAGGATGTGGCCGAAAAAGTTGATGATAAATCCGTAAAAAAGATATTCAGCGATCTGGCCGGACAGGAAATGGGCCATCACGACCTGCTGGAACGCTATCGCATGGATCAATCCATTGCGATCAAGTTCAAGGCGCCCCCGGACTTCAAAGTGGCTGAGAGCGTTAACGAACCCCTGCTGACCACCAGCATGAAGCCGGCCGACGCCATAGCCCTGGCCATGAAAAAAGAGCAGCAGGCCGTGGAGTTCTACCGGAAACTGGCCGACATGTGCGACGACCCCGGCGTTAAAGACGCCTATCTCAATCTGGCCAACATGGAAACCCAGCATAAAAGCATGCTGGAAAAAGTATTCGTCGATATCGGCTATCCCGAAGAATTTTAAATGTAGTTCAAGTCGAAGATCCCGATCTTATATCGGGGCTTCCAGCTTGTAGATTTTAAAGTAGTTCAAGCCTCCGGCTTGTGAAAAGCCCCGAAGAGCGAAAGAATGGATTAGTTGTGGGCCGGACCTAAGGCCTGTACATCTGATAAAAAAATATCGCAGGAGAACACTATGATAAGTCAGGCGACCCGCGAAAAAATTGAAACCATTGCGGCCCGATATCCCCGCAAACGGTCGGCCGTGATGCCGGCCCTGGATCTGGCCCAGAAAGAATGCGCCGGCCTGGTCGGACAGGACGATTTAAAGGAAATCGGCGAACTGCTCGAAATGTCCATGGCCGAGGTGTTCGGTATCTGGACCTTCTACAGCATGTATAACAAAAAGCCGGTCGGTAAATATCACCTGCAGGTGGACACCAATATCCCGGCCCTGCTCATGGGCGCCGGGGAGTTACTCGAGCATCTGGAAAAAATACTCGGTATTAAACCCGGCCAGACCACACCGGACAAACTATTCAGCCTCTCGGAAGTGGAAGACCTTGGCTCGTGCGGAACCTGCCCGGTGATCCAGGTCAACGATCGGTATTACGAGAATATGACTATCGCCCGAGCTGACGAAATAATCGGTTTTCTCCGTAAAGACATAATGCCTGAGTGTAAGGAATCAAGCAATTTTGCTACTGACTGCAATGTTCTGCTCAAACGCCGGGGTGCGGCTGCGACCGGACTGGATGACTACCTCGCTGATGGTGGTTATAAAGCACTGGAAAAGGCCCGGCTCATGGAACCGAAAGAGGTCGTGGAAGAGGTGAAACAATCATTCCTGCGTGGCCTGGGTGGTGCGGGATTCCCTACCGGCACCAAATGGGGGTTCCTGCCCGACAACGCCTCAGAGGTCTATCTCATTTGTAACGCCGATGAAGGCGAGCCCGGCACGTTTAAAGATCGCCAGATCATGCAGTACGATCCGCATCTGTTAATCGAGGGTATGGCTATTGCCGCCCATGCCGTGGACGCCAGGCTGGGCTTCATCTATATCCGCGGCGAGTTCGGCTGGATCGCCGATATCCTGGAAAAGGCCATTGCCGAAGCGACAGCCAAAAAACTTCTGAATGATTTTGATATCATCGTGCATCGCGGGGCGGGCGCCTATATCTGCGGTGAGGAAACCGCACTCATTGAATCCCTGGAAGGCAAACGCGGTAATCCGCGTCTTAAACCGCCTTTTCCGGCCGTTGAAGGACTCTACGGCTCGCCGACCGTCGTGAATAATGTCGAGACGCTCGCGTGTCTGCCGTTTATTCTCGGTAAGGGCGCTGCAGAGTTTAAAAAATTTGGCAGTAGTAATAATTTCGGATTTAAAATCTTTGGCGTGTCCGGCCATGTGAATAAGCCCGGAGCTTATGAATTCGCGCTGGGTACTCCACTGATGAAAATTATCGAAGCGGCCGGCGGCGTTAAGGGTACGCTCAAGGCCGTTATCGTCGGCGGGCTCTCCGTACCCATTCTGACTGCCGACGAAGCCCGGGACCTCAAGATGGATTTCGACGGCTGCCTGGCCAAAGGCACCATGCTGGGCTCAGGCGGGATCATGGTGATGAACGATACCACCAGCATCCCGGAAATCGCCCTGCGTACCGTGAAATTCTACGAACACGAATCGTGCGGCCAGTGTACCCCCTGCCGGGAGGGAACCTGGATGACGCGCAAAATATTACAAAACCTGCTCGCCGGCCAGGCGACCAAAGCCGATATCGACCGGGTGGCAATACTGTGCCTGACTGTTAAGGGTACCACTCTCTGTCCGGCCGGCGACGCCTTTGCCATACCGATCAGCACCATGATCACCAAGTTCCGCAGCGAATTCGACGCCCTCGCCCGCGACTAAATAATAAAAATGTATGGATTTTGTCATTCCTGCGAAGGCCGGAATCCAGGAATGCTTGTGAAAATATTATATGGATCCCTTTTTCCTTAGGGGTGATAAAACTGTATGAATGTAAATCATACTCTTAAGCCATAAAGGGACTTTTGAAAATTGCCCACTGTTTATCGGTGGATCTAGATTATTATTTTTCAACATGTATAAAGCAACCGCTATCATCCTGGCCGGCGGCCAAGCCCGGCGTATGAACGGGACGGACAAGTCTCAGCTCGTACTCCGCTCCCAGCCGCTCATTGAACACAAGATCGAGTTCCTGGCGCGATTATTCGAGCATGTCGTAGTGGTCAATAACCGCCGGCGCCAAATCCACTATCACGCCGTGCGTATCGCGATTGATGAAAAGGAAGGCTGCGGCCCGCTCATGGGCGTGTATTCCGGCCTGAACGCCTCTTGCACCGAAATAAATTTCGTTACCGCCTGCGATATGCCCTTCTGTAACGAACGACTATTGCAAATCCTCATCGAGTCGGCCTCCGCCGGGGATGTGGTTGTCCCGATGATAAACGGATACCCCGAACCTCTGCTGGCCGTCTATAATCGCTGCGTTTTGCCCCATATAAAACAGTGCCTGGCCGCCGGAAACTTCAAGATGGTGTCCTTCCACGACCACGTCCGCGTCTGCGAGATCCCCGAAGACCGGATCAAACAAATCGATCCCTATCTTATCAGCTTTATCAACATAAACACCCACGAGGACCTCCAACACGCTAAAGATATTACAGAAAAAAAAATCTCATGACCACCTATTTTGAGTCCCGGAAGGGATGATTGATAATAGCCCGGCAATTTATTGCCGGGAATAATGATAAACAGAGTTTAAGTCCCGTAGGGACGACTGAATATTGATGTCTCTCCCAGGCAATAATACACTATGGCTAACGATGATTTAGACAATATTATTAATCTCGACGTCAATTGCGTCTCCTTACCGGATGGTCAACTCATCCCGGAGCAGCGCGAGGTCGTTAAGGAAGAACCGCTCACTCTTGACATCAAGGATGTGGGTACCTACACCCTGATGTGTACCCCGTCCGATGCTATGGCCCTGGCCGTGGGATTTGCCTTTACCGAAGGTTTGCTTACCAAACGTGACGACATCAATGTCATCATGAAATGCCCGGACGACCCCGGCGTTATCCGCATGCAACTGGCCCACCCCGAAACCGCCAAAGCCGGCCGGCGTAACCTGCTCATTATCAGCTCCTGCGGCATATGCGGCAGCGAGGATATCGATAAAGTCATCAACGCCCTGCCTGTCGCCGGCGACCAGTTGCGCATCAGCATGCAGGACCTCTTGCGCATGCCCCAACTGTTAAAAGATAAACAGGCTGTTTTCCATCGCACCGGCGGCACCCACGCCGTGGCTCTGATGCAGGGCGCCCGGATCGTTGCCCTGGGCGAAGACATCGGACGCCATAACGCCTTTGATAAGGCCATCGGAAGCTGTATCTTACAACAGATTCCCACTCAGCACCTGGCCGCCGCCCTCTCCGGCCGCGTCAGCTTCGAAATGACCACCAAGGCCGCCAGCGCCGGCATAGAACTCATCGCCGCCGTATCCGCACCCACGACCCTGGCCATCAAAACCGCACAAAAAACCAACATAACCCTCGCCGCCTTCGTGAGAAACCAAAACGCCACCATCTATACCCACCCCCACCGCATAATACCGTAATATGTCATCCCCAGCCCAGCCGAGCAACCTATTAAAATGTTTGTCACAAATCTTCTTTTACGCCGGGTAATACAAAAATAACGTTCTCCCTTACTCTTCCCCCTTTGAACAAAATATAATGATGGCTTGCGAGAAGTGGTTAACCCGGATATTTCATAGATATAGCAAAAAAAATCCTATTTTGAGATACGGCTCCAGTTTTGAGCAAAAGTTTGCTGAATTAGTCC
>JAFGHE010000168.1 GCA_016930295.1 Sedimentisphaerales bacterium
CCTCATCCGGGCCGTTCAGTTCAATAATTCCTCCGAAGATCCCGACACCACCGCCCGCACCGTTCGCTTCACCTTAAACGACGGCGATGATACCAGCGGTAACCACGATGTGACCGTCACGGTCAACGCCGATAACGACGCGCCCACGGCGGCTGATAATACTGTAAATACCGATGAGGACACAGCATATACGTTTGAAGCAGGAGAGTTTAACTTTAATGATATTGATGGTGATACATTAACCAGGATTCAAATTACCACCCTGGAAACAGTCGGCAGCCTTAAATTAAACGGTATGGATGTAACACTGAATCAGGAGATACTGGTTGCTGATATTAATGCCGGTAATCTGACCTATACACCACAGCCGGATGAATCCGGTAGTCCCTATGACAACTTCCAATTCAAGGTTCATGACGGGACTGAATACAGTGTGGATTCATATACTATGACCCTCCTTGTCGGCAGTATTAATGATGCTCCTACCGCGACCGATCAAACGGTTACTACCGACGAAGATACAGACTATACCTTCACTGCAGACAACTTTAATTTCAGCGATACCGACAGCGACGCCTTAACCAAAATCCAGATAACTACTCTGGAAACAGCCGGTGCTCTCAAATTAGATGGCATCGATGTCGTTGCCGGAGAGGAAATATCCGTATCCGACATTAATGCCGGATTACTGACCTTTACGCCGGTATCCAATGAAAACGGCTCAGCCTATGACAGTTTCCAGTTTAAAGTTCATGACGGAACCATATATAGTACAGATCCCAATACCATGACGGTTGATGTTACCCCTGTTAACGATCCGCCCACCTCCGCGGATAACACTGTTAACATTACTGAAGATACGGAATATATCTTTGATCAGGACGATTTCCCCTTCAATGATATTGATGGCGACATCATGGCTAATGTTAAAATCACAGGGATCCCCACCCAGGGCTCGCTCCTTTTGAACGATACGCCGGTTGCGATAGATGACATGATTGCAGTTGCTGACATTATCGCCGGCCAACTGAAATTTGTGCCGGCAGCCGATGCCAACGGCAATAATTATGATAACTTCGCATTCGTGGTACATGACGGTACCACAACCAGCCTGGCGGAAAATACCATAACCATTAACGTCACCGCGGAACAGGATACTCCGATATCGTCCGACAAGATCATTAATATGGAAGAAGATGTTACCTATACATTCAGTGCCGGTGATTTTATCTTCATCGATGCGGACATCGATGATGTTCTGGTAAAGATTCAGATAATCGATCTGATAACAGCCGGTACTCTTAAACTAAACGGCGCGAATGTCACCCTGAACCAGGAAATTAATACGCCTGATATCAGTAACCTAACCTTTACTCCGGACGAAAACGACAGTGGAAGCGATTATACTGCCTTTGCCTTCAAGGTTCACGATGGCACAGCTTACAGTGATACATCTTACGATATCATAATTAATGTCGCCGAGATAAATGACATACCGATTGTTTATGGTATTGATGATGTTACAGTAATGGAAAATGCTCCTGCCACGTCGGTCAGTCTATTCTCCGCATTTGAAGACATTGAGGATGCTGACAACCAATTGTCTTACTCCATCGCTTCCAACAGTAACAGCGGATTGTTTACTGCTATGCCTATCGACACCAATTACGGCACTCTTACTCTACACTATACACCTAATGTGTCTGGTACGGCCTTTATTACGATAGGTGCTGAAGATAGCGACGGCGGCTACACCCAGACGACGTTCATGGTGACGGTGAATCATCAAAGTGTAAGTCCCCCGCCTGACAATCCGGGTATCGATCCTCCGTCAGATAATGATCCGCCGGGAATAGAGGAACCGCCTACAGACGAAACACCCGCGGACGATCCAATTAACGATGATGAACCGGATGAACCGCCCGTAGTGATACCGCCCAAAGACAATGATTCTCCGGGAAATACGAATCCCACCGAACCGGACAGTCCCATCGAGGATATAGACGATGAGCCGCTGGATGATGGTACAACAGAGAATACGACACCGGATAACGAGCCGGGGGACAATGATGTATCCGATATCGACATCGAACCTAAAGACGAACTTGAGCCGCATGAGGGACCGAATAAATCTTCAGGAAAAACCGCCTCTCAAAAAGAAAAATTTAACATTATCGACAACGATCAGGATAGTTCTCTGCAAATGTATCTGAAGGCCAGAGGCATGGTCGGAGAGGGCGGCAATAGTCCCGACGCGAAATCGATACAATACGCGCGCAGGGCATTAAATAACTTTACCGAAGGATTATTTGAACAAAACAATGTAAAATTCAATAACTTAAATTCTTTCGGAGCAAACAGTACGACCAACCGTTCCGACCGATTCTGGGACCAATTTGGCCAGGCCGCTAATCATGTGAATGATCAAGTCAGGATACAATCCCAGATAGAAGCCGTCACCGTGGGCACGGTGTCCAGTGTTTCGGGTGCACTATCGGTGGGATACGCCGTCTGGGCATTAAGAGGTGGATCACTCCTGGCGAGTGTTCTCTCGTCCATGCCGGCCTGGCGGTTATTGGACCCGCTGCCGGTACTGGATAATTGGGATAAAGCCAATGCCGTCCGTCAAACCATGAGCGAAGCCGGCAAGTCCGCCGATGACGAAGCGGAAAAAAGTATTACATCTCTTCTGGATGGTTCTGATGATGCAAAACCAGATGCTAATCCAGAGGATACAAACGATATGGAATCTGAGGAGCAGAAGGAGAACTCAGAAACTACTTAGATAAACCAGGCAGAATAAAGGAATAAGACTGGATGAATAAAATCCCTGTTGTAGTGAGGCTCAGTATAGGATTAGCGTTATTAACGCTAACTATCCTATTCTTCGCTGATGCGCTGGGATTGATACCTAATCCACAGGAAGCCAGGCTTTCAGGCCGAAAGGAAGTCTGTAACGTCATAGCCATCCAGTTCTCCCTGGCAGCCAAGTATGATGAACTGGAAAGAGCCCGGGATGAAGCCCTGGCCATCAAACAGCGACATCCTGATATCCTTTCTATTGCTATCCGACGTCCTGACGGCAAACTCATACTTGATACCGGCGATCATGAGACTTACTGGCAGGAAAACAGTAACACAAATCAGGTAAAGGTCCCTATTCTTCAGGGCGACAGGATATGGCGCACTATCGAAATCTGCTTCTCATCCCTTTCAGATAATTCGGGTATTAAGGGTATTTTATTCTCTAATACCTTCCGATTGTCAGTATTTGTTTCGCTGTTGGGCTGCCTCCTCTTTATGCTCTATCTGCGCAAGTCACTGCGACACCTGGACCCCTCAGCGGTGATTCCCGATCGGGTAAAGGCCATTCTCGATACCCTGGCCGAAGGTGTATTGATACTGGATAACAACGGTAATATCGTATTGGCAAACGAAGCCTTTATCGAGGTTATCGGCCGACCCATCGAGAACCTGCGCGGTCGCAAGGCCTCCGATATTGAATGGACTCAAATCCAGTCTGATGAAGCGCCTGAAGATTTCCCCTGGAACCTGGCCATGAAGGACGGGCAAAACCACAGAAGTGTGCCAATGGCCCTTAATAATGACGGGAAGATCCGAACCTTTATGGTAAACTCTTCACCCATCTGCGGTACGGACGGCAAGCCGCGCGGGGCCCTGGCGACCTTCGACGATGTCAGTTGGCTGGAAGAGAAGAACACCAAACTGGAACGAGCACTCACCCTGCTGCAGGACTCACGAAATAAAATCAAACGCCAGAATGAAGACCTGAAGAAGCTATCCAGCCGTGACCCACTCACCGACTGCCTCAACCGAAGATCATTCTTTGAACGATTTGAAGCCGAATGGAGCGGAAAGATCCGCTATAAATATCAACTCGGTTGCATCATGGTGGATGTGGACCTCTTCAAAAACATCAATGACAACCACGGCCATGCCGTTGGTGACCAGGTATTGCAGCAGGTTGCCTCCCGGCTTAAATCAACGGCACGCAAAACAGACCTGGTTTGCCGCTATGGCGGTGAGGAATTCTGTGTGCTGTTGCCGCACACCGATATAGAGAGAACCTATGAAGCCGCGGAAAGATTTCGTAAAGCCATCGAGGAACAATCTTGTTCCAATATTAATGTAACCGTCAGTGTGGGCGCCTCCTCTGATGAACAACAGGCAAAAAGTCCTCAGGAATTGATTGACCAGGCTGATAAAGCCCTTTATGCCGCCAAACGGGCCGGACGTAATCAGGTTATTCGCTGGGACCAGATGCCCTCAGGATGGGACACTGAACAAAAAGATGGGTCCAATAAGAATCCGGACAAACAGGAACAGGATTATGTTACCCAAATCCCCTACCATGCAGTGGCCGCCTTGATGTCTGCCCTGGAACATCGCGATGCGCTGACCGCCCAGCATAGTCGCGGGGTTGCCGACCTCTGTGTAGCCGTAGCCAAAGACCTGCTGTCGGCCGGCGATTGTTTTGTACTGGAAGTGGCCGCCCTCCTTCATGATATCGGTAAACTGGGTGTGCCTGACGCCATTCTGCTTAAACCCGGTCCCCTTACAGATGAAGAATGGGAAGTGATGAGCAAACATGATCGCCTGGGAATAGAGATCATCAATGCCTCGTTTGGCGCCCCGGAGTTGACGAATATCGTTCAATATAGCCATGCCTGGTTCGGCGGAAACCCGCGGGAACCGGATATGCCGACCGGACAGGAAATACCCTTACGTGCCCGTATTCTGCTCATCGCGGATGCGTATGAAGCCATGGTATCGGATCGCGTTTATCGAAAAGGACGATCTTCTGAGGAAGCGTTTGCCGAACTACGCCGTTGTGCCGGCACGCAATTCGATCCGGAACTGGTGAAACTATTTATCGATACTATCTCGGCACGGATCGAAAATCGATCCCAGGATCCGGTCTCGGAAAATCAGGGTAAGGCGCTGGCACTAGGATTGTCGCTGGAACGTCTGGCATGTGCCGTGGAAACTCAGGACACCGTCCTGCTTAAAATCATGGTTGACCGCCTGATCGGGACCGCCATCAAAGCCGGTTTGCCCCGCATGGCTGAATTGGCTGAAGAATTCAAACAACTTGATTACGACAACCAGGATATTACCAGTATTATCGAACACACCAATGAACTTCTCAGTCTCTGCCAGGAACACCAGGATTCTCTTATCGAAAAATATGACCCGGAAAAGGCGCCATCAACTCCTGTTGAGAACGAGGAATAATCTGTACAATCCTTAGCCCGGAACCTCTCAGCGAACAAAAGATAAGCAAAAAAAAACACGTCTTACCTGTTATCTTGACTTCTTATTTGACAATTATTCAACTCGCTCATAAATCCGACTGAACCTGTCAAAAAAGACGTGCCGATTAATTACCTTTGAACCAGAGAGAAGGTGAACTGAAGACCTCGGCTTCGCGGATGAAAATCACGTGCCTTTTTTCGTTTGCAAATAAAATCCTTCACCTTTTCTCCTGATTCCCGATGTCCATCGGAATTCACCTGCTCTGTTTTTTGCCGCAGACAAAAAACGGAGAGGGCGGGATTCGAACCCGCGGTACGGTAACCCGCACACTGGTTTTCGAAACCAGCTCCTTCAGCCACTCGGACACCTCTCCATACATGCCCCGTCTCATACGGGGCGGGAAAGAATTATCTAAGTATCACTATTAAAGGATACTGACGGTTCAAGATATTAAATCTTTCGGATTTTATATCCTATCGGCATAATCTATATGGCCTGCTGATATTCTGCAAGAAAATTACGTACACACTCCCACTCCTGATTTCCAGGCCAAACGATAACGATACCGTTCTAATACATTTATACTAAAGGACTTACAGCCTCTTGGCGTTCCCGTTCCCCCAACATACCCTCAGACGGGGCCCCTTAAAACAAGAAAGAACATAAAAATTATGGCCGAATATGCCATAATGAAAAATATTCAAAAATTTGTTACTATTTATAAAACCATACGTCGTTGTGCCTCGATAGCCCAGGAGTCAAAGGAAATATCATCACTCTGATCCTGACTGATATTGTCTTTGACAGTCCTATAGATGAATCTCTGTTTCAGTTAGAAATTCCCCCGGGATTTACATCTGAAACCCTCCAGAATGGCACCATGAGCCCGGCAATCCCAAATGGAGCATAATTAATTGTTTAACAAGAGTTTATAAATCAAACAAAGGCATATTTGTCAATAATGAATCACGGTGATTGAAAAAGATGTAAATGACGATGTCACTCATCATCATTTGACGCATTTTTATGGAATGGTTATAATGCATAGGATAACTATACTAATAGTAAGGTTTTCGATTACTTTGGCTACATTACTGGGCTACCATAATTTATTCCTGCAACATCGTACCGGCCGGCATCCGGAAAGGCCTGCACGATTAACCGCTATCATCGAAACACTCAAACACGAAAACCTCTGGTCCCACCTGAAATCTGTTACCGGAGATGATATTGATCCGGATCCGTGGATTTTGACAAATCATTCCCAGGAATACGTAAACCGGCTCCAACAGGCCTGCCAGAATCAACTCCCCTTTATAGATTCGCCGGACTCGGCAATATGCCCTGACTCTTATCGAGTCGCTCAAAAAGCGGTGGCCGTGACTTTGGACGCCTGTGACATAATAATCGGCCAGCAGGCCCAAAATGGATTCTGTGCCCTTCGACCTCCGGGACATCATGCCGAATATGACCGTTCCCTGGGATTCTGTTTGTTTAATAATGTGGCCATTGCCGGCCGATATTTACAACAGAAACATAATATAAAAAAAATATTGATATTTGACTCGGACGTGCATCATGGCAACGGCACCCAACACAGCTTTGAACGAGATAATACCGTCTTTTACTGTAGCCTGCACCAGCATCCGGCCACCTTGTATCCCGGTACAGGCTGGCCCCAGGAAGTCGGCGAGGGGCCCGGACGGGGTTTCACGCTGAATCTGCCGCTGGAGCCGGGGGCAGGTGATGATGAATGCCTGGAAATGTTCCGGGTAAACTTCCTGCCGGTAGCCCGGGAGTTTAATCCGGACTTTGTCCTGATTTCGGCCGGTTTCGACGGCCATCGCAAGGATCCCCTGAGCCAGTTGAATATGTCCGACATCGCTTATGACGAAATGACAAAAGATATGATTACCCTGGCCCAAAATTGCTGCCAGGGCCGCTTGCTGACTTTGCTGGAAGGCGGCTATCATCTGGGAGTACTGGGCCATTGTGTATCAAATCATATCAAATTACTTATGAATTATACTATTGCATAAATAAATAATTTTTGTATAATACTGGTTTCAATTAAATTTGAATGTTTATTAATTAGGAGATGAAAAAATGAGAAAATGTCTTATGAGTCTGGTAATATGTTCGACCCTGATGATAGTGCTTTTCTGTGTCGGCTGCGGCCCCAAAGCCTCTGCCTCAGAAAAAGGGGCCATCGACCCTAATATTAAACAGGCAAAAAGCAAACCGGCCCCGCAACCCGATGCTGCAAAAGCTCAGTCAGACTCCCCGGCCCCCGGCAAGAAGCAATCCGCCCCTGCTCAGGGCAAAGGGGGTATCCTGGTCGCCGATAAGGATACCTATGACTTCAGTAACGTTGAACCCAAACAAAAGGTATACGGTTCATTCATCCTGAAGAATGACGGAGATAGTACGGTTAAGATCAAAAGAAATATTCGAAAAAGTTGCAGCTGCGTGGCTTCGCCCACCCTAAATAAATATGTTTTGGAGCCCGGCGAAACCGCTGAACTCAAATTTGCTTACACGACTAAAAGCCAACCGGGCAAAGTCACCCAGATGTTATATGTAGATGTCGAACCGCCTTCTACACCGGCAAACCTGAAATTAAAAATAGTGTCAAATGTCAGAGAAATCATCACGGTCAATCCTCCAAGATTAGATCTCGAATTACGCAATAATGCTCCCAATACCATTACTGTTGTATTAGAAAGTGTTGACGGAGATACCTTCAGGATTAAATCGACCAATTCCAGTGCCCAGATAGCGACTACTGATTACGATTCCAACATTTCATCCAGTCGGCATGAAATAGTATTAACCATTGATCAGGAAAAATTACGCAGAACTCCCCGGGGAGCCATCCGGTTCATGACCGATCATCCCAAGGCAAAAGATGTATCGGTTAATTTCACCACCAAACTTCCCTTTGCCGCTTATCCGCCTACCAAAGCCTTTATTAATATGGAGCCCGGTCAGACCAGGAAGGGAGAGGTAAAAATCGTCTCCAATTATGGCGAAAAATTCGAATTAGGAGAAATCACCTGCCAAAAGGGCCATATTGAAATTTTGGATACCGTCAAAACAGAAGACGGCTATCAGATTAATTTCAATTTCAGCTTGCCTGAAGACATGCAAAACAGATTTGTCAACGACTTCCTGGAGGTAAAAATCAAGGACCATCCCCAGGAAGTCATTAAAATTCAGTGTTACGGCAGACCTGATACATCGCCTCAGACAAATACCAGACGTCAACCTAACGTTCCGTCCAGACCGGTACCTAAACCCAGATACCAACCACAACCGAAAGAAGAAGAATAATTTGTCATAATGACATTCACTATATTTCTGATAAATAGATATATACTCACGTGTATTAGTGCTTTCATTCTGCTGTCAGCGGTATGCGCGATGGGGGCTCAGACCCCCGGCGGAGAGGCGGTAGTATCTTTAGACGCCTCCCCCCCGGCCGAGACGGCTGCTCAGAAACCACCGACCTCCCCCCCGGAACCGGATAGTTTTGTCATCCTTTTCAGCGGCAACTGGGAAGGTCATCTGGAACCCTGCGGCTGTACAGAAAAACAACTGGGCGGTATCGACCGTCGTACGGAAGAAATTAAAAAAATCGCTCCCGACCCCCAGGCGCGGTTGATGCTGGATGCCGGACCATTGATTAAAGACACGGAACGCCAGTCGCAACTTAAGTTCGAAACCTTTCTTTATGCCTTTAAAAAACTCAATTATGACACCATCAATATCACCGGCGAGGAACTGATTCTGCTTTATGAAAAACTTGCACTTGATCCTGCCGGCTACAGTACCGTTATCTGTTCCAATATGCCGGAAGAAAAACGCCGGAAATATTACACGCAACCTTATTTTCAAAAAACACTGCGTTATCAGAACCATCAACTCGATTGCCTGGTCCTGAGCCTCTTTGATCCCAAAGAGATTTCCGATAAAACACTGGCTGAAAAATTACAACTGCAGGAGCCGGTTTCAGCTCTCCAACAAAACCTGGATGCGTTAAAAATAAAGCCTGACAGGAACAATCCCAAGCAACTCATTATTGTCATGCTGACCGTTCCTACGGAAGATCCTCTGACCCGGAAACTCGCCGCTATTGCCGCTATCGATATCATTGTCACCAAAGGGTCCTCTGATGAGCCGGAGTTGTGTTCCCCCGCCGGCCCCCTCATACTTACCACCGGCAGGCTGGGTAAATACATCAGCCAGGTCGATGTCCCCTTCCCTGACTCTGACGATCAAACGTTCAAATTTAAAATGATTGAAATCCATTCTGAGTTTCCCCAGGATGCGGAGATTGTCCGGTTGATTGACGATTATCAGGAATTGATCAGGATGGAAAATCTGATTGAAGATGAAATTGCCATCCCGCGCCTGCCGCTGGATGACGGGATCCCCTTTGCCGGCAATTCGACCTGTCAGGAATGTCATACGGAAGACGGCGTATGGAAAAAATGGAGCCCGCTCAAACATGCCCACGCCATGGAGTCGCTGGAAAAAGTAAAGCGTGATTACAATCCCGAATGTGTGGTCTGCCATACCGTGGGCATGCTGTATGAAACCGGCTACCGCTCGCGCGAAAGAACCCCTGACCTGGCAAATGTCGGCTGCGAAATGTGCCACGGCCCCGGCGCCTACCACAACGAAGCACCGGAAGAAGAATACCGTATCATCTTCACCCCCTGCGAATCCTGCCACGACCACGAGAACAGCCCGCGCTTCGAAGCCGAACGAGACCAGTATTTCGAAAATATCAAACACTGGGACGAACCCCGGGAATATTGGGATTAGATTAAACAAGGCACATCCCTTTTCGTCTTCCCGTCCTCCGTCCGCCGTGGCGGACTACGGAGGGGGACGACTACGACGGGACAGGTCCAGCCTCGTATAACTACGCCGCGACAGGGGGAACGTATAGGTCGGGGGATACCCCCCCTGTGTTTTTTGAAGGAACGAAGCCATTTTGTTTTGTTGTAA
>JAFGHE010000169.1 GCA_016930295.1 Sedimentisphaerales bacterium
AGCCCGCCTCCACAGCCACAAAACCCCCGCTCAGATCAACCCCCACTACCTGAGAACCCCACCCTATGATCCTGCCGGTTGGTTGGGCTCCGGCGGCGGCAGCCGTCGAGATCCAGAGAAAAACCACGAGACAACGAAATGAGAATGCGTTTTTATCCACTTTCCGGTCCTTTTAAGTCATCGTTATTTAGACGCTAGCGTCAAAAGTATTTCGTATGGTTGTTTCTGGATTAAAAACAACGATTTTAAATGCCAATATCCACTTTTGACGGTGGCATCTATTTAAACAGTGATAATTTGTTTATCAGAATCCTGTTTTACCGGCTTTGCCGTCCCCGAAGCAAAGCCTTTTTACCTTCAGCAGAATAACCAGTCTCGTGATTCTACGAAGAGTGTACATTATTTATATAACAAAGGGACAAATATTTGTCAAGTGTTTTTCCGAGAGTTGTCCTGTGATGGATGAGTACGAAGAATGGGATTCATAAGACATATATGATCTATAGGATACATAGTTATTAAAAGCATACTTTAGCCGCGTAAAGACCTACTTTTTTTAGGGATATGGTGTTGTGGTAGTTTGACTGTTTTGGGGGCGGGGTTCTATAATATTGGATATTGACAGAAAGATTATGTGTTTATGTAGAGACGAAGATGGACACCAGCGTCAAAAGTATTGCGAAGCGTTGATTTTGGGTTAAAAACAATGCTTTAAATTGGATATATCTCCTTTTGACGGGAGCATCAGATGGATATACATAAGAATAGTATGGAAATGCTGGAGAGTGAGGATATGGTGGTTTTGAAGAACCGGGCGTTGGATGAGACGGCCGAGGGGATCACCATTACGAACCCTCGTCTGGCGGATAATCCTATTATTTTTGCCAATGCCGGTTTTGAGCGGTTGACGGGCTACAGGGTGGAAGAGATTCTGGGTCAGAATTGCCGGTTTTTGCAGGGGCCGAAGACGGATGCGGCGACTCTGAAGCGAATCAGGGAAGCGATTGAGGATGATCAATCGGTTACGGTGGAGATACTCAATTATCGTAAAGACGGCTCAACATTCTGGAACCGGGTGTCTATTACGCCGGTACGGGATGACGTGGGTCGTACGACGCATTTTATCGCGGTGCAGTCTGATATAACCCAGCGTCGCGAGGTGGAGAATGCCCTGCGAGCGACAAAGCATCAGCTGGAGTCTGCCAACCAACGGATGCTTAAAGATCTCCAGACTGCGGCCCGGGTCCAGCAATCTTTTTTGCCGCGGACTCTGCCGGATTGTCGCGGGATTCAGTTCGGCTGGCGGTTCAAGCCGTGCGAGGAACTGGCCGGTGATATTCTTAACGTTGTCAGGCTGGATAAGAAGCATATCGGATTTTATCTGCTGGATGTAAGTGGCCATGGCGTGTCCGCGGCCTTGCTGTCGGTGACACTGAGCCGGTGGTTATCGCCACGGTCGGGCCAGTCCTGTTTAATTGTGAATTCGGATGACATAAGAATGGGACCGCGTCTGCGCAGTCCGGCGGAAGTGGCCGAGCAGTTGAACAAGCAGTTCCCTATGGAATTATCGAGCGGCCATTTTTTCACTCTTAGCTACGGGATATTGGATATTGAAACCTATACAGTACGTTATGTATCCGCCGGACAGCCGTATCCGATCTATCTTGCTCACGGGGAAAAGGCGGCCCTGATAAAACAGAGTGGTTATCCGATTGGGATCGTATCGGAGCCGGAATATGAAGAGCAGGTCTTGTCACTCAGGGCCGGTGACCAACTGTATTTATACAGTGATGGCGTGACGGAAGGGCACAATAGTAAAGGAGAAGAGTTTGGAGTGGGGCGGCTTGTGGATACGATTAATACTGTCCGGGCCGGTTCGCTGGAGGAGCGTCTGTCTGCGATTATCAGTATGCTGGAGAGATGGAGTGACGGAGAAGAATATCAGGATGATGTATCGATGTTGGGGATAGAAATATTGCCGACGGGTGTTGACTATTATATTTAATTAGCTTTGGGTGTCAACTGTTGGTCTGAATTTGGGTGGATTTTATGTATTCCCATGTCTTCGCGATCAACGCGACTTAGGCATGCCGCCCACAGTGAGCTGTCGCACACTGGAGCACTAGATAGTAGAGCAGGTGAACAGGAGAAAGAAAAGCAGTTGGAGAGGGTTATTCTTCTGGTTTGACGGGGCGGCGTTGGGATTTGATTTTGCTGCGGTGTTGTTTGGCGGCTTTTCGTTTTCGGCGTGAAGCCGGGCCTGGCCGAGTGGGAATTCTGGGTTTGGGAGTGATGAGTGCCTTGCGAATCATTTGTCCCAGTCGGCGGAGGGTTTCATCCCGGTTGCGTTTTTGTTCACGGTAGCGGTCTGAAGTGATAATGATATTTCCTTCGCTGGTCAGGCGTTTGCCGGCGGTCATTGCCAGTCTTTTTCTGGCGGGGTCAGGAATATCGGGGCAGGCTCTCAGATCAAAGGTAAGTTGGGCGCGGGTATTGAGTTTATTAACGTTCTGTCCGCCGGGACCGCGTGAGCGGATATAGTTTATGGAGATATACTTATCAGAGATAGAAAGATTTTCGTTTATTTTTAGCATAGGTGAGGTGGTTAGATTAAATCTTCAATTAATACTGCCCGGCACGGCGCCCCGTCGGATTCGGCCATTTTAAGTGGTCCGCAGGCGAGAAAATACAGGCCGGGTTTGATGTCGGCTAAAACGATTCCTTCCAGGATAGTAATCTTGTTTTTAAGAAGGATATGATGGGCCGGTTTATCCGCCAGGCCGGATTTATCAATACTTAGATAGTCGATTCCCACGAGGGAAATGATTCCCTGCTCGGCAAGGAACACAGCGGCGGATTTATCCAGATAAACAAAATCCGGGTTAAAAGGGCCGTCAGGATTATCTGCCAGTTGCCGGGAGTTGTCTGTTTTTAAAAGTAATCTCTGGGTTTGAGATAGAAGTTTGGGTTTGAGAGCGTCAGCCGTGACGGCCGGGATGCCGCGACAGTCAATCACCTGGACCGGGCCATAGAGATGATCGAGAGGGATATCGGAAACGCCATATCCATCCTCTATATAGTGGAGCGGCGAGTCGACGTGACTGCCGGTGTGTGCTGACATTTCAAGTTGAGATACATTGGAGGAATCGCCCCTTTTAATACTACGCTGTAGTTGTCGCTGATAGGGTAGGTCTTTGGGGTAGGTTACCATCCCATGTGTAAGCGTCATTGAAATATCATGAATTTTGGGTTTTTTTGACATAATTTTTAATCATACCCTTTAGTTCTCATGCGTCAATACCTCATACAGACTAGAACGTTCGGCGTTCCGTAAGCTCTTTAAAAGCAAGTAATTAAAGTGAAGATAAGTTTTTCACGGATTTATAGTTATCATGATTTGAAACGAGAAACTGCTGGTATTATAATATCTTTTCTGATATAATAGCTCCATGCGGAAGTAATTGACCATAAGGAAAGAGAGCAATCCGGTAGGTAGTGATGTATCGTGTTTTAAATAGAAATATTTTATGTTCGATCCTCTTATATCAGGTTATATGGACGGCTTCGTTTGCGCCGGCGCAGGAGGTTATACAGCCTGAATGTCTGGAACCTATTGGCGTCAGAGAGGTTACAGCGTTTCAGCCGGAGTTGACCGGGCGTAGTGTGAATGTGGCATTGGTCGAACTGAGTCAGCCGGGCGATGATCCGGACAACGATATTCTGGATTATCATTTTCTACCCAATATAGATCATCAGGCCCTTGAAAATATAAACTTGAGAAATATCTACTCCTATCAGAATCCCCAGCGTCAGGCATTATCCAGTGATCATGCCAGTATGATTGCAGGTATTCTCTTTGGTGATACGGGTGAGGATTTGGTTGAGATGGAAAGGCCGGGTCGTTTCAGGTATAAGGGGATTATTCCGCAGGCATCGGTGGATCTATTTGAGACGAACTGGTTTCTCTATAAGAAGGTATTATCCTCTGAACATGAGCCGTTTGATAATGATGTTATCTCCATAAGCTGGGGCACGGATGCCGATGATGCGGTTACCATGTGGTGGCAGCGGGGTCTGGATGCGATGGTGGTCCGTGACAATGTTTTAATAGTGGCTGCCAGTGGTAATGGCTCAGATGAATTTCATTCGATCAGCAAGCCGTCCTGGGGTCACAATATTATAAGTGTGGGAGCAGCGAGGAGTTTAGGGAGGTATCCGGAATTTCTCACCTATCTGGGGCCGCCGACAGAAAACGGGAGTAATTCCGGTCCCACGGAAGATGGCCGATGTAAGCCTGAACTTATCGCTCCGGGTTTATGTCTGGGACCGGTGGCATATTCCTATAAAACGTTTGTGTGTGATATGTCGGCAGAAAGTTTCAGCAGTTATGCCGCTCCCCAGGTGGCCGGCGTGGCAGGTTTGTTGATTGATGCCGCCCGGCAGAATGATCTGATACCTGCCGATGATCCCCGGGTGATTAAAGCGCTCTTATTAAATGGTGCGAATAAGCTTATCGGATGGCACAAAGGCTTTAGCGGTCTTGATGATGATTATGCGGCTCCGCTTGATTATCGACAGGGCGCCGGTCTGGTGGACGCCTGGAATTCATACCAGCAACTCATAGCGGGTCGTTATGATCCTAATCAGATGGATAGCAATACCGGCTGGGATTGGAATATGGTCAGCCTTGATCCCAATTATCCAGACCATCAAAAAGTCTATTATTTACCCAGACCGGTGGCTAAAGAGGGAGTGATAACTGCCACATTATGCTGGTATCAGTATTATCAGCAGGAGGGGATAGCTTACCAGCCCTTACCCCATAATATACTGGTGCTGGAATTATGGTCAGTAGATGATGAGGGTCGACTTTTGGATAGACTTGATTATTCCGAAAGTACCCTGGACACTCTGCAACATATTTATTACCAAAACGTTACAGAACTTCAGGTTGCTTTAGTAGTTAGTGTTTTACCTCGATCGCAAGGTTTGGATGGGTATGAGGCTTTTGGTCTGGCTTTTACCGACAATCAGTCTAATTGGTTGGGAGATCAGCTTGCCGGAGATTTAAATGCAGACGGTATTGTAGCGGTCCAGGATATGATGCAATTAATAAACGCATGGAAGTCGCAGAAAGACGGAGATATGTTGACTGATTATTATTTCAAAGAAGATATAAATTGCGATGGTCTGATAGACGCCCTGGATTTTGAAATCATGGCTACACAGTGGCAGAAGCAATCTGCCTGGTAT
>JAFGHE010000170.1 GCA_016930295.1 Sedimentisphaerales bacterium
TTAATCCAGAAACAAACGTTCACAATACTTTTGACGCTGGCGTCTATCCCTAATCCGCTTGTCTCTCATAATCTGTCACAAAAAATGTATGGCGGACGACCAGCTTTGCCAGTAGTTAGTTTGTGAAAAAAACGCGTTAACCGCCATAAAAATTGAATACTTATAACCCGGAGTTTATTTTCAGTTTTTATTATGAATATAATTATTTCTGTAATATATTATAGGGGTACAGCTTACGGCCCGTTTGACTGATGAAAGTGAATGATGAACAGCTTTTTCATGATGATAATCGAATTCGGCCGTTTTTGGCGCTTTGTCTGGCAGGTGCTATGTCTGCCCTTACGTCTCCCTCGTCTGAACCGGGCAGGCAGAGCCCGGAGCCGCTTATGGACCCAGATGTTTGAGATCGGTACCAAAAGTGTACCGGTCCTGATGGTGACGGGCGCGTTTGTGGGGATGACCCTGGCCGTGCAGAGCTATACCCAGTTTAAAGGCCTGGGGCTCCAGGACCGTATCGGCGTTCTTATCAATCTTACTGTAGTGAAGGAACTGGGACCTGTACTGGCGGCCGTCATGATGGCCGGGCGCGTGGGCGGGGCCCTGACTGCGGAACTGGGTACCATGAAAGTTACCGAACAGATCGACGCCATTGGAGCCATGGGCGCCGATCCAGTCCGTTATCTGGTCTGGCCACGGTTTGCGGCCTGCCTGCTGCTCACTCCCATTTTGACTATTTATACCGACATTATGGGCGTAATCGGCGGGTATATTGTCAGTGTCTTCTACTTCGATATTAACTCGGAAGCCTACTGGTTCTTCAGCGCCGATGGTGTGGAAAACTGGGATATCTTTGTGGGCGTGTCAAAAAGCTTCTTTTTCGGGGCCAGTATCGCATTAATCAGCTGCTTTAAGGGGTTTAACTGCCAGCGCGGCGCCCGCGGCGTGGGACGAGCCTGTACGGAAGCATTTGTTTACAGCTTTATTGCCATCCTGTTCCTGAATTTTATACTCGCAATAGTTACCCGCGCCATCTACGATACCTTATGGGATGTTAAAATGCTCTTATAAAAATACAAAGCAGGGAGCGCCAGGCTCGTATTAAACCGTCCGTATAAACGTAAATATGAACAGCGAAGATAAAAAAGCACTCTTTGAACTGAACGGAATCTATAAATCGTTCGGAAAAGTTAAAGTCCTGGAGAACTTTAACTTTTCCATCCAGGCCGGCCGCACCACTGTGATCATCGGACCCAGCGGCTGCGGCAAGACCGTGTTGCTCAAACTTCTGATTATACTGTTGCGACCGGATAAAGGGCAGGTGTTCTTCGACGGCCGGCGCATTGACCGGCTGACGGAACAAAAACTGATCGAAGTACGACGACGCTGCGGATTCTTATTCCAGGCCGGGGCCCTGTTCGATTCCCAAAGTGTAGCCGAAAACGTGGCCTTCATGCTCTGGGAGCATACCCGATTATCCGAACGGGATATCCATCGGATTGTGCATCAAAAACTACAACTGGTGGGCATGGAGCATATGGAAGGACGATTCCCCTCGGAACTGTCCGGGGGCCAGCAGAAACGGGTGGCTCTTGCCCGGGCCATCGCTCTGAGCCCGGAAGTGGTTCTCTATGACGAGCCCACCACCGGACTGGACCCGATCCGCGCCGATACCATCAACGAACTGATCCTGAAACTGAACCACGAACTCAATATTACTTCCATCGTGGTCACCCATGACATGAACAGCGCCTACAAAATTGCCGACCATATCGTTATGCTCAACGAAGGACAAATCATCGCTGAAGGCACCGCCGACCAGATTCGCAGCTACCCCGACGAACGCGTCCAGCATTTTATCCACGGACAAAGCGATGAATATAACGGGGTTAAAATAAACTTAAAAACATAACCTCAGTCCGGACCGGATATTTGAATGGCCCGACAGTGAAAATCTTTATTATGTAATTTTACATTTTGATTTTAAATAGTTGATAGTTTCGATATAATAGCAGGTTAAGTATTATGGATGAGAACAGACGAAATCTGATTGTGGGATTTTTTGTTATCGTGGGGCTGGCCTTTTTAGGCTGGCTGGTTTTTAAGATGGGTAATCTGCCGGCCCTGCTCAGCCGGTACGATGCCCGCATTATCACCATCTATTTCCCCGAGGCGCCGGGTATCCAGGAAAATACCGTGGTCCTATTTCGCGGATATCGCGTGGGCAAGGTGGTCCAGATCAACCCGCCGGCGCTGCTGAGCGACCCGGAATTCCCCGACCAGGAATACTATCAGGTAGTCATGAGCGTGGCCATTGACAAAAATTTCCCCATCCCCCTGAATGTACAGCCCCAGATCTACCGACGCGGACTCGGCGGCAGCTCCATCGACCTGGACCTGCGCGATCCACCGTCCACCAAGTTGATCGTCGGCGGCGAAGTACTCAAGGGAATCGTATCCGAGACCAGCGAATTCATCTCCGAAAAAACACAGACACAACTGGACCAGTTAATCAACTCGTTTAACGATCTCAGCGCTCAGATCAAAAGCCAACTGGTAATCCTGCCTCCGGAAGAAGTGGATCTGAGCGATTCCGATCAGGTTCGAGCCAATGTCACCACCGCGGTCATGCGCCTGGATCAGTCGCTTAAATATCTTAATGTCTATCTGGGCGATGAACAAAACCAGCAGAACTTCAAAAAAGGGCTGGAAGATTTCGCCAATGTTGCCGAAGAAGTACATGAAGCCGTCGTGAAAATCAAGGAAGTGGCCGACGAAGCACGCACCCTCATAGCCAAAATATCCCAGACCACCGAGACCATCGGCCAGACCGTGAATAAGGCCGGCGGAACATTTGCCGATATGGGCGTCACCCTGCAGCAGACCGCAGACCAGTTGAACCTGACCCTGAACCACCTCGACGAAATTATCATCAGGGTATCCAAAGGAGAAGGCTCCATGGGCCGCATTTTCAACGACCCCCGCCTCTACGAAGCCATAACCGACGCCATGGATAACCTTAACCTGGCCATCGACGAACTCCACACCGTGCTGGAAGGATACCAGCAGGAAGGACTCAAACTCAATAAGGAAATCAAGGTCTTTTAAAAAGACATAAAGACGCTAGCGTCAAATATCCGGCTTTAAATTCAATCCCCCGCCACTCTATATGATATTGTGGGTATCATCGAACCTCCGTTTTACTCCGGACGTAGTACCTTATAGATATATTCTATAAAGCCTTGCATCGAGGCAATAAAAGGCGTCCGGCAATGTCGGCGTTTTGTGGATATATTCGTCATACCTGAACGATTCAACACTCAAATTAACCAGACACACAGAAAGGATGGTTTACCATGGATAGGGCTGTGAATCTGCGGGAGGCGTTTGCGCATCGCCTGGCACGAATTCTTTACTGGATCAGTATCATCTTACTCTTATGCGGCATGCGGGTGCTGATCAATCCGTTCAATCGCCGCCCCGGCGAAATACCACATATCTATTTTACTTTAATCACATTTGAAATATACATGTGGCTGCTGTTGCTGCTGGGCCGCTGGCAGAAGCGCAACGGATTAATCACCGATATGGTCCGCTCCGGGCTATTCACCCTGCTTTTGATCGGATTCTGGTATATCGTCTATAACGAGTTGATCCTGGCCTCCTCGACTATCGCGTATATATTCCTGCCCCTGACCTTGGTCCTGGCCGTCATCAAGCTGCCTGTCGCCGGCCGCTGGCTGGACCTGCATCTGCCCAGACCCATCTTCATTTACGCCTGTTTATGGCTGGTAATGCTCGCCCTGCCCACCCCCGTTATCTTTAGTTTCTCGCCCAACCATTCCGGCGAGAATATCGCCGCCTACCTGGTCTGCTGGCTCGTAGCCCTGTTCATCGGCGCTCATATCCCGCTGGTCGCCTGGCAGATTCGACGCGGCCGAGTCAATGGTCCCGGCCCCCTGGGTCGATGGTGGACCCCCTGGCTGGTCCTGGCCGCCCTGGCCGTCCAGACCATCTGGCAATTATATTCAGCCCTGTGGCTGCTGGCCCAGTGGGAGCCGTGGTATTTGACCCCGGTCTATCTGGCCCTGGCCGTAGTGGCACTCTGCCTGGCCGAAGGCACAGGCAAACACCTGGTCCCGGCCGGCCTGCTCATGGCCGCCGCCGTTACCCATGCCGCCATATTCTATCATGTACCCGTACCCAAAGACGTCGCGGCCGCCTGGACCTCCGAAGTGGTCCACGCCGTCTCCGATCCCAATGCCCTCAGCGACTCCTGGATGGCATCCACCACCCAGGGATTTGGTAATTTCTTCCTCCACCCCATAGTCCCCGCCGGCGTTTACCTCACCATCCTCTTCGCCTACGCCTGCCTGCTCATACGACGGATGTGGATGCTGTTGGCCTGCCTGACAACTCCCGTAGGCGCCGCCCTGGCCAAAGCGGCCTGCGCCCTCTACCGCAGTCCCAACGGAAA
>JAFGHE010000171.1 GCA_016930295.1 Sedimentisphaerales bacterium
CCCTTGGGCATAATCATGAATTCCTGGAAATCGACATTATTGTCGGCATGTTTTCCGCCGTTGATGATATTCATCATCGGGATCGGCAGGATCGAGGCGTTACTGCCGCCCAGATAGCGATACAGGGGCAGATTGCAGTGATCGGCCGCGGCCTTGGCCGTGGCCAGAGACACGCCCAGAATGGCGTTAGCTCCAAGCTTGGCCTTATTCGCCGTGCCGTCCAGGGCGATCATAAAGTTATCCAGGCCTTCCTGGTCCCGGCCGTCTATACCGATGACCTTGGGACCGATTATAGTGTTGACATTTTTGACGGCCTTGAGGGTACCCTTGCCCAGATAGCGCTTGGCATCGCCGTCCCGCAGTTCCACGGCCTCGTGTACACCGGTACTGGCCCCGGAAGGCACTGCCGCACGCCCGAATGAGCCGTCCTCCAGAATCACATCCACTTCCACTGTAGGATTTCCACGGCTGTCCAGGATTTCGCGAGCCGTTACTTCAACAATATCACAGAACATAACATCATTCCTTTCTTATAAATAAGTTTATTATCAATGCTTGCATAAATTGCACAGGTTGGCATAATATATACTTTTATACTAGAGAGTGCAAGAAGCAAATGCGTTCCGGAAAAAACTTATGAAAATGTCCATTACACGTTATGGTATGCCCCACGTGGTTTTTGTACCCCTGATGCTGGTTGCTCTGGCGGTGCTTATGTTTGTGATCTGGCCGGCGGGTCTGCCCTGGCCTCAGCTTGTTTTAGTGGCCCTGGCTCTGGGCTCACTGGCGTTTTTCCGGGATCCGAGCCGTCGGATTCCTGATGAAGTATATGTATTACTGGCCCCGGCTGATGGAAAAATCACCGATATCATGGATATTGAAGAAAATGAATTCATCCGGGGCCCGGCCGTGAGAATCGGGATCTTCCTGAGTGTTTTCGATGTGCATATCAATCGCAGTCCCTGCCGGGGCATTGTCCGATATAGCCAGGCCCATCCCGGTAAATGCCTCAACGCACTACGCTGGCAGGCCGCCAGCCGGGAAAATCAGGCGCACAGCCTTGGGCTGGATTGCACCCGTCATCCGGCCGAAAAGGTGATGGTCAAGCAAATTACCGGAGCGATCGCCCGAAGAATTGTCTGCGGAGCCCGGGTGGATGACGAACTGGCCCCCGGCGAAAAATATGGTATGATTAAATTGGGATCGAGAACAGAACTATTTTTACCCAAAAACAACCAGGCTCAAATTGTCGTAAAACAAGGTCAAAAAGTTAAAGCAGGTATAGATATTTTAGTACGTTATCAGGATAAATGAGTAAACGAAGACGAAGTAACAGACGACGACTGCGCCATATCTTGGTTCTGCCGGTACTGATTACCCTGGCAAACGGCTTGTGCGGCTTTACCGCCATTCATTACACCACAAAAGGGATGACCGGGCCGGATCAGTTATTATTGCACAAGCCCGAAATCACTTTTTTTGCCACCGGCGCCTGGTTTATATTCCTGGCCATGGTTTGCGACGCACTGGATGGATTTGTCGCACGCAAGTCAGGCAGTTCCAGTAATTTCGGGGCTCAGTTGGATTCACTTTCGGATGTTATAAGTTTTGGAGTGGCCCCGGCATTTTTGATGCTGGGCGTTATGGAAAGCAGCCTGAAAGAAATAGTCTATCCGGCCGTACCTGTCTTCGGCACCTTTTCCGGCAAGTTGCTCTGGATCGCTGCCGCTTGTTATGTCTGCTGCGCTCTATTACGCCTGGCACGGTTTAATGTGGAAACCACGCCGGATATTTCCTCCCATATGATATTCAATGGCCTGCCGTCCCCGGCGGCCGCCGGGGTGATTGCGGCCCAGGTCCTGCTCCTGCATGATTTAGGACCGGAACTCCAAAGGGATATCGCACCGGAGGTCGTCCGTATTGGTTCGTTGGTTATTATATACATGCTCCCGTTTATCACGGTAGGAGTTGCCCTGCTGATGGTCAGCCGTATGCCGTATAGTCATATTGTTAACCAGTATATCCAGGGCCGCAAACCGTTCGAATATGTCGTTGTCCTGGTTTTACTGTTGCTGCTTTTAATCTGGAAACTACAACTGACTCTGGCCGCAGGCTCCCTGATCTACGCCCTGAGTGGTCCTGTCCGATGGCTCTGGAGAAAATACTCCCGAAATAAAACCGGACAACCACAACCGGAAATAGCCGAGACCGCGGAGGAGCCGGATATAAAATAGTATCCATCAGGATATCAGATTACGGATGATCTTTGGTTTGATTTATGGGAATGATGGATAGTATGCAATACCTGCAGGATACAGAAAGTACGCGAGCCAAGCGATTGCAGATGGTGGAATATCAAATCCGCCGGCGGGATATCCACGACGAAAAGGTGCTCCGGATAATGGAAGAACTGCCGCGCCATGTATTTATCCCGGAGGCGAACCGCAGCGAGGCCTATATGGACCAGCCGGTCAGTATTGGACTGGGGCAGACCATTTCTCAGCCTTACATTGTGGCATTAATGACCGAAAAACTGGCAGTCGAGCCGGAACATACCGTTCTGGAGATCGGCACCGGCTGCGGCTATCAGACCGCCATCCTGGCCAGACTGCCGGCCCAAAAGGTTTATACTATCGAGGTCCTGGAAGACCTGGCACAAAAAGCCAGGAAGATACTAACCCATCTGGGTATTGATAATGTGGAATTTCATACAGGGGATGGGCGTCTGGGCTGGCCGGAAGACAGGCAGTTCGACCGGATTCTGGTGGCTGCGGCCAGTGAAGATCTGCCCGAAAAACTCCTGGCCCAACTCAAAGACGGCGGCAAAATGGTCATTCCTATTGGCGAACCTATTAGCCAACGGCTGATGTTGCTAACCAGACAGGGAGACCATATAAATGAAGAACTCCTGTGTCATTGCCGTTTCGTCAGGCTGGTGCGAACATGAGACGCTTTATTCTGTTAGCACTAGCTTTTACAGAAGGGCTGTTATTGCTCATGTCAGGCTGTCAGAGGGATGTTTCATACCAGCGTGCCGAAGATCTGCGCTCCATACCCTATCGGCCCTTAGCCGGATTGATACCTGAATGCGACCGGTGGGAGGTACCCCTGGGGACTGATATTTCACCGCTTGATGCCCAAATCCAGGCTGAACAGGAATCTCAGGAGAATGCCCTCCAGAGGTTTTGGGGTAATATGGTTCACAGGGTTCAATCCGGCGACACCCTTTATCGCCTGGCGATTGATTACTACGGGGACGCCCAACACTGGCGTCTGATCTATCATCACAACCGAGAACAACTCATCCAATCACAAGACCTTACGCCGGGTCAACTCATTTATCTGCCCCTGGAACCACTCAAGCAGGCGGACCAGACAACCCGATCCCCTCTCCAACGCCCCGATTTTTACACCATCGCCCCCGGCGACACCCTCTATAAAATCGCACAACTTTTCCTCAACGACGGGAAAAAATGGAAACAACTACTCGACGCCAACCGTCACATAATTACGGACGAAAACAAACTAAGCCCCGGCATAATGATAACCATACCCAGGGATTAATGGAATGGCCGAAGAAGATATATTAATCGAATGGGAGGCGCCCCAAAAAGCAAGACAGGAATCGCGTAAGTATCTGGTCAATTTATTTAAGAAAATAATACCGAGAGTGACACTCCTGGCATGGATAATAATTTTTATAACCTACATCGCGGTTAAAGATACCATAACTCCTCAAAATAGTTCATGGGAAAGAGTTTTTTTTATAATCGCCCTGGGAATTCCTCTCTATCTTATATTAATAACCTTGCTTGCCTATTTCAGCAGTTATAGCGGACACAGGTATCAAATCAAAGAAAAAGGCATCCGCTATATCGGAAATAAGCATAGATTTTATCGCTGGGAAACAATTAAAGGATATTGCCTGGAGAATGACAAAGATACCGGGGAACCAGAATCAATTCTAATGCTTTTAAAAAAGCAACGAGAGCGTAAAATCCCATTACCTGATGGACCAGCAGCCAAAGAAATTATAAACCTGATTACAGAACAAGTGCCCTTTCCGGAATATAATGATGGGAAATCTGACAGACCGGTTATAAGCAGACAATTCTCTTGCCTTCTATATCTTATAACCATCATTTTTTCGCTTGTTTGGGCAATTTTATTTTCTTCATATAAAAATAAAGATGTAATGCAGGTTACTCTTTTATCCATCTTAATACTGGGACCGGGAAGTATGGGTTTTTTCCTGAAAAATGGCTGGAAATTTATGAAGAATCCTTATTTGAGAGCCCACGCATTGGGTTTTAATCTCCTGGGCATGATACTTTATTTATTATTTTGGTGTATTATAGCTTTGCATTATTTTTCCAAGATAATCAAAAACAGGTAGAATACTTGTTAAATTATGCCCTATAACTAGAAATGAATAATGAAGAGAGGTCGATGGGGATAGCGTTTTTTGGGGTTGAATGAGCGGGCTACGCGGGCATCGACCTCGGGCGTCCTGAGAGCGGGTGTTTATGCTTCAGGAATCTGCTGTCTTAAAAGCCACATAATACCCAAGGGGTATAATATATAAAATCGGTTAATAACGTATCATATGTCCGGCCAGTAAACCTTGTTTCCGCTACCAATCATCGGCAATTAATTTCAGGTTCGATGACTATTGGGGTGTTTTATTTTACCCAACATTTATAGGACGACCGTCTTGAAATTATTTGGTTATGAATGCAGCAGTTAGTATAAAAAATATTTTCAGTCATCCCGCCGGGACTTGATTCTTTACGGCATCCAAACCCACCGATAAAATCGCCGGGCTATTTTCAAACGTCCCTCCGGGACAGATGGTGGACTATTGACCGATAACATTCCAGGTCGGAAGCAGAGAATAAAACAAAGCGTACTTCCTCCAGTGGATGCTGCTGCAGAAATTCATTCACGGTCTGCAGGGCAATGCGCGCCGCCCGTTCTATGGGGAACCGGTACGCTCCGGTACTGATCGAAGGAAACGATACCGTACTGATATTATTATCCAGCGCCACCTGGAGTGAATTGCGATAGGCATTGCGGAGCAATTCATCTTCGTCGCGGTCCCCGCCGTGCCAGACTGGCCCGACCGTATGAATAACATAACGGGCCTTCATGTTACCTGCCGTGGTAATCACGGCCTGGCCCGTGGGCAGCCTGCCCTGACGCGCGACGATCTGTTTACACTCTGCCAGAATCGCCGGCCCACCCACTCGATGAATAGCACCATCCACTCCGCCGCCGCCCATCAGCGAACTATTGGCGGCATTCACAATCGCCTGTGTATCCTGGGCAGTAATATCACCCTGAATAAGCGTTATATTTTCATACATCATAAACCTATTTATACCAGAGACCTCGGGCCTGGCAAGAAGGATTATAAATTCATTATCATCAAAAAATGGGATGTCGCCGGCCTGATCTCAAAATAGGAGGAAGATATGGATTACAATGTGACATCGAATTAGTACCGGCGCCATCCCGGCTCACACGCTCAATCCCTTCTTAAATACTATCCCAAAACCTCACGGTACGGTTAAGATAAAAGGATGTCATTGAATTTTTATCAATGATTTGTCTCAATGAACCCCGTCTTAAATTTTTATGAAGGAATGCCGCCGGTTTGTGTTCAAATAAATGATAAACATTATTAAAACAGATCAACTTGATATTTTCATATTCCGGCGGCATTCCTTTCTAGAGATACACCCATCCGCCAAAACGAAATAAAAAAATAACCATACAGTCCAGACACGGACCAAAAAGGAGTAAGTACCTGGCTTAACAGGAGATGTAATTAAATCTGATAAAATATAGAATTTTATAATAACAAAGAAATTTATGTCTGGATC
>JAFGHE010000172.1 GCA_016930295.1 Sedimentisphaerales bacterium
CGAAGAATACGACATGGCCGGCTCGAAATATTGTGCCACCCGGATAGGCAGCCAACTTTCCGGCGTGGTTATTGGCGAGCCAACCGAACTGAATGTCATCGTGGCACATAAGGGAGTAGTACGCCTGAGCCTGACTAGCCGGGGAATTAGCGGACACAGCTCCATGCCCCATCATTTCCAAAACGCCATTTACCCCATGGCCCGGACTGTTACCACAGTAAAAGAGTTCGCTGATGAACTGACCCAAAGACCGGCCCATCCCAAACTGGGTACCGAAACCCTCTCCGTCACTATTGTCAACGGCGGCTATCAAATCAATATCATTCCCGAGAGCTGCCAGGCGCAAATCGACTGGCGGATCCTCCCCGGCAGAACACCCCGGGCCTGCCGGGACGAATTAGCTCAATACCTCGCCGATAAAATAACGGAATCCATCGAGGTCGAATTACTTAACGCCTATGAACCCATGGATACCCCGCCGGACCATGACCTGGTCAAAGCACTCTTAACCGCCGCTCAAAAAACAGGAGCCCAGAGCACTACCCAGGCCGTAGCCTATGCCACCGACGCCAGCGCCTTTAATACCCTCTCTGTCCCCACCCCCATCTTCGGCCCCGGCCAACCCAACAAAGCCCACACCCGGGACGAATACATCGAAATCGACCAACTCGAAAAAGGCCTGTTCGCCTATAAATCCTTTCTGGAAAATGCCGGTCGTTTATAAAAGTATTGATTAACCAATATAAATAATCAAACATCTGTTCTTAGATTAAACATTAGCCTCTTAGAGATGGGTGGCGGAGTTATGTTCGGCTTAACCGATATGCTCAACCGTGGCGGCGATTTGGGTGCTGACCAGGGTAAGGTAATCCAGGTCCTGAAAGACATAAGGGTCCTGATCCACGCCATTGTCGACATAAATAACCCCATACGCGCCGGCCGGGGCTACAATGGGAGCGGCCATGGCCGAACGCAGGTATTGCAGGTCAGCAATATTGGAATCACTAGGATTTGTGATGTCGGCGATATTCGGTAATAAGATGTAGGTCTCATCCTTCATGGCCTGCTGGACAATGGCTTTTCCAAATAACTGGTCCAGGGTTATCTTTTCACCGCCCCGACTGCAACCCCCATAACAGGTCAGCGGGCCGGTGTTGGTCTCACGCAGACCCGCCCAGACATGGTAGGCCTGTAACTGGCTCAGCAAAACAGAAATCAGCTCAGAAAGCAACTCCTCCTGATCTTTCTTGTTAGCCAGCGCCAGATTGAGTTTATAAAAATTCTGCAGATGCTCGGCACTGAGCCTGAGATTCTGGCTGGAACGCCGGGTAGTCTGATATACCGAAGGGATGTTGATCTGGGCGCCCACGACGGTTTCACTCAGGTCGATGGGCTGATCCTGTGGCTGGGTCATTACTTCCGGTTCAAAATGGACCTCTATGGTAAAATCCGCTACTCCCAGACAATCTCCTTCATGGATCGGCATCTTGGATATGGGACGACCATTCACTGTGGTCCGGTTGGCAGATTCCAGGTCCTGGACCATCCATACACCCTCGGAATTGGTGTAAATCACGGCATGCTGACGAGATACGTTCCGGTCCGGTATAAAAACCTGGCACTGCGGACGACGGCCTATATAAATCGGTCCATCCTCAAATCGAAGGTCATTAACCAGCGAATATCCGCGTTTTATCAGCAACCTCATATACCGTATACTCCACGACTAATCTCAATAGCCACACCCAAAGCCAGGGATACGCCAAATACATGCTGATATTAATATAACATGATGATAAAAATATGTCAATAGCCTCTTTGAGCGATGAATATCTGTTTCAGTGACTGGATTTTTATGGTCCCATGGATATAATGGCTTTTTAAATCGATCACCTTATTTTTTAGAAAGGACAGGACTATGGAGCAATTGATTGAATTAGCCCGCCGACTGGGAGAGCAAATTACCCGGCACGAGCGATTTACTTTACTCAAACAGGCCCAAAGTGACGTCAACGAAGATACTGAGGCAAAAGAACTTATAGTTCAGTACCAGCAGCATGCCGAAAAAATCAGACAACTTGAAATACAACAAAAATCGGTCGAAGTGGAAGACAAACATCTACTCCAGAATATTGAAGCGAAAATAAGCACCAATGAAAAACTCAAAGAATTAACCCGACGACAGGTCGATTTTGTAGAAATGATGCAAAAAATAAAAAAGGCGATAGACGACCAGTTAGAAAAACCGCAGCAACAGAACAAGTGAGTTCCGTATTCTGAATTCTTTATAAATTTAAGCCTCTCCTGTCATTAAAAAAGGTCTGTCCGAAGTGGCAGACCTTTTCGTTTTTAAAATGCCTCCACCGCAATGCCGTCCGAAGGGCCATCTGAAAGAACCCATTATTGCAAGGTGGGCAACCGTTGCTTATATCCGAAAATCCTGGCTGGCAGGCTCATCCGGCATCAAGGTCTGGCTTCCCTGAATATGGGTATCGGTTCTTCAAATAGTGCCAATCGTAACAAACATGGCAGAGGCGATTTTTCAAATCTGATATGTATTTTATACCAGATTCTTCATCGGAAATCAAGAGACTTTTTCTTTAATTTATTTTTAATATTTTAGCGGATAAAAATACATAAAAAAAACTTGACAAATATGATCGGATTTGTTCAATTATATTCGTTATCAATACAGATAAAGGCTGTCATAAAGCCGGAAAATAAATCCCGTAATTTAACTGTATGCAAAGGGATATTTTGCGCTATCTGACTTTGGGATAGAGTGATACGCCGTACAGATAAAACCCCAAGTCAAATTGACTATATGCGTTTCATGGAAGTTTACGTTATTATCAGAAAATAACGTAGATGACACGTTGGCGCAGCCAATCGAACGAATGGGCAAAAATACACCTTTGTGACGGGTGTTTTGGGGTAATTCAGGTGCGTAATTCGGCCTGGAATTTTTCTTTTAAAGCGCTTAATACGTTTTCCATATATTCATCCACCTGTTCGCGGCGCAAGGTGTCATGCTCACAACGAAACTCCATGGATAGCGTTAAGCTCTTTTTGCCGGCGGGTACTCCTTTGCCGCGAAAAATGCCGACAAAACTCAACGTGCGCATATTTTCCAGATTTAATTGTAAGATCACTTCTTCCAACCGGGCCCAGGTAATCTGTTCATCAATTACTACGGAAAGATCACGGATACTGGCGGGAAATCGCGATAAAGGTTTAAGCTGCGTGGTTTTACCTTCCAGTTGAACCAGTTCGTCAAAGGTGACTTCCGCCATACAAATATCGTTGTTCAGATCATACTCTTTAATAATTTCCGGTTTGACATTACCCGCCCGACCTACACATTTTTCCCCGATAAGCAGTTGGGCGCCGGTTCCCGGTGCTGCCCAGAGAATCTCTGCCGGTTTACATGTTAGCTGGACATCCCGATCCAGGATAGCCATCACTGCCTCGATGACCCCCCGCATCCTGCGAAAGTCCCGATCGGTCATCAGGCCCAGTTGGATACTTTCATCCGGCAATTCCCCCGGCCGGGTGGGATGATAAACCGCGGCCAGCTCGTAACATTCGCACGGACCGTTACCGACATCCTGATTTCGCTTTCCGGTACTTAACAATGACGGCAAAACACTCTGGCGCAAGGCGTTATTACTCCGGCGGGATAGATCTTTAACACGAACCGGCTCGAATCCCTCTTGAGCGAAAAGTTTCCAGAATTTATCTTCGATAAAACTGACATTAATGGCCTCAAAGAATCCGCAGCCGATGAGTGCCTGGCTGACTTTACTCTGCGTTCGCCGTCGCCCATCCGGCGTTTTAACGATAATATGGATTTTCGACTCTGTCGGCACATGATCAAAACCGTGAATCCGGATAATTTCTTCTATTAAGTCCGCTTCGCGGGAAACATCACCCCGCCAGGATGGAATACAACAGGTTATGATATCTGTCCCATCAAAATCTGGCTGAAATCCCAGACGTTTCAATATATCCACTACATATTGACTTTCAAATGTAATTCCTACCAACATATTCAAACGCGACAGTCGCAGTGACACATTTTCTCTTTCCTGCCGGCCGGGAGCTACATCAATAACACCAGGAGCTACTTTACCTCCGGCCATTTCTGCCAGTAGAGCTGAAGCACGCCGGGATGCCCATTCCACCATCTCAAAATCCACATTCCGCTCGAATCGGAATGATGATTCGCTGGCCAAGGTCAACGCCCGGCTGGTTCGTCGTATACTCAGCGAATTAAAATGGGCGCTTTCCAGGAGAACCACGCTGGTATCGTCATTGACCTCGCTGGCCAGACCTCCCATGACTCCGGCCAGAGCCACCGGCACAGCCGCATCGGCTATCACCAGCATATCATCTTTGAGTTCCATTTTACTCTGGTCTATGGTTTCTATTATTTCACCCTGCCGGGCCCGACGCACCACGATCCGGCCTCCCTGAAGCTTGTGATAATCAAACGAATGCAGCGGCTGACCAATTTCCATCAGTACATAATTGGTAATATCCACAACATTACTGATGCCCCGCAGGCCGATGGTTTCCAGGCGTCTGACCATCCAGTCCGGGCTGGGCCCCACTTTAACCTGATCGATTACCCGGGCCGTGTAACGGGCGCAAAGGTCAGAAGCCTCATCTTCAACACTCGTCCAGTCAGTGACCGGCTTGCCTTCCTCGGGAAAATCCACATTCGGCATCCTGAACTCGGCCCCGGTCGCGGCTGCGACTTCACGTGCCAGCCCGATATGCCCCAGACAATCCGGCCGGTTACTGGTCACCTCCACATCCAGCATCCAGTCGTCACCCACCTGCTCACGGCCTTCGACCGGAAACCCCACATGGGTCAATATCTCCTCCAGTCGCTCCACGCTATCATTATAATCCACGTACTCTTTAAGCCATTCCAGCGAAATCTTCATATCTCACGCTTTCTTAAATAGTATTACTAAAATTTATAGCCCATCATACTAACCTAAACAATTCTTTACGTCAATAAAAACTGCATCGAGCTGTTTAAAAGGATCAAAACCACGGAGAGGAGGTGGCGCGGCGGATATGGAGGTCGTCGATGACGGCGTTGCCTTTATGGGTGACCAGGTAGAGGACCAGTTCGGCGATTTCTTCGGGTTGGATGAGTTCGTCTTTTTTAATATCGGGCCGGACCCGGCTGACCAGTTCGGTATCCACACCCCCGGGACAGATGACATGCACTCGGATATTATCTTTTCTAAGTTCCTCGGCCAGCGAGATACTCATCCCGCGCAGGGCATGTTTGGACGCGGTATAGATGCTCTGAAGGGGATAGCCTTTCACACCGACCACGGACGAGATATTGATGATATATCCCTGCCCGGCCTTGCGCAGCAGGGGGATAACCTCCCGGCACAGGATAAACGGCGCACGGGCATTGACCGCCAGGCAGCGGTCCCAATCATCCGTAGAGGCATTCTCCAACAGTCCGGAAAAAACCATACCGGCATTATTAACCAGGATATCCAGTGTCTGAAATTTTTCTTTTATGGCCTCAACCAGATGCATAATCGAAGATTCATCCGCCAGGTCCGCCGGAATAAGCTCAGCGCAGCCGCCGGCATCCTGAACATTATCAGCGGTTTGCATCAGATCCGACTCGTTCCGGGCCGTAAGTATTACAGTTCCGCCGGCAGCCCCCAAAACATGCGCAATCGCCCTGCCAATCCCCCGGCCGGCCCCGGTTACCAAAGCCACTTTACCCTGTAATTTGTTATTCATAATACCCATTGTACGTACCGGTTAAACGATGTCGAGAAAAAACATCGTTCCTGTTTTGAAACCATTTATTCCTTGTATTTTTTAACTGAGATTGCTAATATCAACTATGCATCAAATTAAAATTTCTTACAGAAAGGTTTGAATCCTATGGGAAAAAATTCAAAATTAATTTTATTGACGGTATTGATTTGTGTTCTTTTCTTCTCACCGATTTTGGCCCAGGTCCGGCATGAAATTAACTTTCCGGATATCCCGGAGTATAAAACACTCAAATGCGATCTCCACATGCATACCGTGTTTTCGGACGGCCAGGTCTGGCCCACCGTGCGCGTGGACGAAGCCTGGCGTGAAGGGCTCGATGCCATTTCCATAACCGACCATATCGAGTGGACCCCCCACAAGGAGGATATCCCGGTCAATCATAATCGCCCCTACCAGATTGCCCTGCCTTACGCTCAGGAGAAAAATATCCTGCTGATCATGGGCGCGGAAATCACGCGTGAGACACCGCCGGGCCATTTTAACGCGATATTCCTGAACGATATCGAGCCTCTAAATACCCCGGAATTTCTCGATGTCTTTAAGGCAGCCCACCAGCAGGGAGCCTTTATCTTCTGGAACCACCCCGGCTGGAAGCCTGAGCGCCAGGGCTGGTTCGATATCCATACGACATTGTATAAAAACAAATGGCTCCACGGTATTGAAGTCGTAAACGGTAATGAATACTATCCCGATGCGTTTCAATGGTGTCAGGATAAAAACCTGACCATCATGGGCAACTCCGATATCCATGGACCGGCCCGCTATGAACACGATCCGGAACTCAAACATCGGACCATCACCCTGGTGTTTGCCCGGGAACGAACTATCCCGGCGATCAAAGAAGCACTCTTCGCCGGACGTACTGCGATATGGTATAAAAACAAACTGATCGGAAACCGTCAATATCTGGAAGCCCTCTTTAATGCCGCCGTTGAGGCGGCAACTCCCCACCTCATCAAAGAGAAGGAGGTTCGCTTCAACCTGAAAAACAACTTTGTGATCGATATCCAACTGGAAAGAACCGGAAATCACGGGCCGGCAAAAATCACACTGCCCGCCCATAGCACTACCACCATAACCACAGAAACAGAAATCCCCTCCGATACGATTAAACTCTCCTATACCGCTAAAAATTTTCTCATTGCCCCTGAACAGGGATTACCCGTCGAATTCATGATTAATCTTAAATAACCGGACTGTTTTCATGAGACTCGGATTTAGGGGTTGGACTATCATAAACCCACAAAATAAATCATTGACGCCGGATAGTCGGATTCCTATAATGCGGTCTTTGAAAATGAATTATGAACTTTAGAACAGGAGACCATCTTGGGCGAAATATTATGTGAAAAGTGTGCCGGACTGTGCTGCCGGTATCTGGCACTGCCTATTGAAACACCGACCACCAAGGGCGACTATGACGATATCCGCTGGTACCTGGCCCATGAGGGCATCTCTATCTTTGTGGAGGAGGGTGACTGGTATATTAATATTGCCGCACGCTGTAAGTTCCTCACGCCGGAAAACCTCTGTGATATATACCATCACCGGCCACGCATCTGCCGCGGATACAAGGAAGACTCCTGCGACTTCCACGGCGGCGACTACGGCTACGAACTCTATTTCTCCAGCGTCGAAGAACTCGACGAATACCTCAGGAAAATCGGAAAAAGTAAATAGGTTAAAAGAAGGCACACAGTGGCAAAGGCACATAGGCACAAAGTGTGAATCATATAAATATAAGTATTAATCTGTATCTGAAAAATGTCTAAAATACCATCGGTAAAAGGAACTCGTGATTTTTATCCCGACCAGATGGCGGTTCGCAACTGGATTATGGACGGCTGGCGTGCAGCGTCGGTGCGTAATGGCTTTGTGGAATACGATGGCCCGATTTTCGAGCATCTCCAGCTTTATACCCAGAAAAGCGGTGATGAGATTGCCGGACAGTTATTTTCGCTGACCGACCGTGGCGGACGTGACCTGGCCATCCGCCCGGAAATTACCCCGACCCTGGCACGCATGGTCAACCAACAGATAAATTCCCTGCCCCGGCCAATCAAATGGTTCTCCCTGCCACGCCTGTGCCGGGCCGAACGACCGCAAAAGGGCCGCCTGCGAGAGTTCTTCCAGTGGAACATCGATATCATCGGCTCTAATAACTCTGAATATGCTGATGCTGATTGTATTTATACGGCAGTTGACTACCTCCGCAGTGTGGGCCTGACTCCTGATGACATAATCGTTAAAATTTCCAGCCGGTCCATGCTGGCCGCCCTACTGCTGGGATTGGGTTTTGACCGGGAACAACTGGATACCATCTATGTATTATTAGACAAACGCCCCAAACTACCGGAAGAAACCTTCATGGCTTTAGCCGAAGAAAAGATCCCCGACAATTCTCTTCGAAAGAAACTTCTGGATATATTGGATAATTGTAATGATATAGATATACTCGTAGAAAAAGTTCCAGATTCGGTTCAAGATAATATCGAAGATTTGAGGGTTTTATTAGATTTATTAACACAATTGGGTATTGAGCCATACTGCCAGTTCGACATTAATATCGTCCGTGGTCTGGCTTATTATACTGGTACGGTGTTTGAGATATTTGATCGTCAATCACAGTTACGCGCCATATGCGGCGGCGGACGCTATGATAATCTCCTGGCCGGGCTCGGTGGCCCCCAGATCACTGCCACCGGATTCGGAATGGGTGATGTAGTGCTGGAAATACTTTTACAAGAAAAAAACCTACTCAGTACTATTAAGAATGAACTTGATTTTTTTGTGGTTTGGGATGATTACCACACTTTTGAAAGGGTAGGCTTAAATATAGTTAACCAATTAAGATTAAGAAAATATTCCGTTGCCTTTGATTATCGACGCACTGATGATGCCTTAGGCAAACAGCTTAAACAAGCTTCAAATCAAAACACCAAATTCGCAATTATCATCATGAAAGATGAAATTAAAGCAAATAAGACATTAATCATCAAGAATATGGCTACCAGCAACCAGAAAACCGCCCTTTTGGATGACTTTCTCAGTAAACCGGATAACTATATGTCAAATAACGAGTTAAATACATAAATATGCCGCGGTCGACTCGGCCGTGCTTGTCGTTTATTAAACAAATGATTCATAACGGTACGCATTACGAAAAAGCCTTCGAAGCCCTTCTGCAATACCGACAGATTCCTTACACAGGAATTAATCAGGCTCGCAAGGCCATATTTTCCGGAGTACGTCTCAAAAGTTTCGATTTTCTTATCTACCCCCCCCGAAAACTTAACCTCATTGCCGACGTCAAGGGCCGAAAGTTCTCCTATTCATCATTTGCACACGGGAAACTGGGGCAATCCTGGACCACTTTCGATGATGTTCAGGGCCTACAGGCCTGGCAGAAAGTCTTCGGAGAAGATTATATCGCTGTTTTTATTTTTGCTTATTGGCTGGAAGATATCCCGGATAACCCGGCCCCTGACCTGCCCGCAAAACTTTTCAATTTCGAGGACCACTGGTATTATTTTACTGTAGTGGAACTGGATACCTATCAGTTAGTTATGCACCCCCGCAGTCCCAGTTGGCAAACCGTTTATATCCCTGCCCGCCTTTTCCGTAAAATTACCCAACCCATTGATAATTTCCTGCGCCCGATGCGTACTATATCACACCATCGAAAAGAAGCTCTTCGAACAGGTAGTTAGATTCTTTTCCAATGCCGCCGTCAAAAGTCAAATTTACCGATATAAAACAGGCTTTATAAGTCAGTATCAAAGCTGCCACATACTTTTGACGCTGGCGTCTATTCCGTCTCGGAGGCGCCCAGACTCTTGATAGTATCAGTCACTTCCCCGATATTGGTAATCTTAATCCCGAACTTTTCCCCTATCTTAACCGGCTGACCCAACCCTATCGTACTGTTATTGACCATCAGATCAATCAGTTCATAGGCATCCTTGTCGAACTGGATGACACTGCCGATATTGAGTTTGAGGATATTCTGCATAGTCATGGTCTTTTGCACAATCTTGACAATGACCGGTACCTTCATAAAAAGGATCCGCTTTAATTGATTCGAAGGCATACACTTGGGCCGACCACTCTGGGGTGGCATATTCATATCTGGAATCGACTTGGAAGCATTCGCTTCCTGGAGTGATTCTCTCTCCGGCTCTGCGGCAGCCTCCAGAGCCTCCGCCATCTCTTGCAGGTCCGCATCGGCTTGTTCGTCAGTAACGCCCATAAAGTTATAACTTTTTTTACCACAAGAAGTTATTGCTGTCTGATCCGAAATCGGCACAGACCTTGTCTTTGTTCTGTTTAATATTATCGGCACTTGCGTTAACTGGCTACATTAAATAATAAAATGATTCAATTTGAATCACAGGCTCTTACTTGACAAGCCGGTTTGAACACGATAATATCCATATAAACTGATGGCCCTGGACAAAGGACCATATAGGTGGCAGATACCATAAACCAATTTTATACTGTTAAAGAGATAAATTATGGCTGAATCAGAATTCGAAGGTAAAGATGTTTTATTAGTGGACGACGATCAGGATATCCTGACCGCGATCAAGGCGGCCCTGGAGGATTTTGGCGTCCAGATGCGCTCCACCGGCAATGGCAACTCTGCCGTCCAGATGATCGAAGAAAAGGTCCCGGACCTTCTCATCCTGGACCAGATGCTGCCCGGACGCAGCGGCTTCCTCGTCCTGGAAAAAATCCGCGGTATCCGCAAGGACACCGGCAAACCGCCCGTCATCATGATTACTGCCAACCCGGGCGCCCGTCATAAAATGTACGCCGAAACACTGGGCGTTGACTACTATCTCAACAAGCCCTTCCGCATGGATAAACTGGTTAACGCCGCCCGGGAACTGCTCTCCAAAGAAGAATAACGAAACATATCTGGGGCCTGAATGGATAGGAGGATAATAAGTATATTGCGCATTATCTACAGACATTACATCCAATACATATATGAAATAATAAATGACACATTCGATTCATTCCTGTTGATACAGGATGAAGCAGTTAATTTTTTTCGTTACGTTACAATGGATACATGATTTATTTTTTCGCGAAAGGAGATAATCATGCGTTACCGTGTAATAGCAATCCTGGCATTAATGACGGTCTTTATGGAAACTGTATCCGCCGATCTGGTCGTCTTCAAGAACGGCGACTCACTGACCGGAAAACTGGAGAAACTGGAAGGCGGCAAGCTCGCTTTTGACTCGCCCATGCTCGGTAAAATCGAGATCGACATGGAAAAAGTCTCCTATTTCACCACGGAAGAACCTATTGAAGTCCACCTTACCGATGGAACGATAATCAAAAGTAAAGCGCTTCCTACCGGGGAAGGAAAATTGTATCTGGATGCGACCGACCTGCTCAAACCGCAAAGCCTGGACCTGGCCGCGGTGAAATCCATCAATCCGCCGGCCAAACCCAAACCCAAATGGAAGGGGAATATTACTGCCGGATTTACCAGTACCAATGGTAATACCTTTTCCGAAAACGGCAGTATCAGTGTGGATGCCACCCGGCGTACGGAAAAAGACCGCACTAATGTTTTTGGCCGATATATAGTCAGCCGGGCTGAGGAGGATAATAATAAGGTAACCACAGAGGAAAGTCTTTCCGTAGGCGCCCAGTATGACTACTTCTTCACGAAAAAGTTTTATAGCTTCCTTAATGGTCGTTTCAAAAAGGACCACATTGCCGATCTGGACCGCCGCATTATCGCCGGTCTTGGCGTCGGCTACCAGTGGATTGAATCGGACCCCATGAATTTTAACACCGATGCCGGTGTGGCCATGCTATGCGAAAAGTACACTACCCAGGATGAAATAACTACCAATGATGAATTCTCCCTCCAAGTTGGCTATCATTTCGACATGAAAGTCACCAAAACCATCGATTTCATCCACAACATGATCTACTATCCCAGTGCCAGCGGCAGCATCTCTGATTATTACCTCAGCACCGATGCAGAAATCCGGGCCTCGCTCACCTCGAATATGTTTACCAGTATCAAGGCTATTCTGGATTACGATTCCACCCCGGCCGAAGGACTCGGGAATACCGATACCAAATACATCCTCGGGCTCGGCTGGAACTTCTAAAAACCCTGATAGACGCCAGCGTCAAAAGTATTGCGAACGCTTGTTTCTGGATTAAAAACAACGATTTTAATTGCCAATATCCATTTTTGACGGTGGCATCCTGATAATCATTAAAAACATTCAGTCCTTGTCATAGCCACGGGGATGGCTTTTATGCCAGCGCCAGGCAGTGGCAATGATATCGCTTAAATCCGTATAGTGCGGTTGCCAGCCCAACTCTTTCTGGAGACGCTCTGAACTGGCAACCAGCCGAGCGGTATCACCCGCTCGCCGGTCAAGGATTTTCATCGCAATCTTTTGCCCGACTACCTCTTCGGCCCGGCGGATTACATCCAGAACCGAATTACCAGTGCCGCTACCGATATTATAGATGCTTCCCTTTCCGCCCGTCATGGCTTCCAGCGACAGAATATGGGCCTCGGCAAGATCATCAACATGAATATAATCCCTGATACAGGTCCCGTCGGGAGTATCATAATCGTCACCAAATACCCCGATAAATTCCCGCTGACCTGACGGTACCTGCAAAACCAATGGGATAAGATGCGTTTCCGGATCATGATCCTCCCCGAACGCACCGTCCGGCGAGGCGCCGCAGGCGTTAAAATAACGAAGCAGGGTAAATCCCCAATCATACGCTCGGGCGAAATCCCGGATCATCTGTTCAAGAGCGTATTTACTGAAGGCATACGGACTGGCCGGGGCCTTGGGACTATCTTCCGTCAGGGCGCCATGGGACACCGGGGCATAAACCGCCGCAGTACTGGAAAACAATATCTTATCTATCTTGGCCTCTTTCATGGCTTCCAGCAGGATCAGGGAATTGCCCACATTATTACGATAATACTCCCGCGGCCGTTCCACCGACTCACCCACTGCGATAAACGAGGCAAAATGCATCACCGCCTCAATCTCATAGTGACGGAATGTGTTTACCAGAAAATCAAAATCGGCTATATCCCCTTCGATCAAACGCTCCGCCGGCACCGCACCGCGATGGCCCTTACACAAATTATCATACGCCCATACCTGATGACCCTGCTCCAGCAGCCGGCGCAATACGGCACTGCCTACATACCCGGCGCCACCCGTCGCTAATATCCTCATTCAGCATTCCTCATAAAAAAACGCGATACCTGTAAACAGTATTTCCCACTATTGTATAACCCGGGAATATTTTGTCCACTATGAAATTGGGACGGGATAAGGAATAAATAATCTGTGCCTCTGTGCCTTCCTTTATCAACCTTCCAGGCTGATCGTGGAACCCACCGGCTGCTCAAAGGGATTCCCGGCGTTTGGAGAAGACATCGCTTCCGAGGGGCTTTCCTCCGGATATTCCCTTGCACGCTCTTCCTGAAGTTTTTCCATGAGCATAATCCAGGTCTCACGCATGTGACGAATAACCTTCAGTGCGTTATCCACATTCTCGACCTCTTTCTTCAGATTGGCCTCCACCAGTTGCTCATAGCAATAGATATATAACGAGCGCATATTACCACAGGTCTCGGGCGCCATCTCATCCTTCATGGACGTACACAGTTCCATAATGATTTTTTCCGCCCGGCTGAGCAGTTTATAGCTGTTTTCAATCTCTTTATTCTTAATGGCCACCCGAGCCTGCTCACAGAAACGGATCGCACCATCGTAGAGCATCAACTGCAACTGTTCCGGGGAAGCCGTCATGACCTTGGTTTGCAGGTACTTATTCGTACTGCCGGCTGGTGAGGGCTTGCCTTGCTGCTCAGATTTCTGTTCGGTACTGTTCACAGAGGCCTGCTCGGAATCCTGCTCTGCTTTTTGCGGTTGTGTGGTATCGTTGTGTTTCGTATCCATCGATTATCATCCCTTGGCGGAACTTTTTACAGGTGATATGGAACTTGCCAGACTACTCAGTTGCCCCAGGGCCGTCTGCTGGGCCTGCATCGAGGCCAGGGCCTGTTCCATCGCATAGAATTCGCGATAATAACGCTCTTCCTTGCGCTGGAGAACCTCATCTAAATAACTAATACGTTGTTCAAATATCTTATGACGCGACCGAAAGGCATCCAGCCGATTCTCTATCGTGCTGTCACCCCGGCCCGCCAGAGAGTCCAAACGGTCGGCAATATAGTCACCGAATCCGGTATCCTCTTTGGTGAACAGGTTCGCCACTCCTTCCGGGTCTGCATCAAAGGCAGCCTTAAACTTGCCGGAGTCAAATTCGAGTTTGGGCGTACGGGCTACCGCATAACTGATCGGATTGCCACTGGCGTCAGTACCTGATTCCGAACCAAAGGAAGCAAAACTAATACCCACATCAGAAAGCCGTCTTAAACCGCTGGCGCCGCCTAATGTTCTCTGCACCAGAGACAGTACCGTAGTCCGGATTGTACTGACCGTATGGTCGGCAAACAAAACTCCCCGCTCCAGCGTGGTAGCATCGAACTTGGTCGCTTCGGCAATATCATCCATCAGGGCATTAAACGCATCCACAAACGTTTCCAACTGGGACTGGATCGATTCAATATCCGTTTCCACCGAAATCTCGACCGGCTCGTCACTGGCCCTGATTAATTCCAGAGTCGTGCCCTTGATCGCATCTTCAATGGTATTGCTACTGCTGGTGATCAACAAGGGATGCTCATCTGAACCGTCCCCGAGAATCACTTTGGCATCCCGGCCTTCCGAGAGGGTGTCTACCGTCAGATTGGTGGACCCGCCGTCGAAATACACATTTCCGCGCTCGCCGCTGACCTGACTGTTAAAGCTAAGGCGATAGCTTAATCCGTCGTGTATCAGGGAAGCCTTCACTCCCATATCGGCCGAATTGATTTGATCAACAATGTTTTGTAAACCATCGCCGCCGCCCACATCCAGCTTAAATTCATACGAACCGTCCAGTGTGTATGTCTCGTCGCTGCCTCGTTTGGCCGTGCCGGCTATGCCCAGGTCATGGGCCGTGCTCCCGCTGGTATCCGTTACCTTAAACGCCGCTACATTGTCACCTTCACTGGTATCATAGAGCAGCAATCCATCGCCGGTATCGTTAATCCGGGCTCTTAAATTTGTACCACTCGTGTTAATCTTCTCAATAACATCTTCTAAAGTTTTGACCGTGTCCTGAGCAAGGTCAATGGTCGCGGTTTTACCCACTCCGTCAGTGATAGTAAACTGACCCCGCCTGACTCCCTCCCCGTGTCTCAAGTCATCCAGCGTCGTGGCTTCCGAGATATATTGCAATTGCAGGTTCCCGCTATCGATACGGCTAAGCGCATCATCGGTCACAATACCCAGGTTGCGGGCCAGCGTGCTATCCCCTACGTCGGAAATTATCAGGTTGCCGGTGATAGCGCCCGCTGCGGTTGTATCCGAAAGCATAATGCCATTGCCTACAGAATTGATTGAGGCCGTGATATTAAGTCCATTATCCGGATTATTGATAGCGTCCAGTATATCCTGAACCGTAAAGACATTACTAAGATCAAGCTGGGCCGTATTGCCGGCCCGGTCGGTCAGGGAAATGATCCCGCCGGAGGTGATGCGATTACTATCCGCGGCTTCCGGGTCACCCCCGCTGCCGCCGTTGAGTGAGCGTAGCATCACGGTATTCAGCCCGCTTATTAAACGCCGGCCCACACCATTTTCGTCAAGTTCCAGCAAGCCTAAATCCTCCGCCAGAAACGAGGATTCAATCGCTGCTTGTCCACCGATGCCGGTGTTGTCCGTCACGGTAATGCCATTGCCATTCTGATCGATACCCAGAACCAGATCATTCAGATTAATATTGTCCCAATGGTTGTTAACGGCATTAATAATATCCCCTACCGACTCCATGAACCATATCTTTTCACCATGAATGATAGAGCCTTCCATGTCATCAACAATACCCAGGTCCGCCGCGGCGTGACCTTCTATATCCTCAATAATAAAATGACTTACCCGTTCCGTATCGCCAGCGAACGCCTTGCTGTTATCTGTGATGGTGATATGGTCTGAGACATTAAATGCAATGGAAATGTCCATACCATGGGCTTTGGCTTTTTCTTCTATGAGTGCCTTGAAATCCCCTAACGTGGCCTTTTCCGGTTCTGCCAGTTCATCCGTATTAATTTCGATAAACCTGCCGTTCTGGTCCGTGATCTTGAATGTGCCGGAGCGAATGCCGGCGCCATGATTAAGTGACTGCAGGGTGGTACTTTGTGATTGTGCTGATCCCCCAACAGTTTCAAACATAGTGTTTTTCAGCGCAACTGATAATACAGAACCATCGGAGAGGGTGAATGTTAACTTGTCATTCACTGAATTTATACCGCGGATTCCATTGCCATCGTTAAGATCGCTGATTAATGTATCCGCCGTAATATACATGAGGTCCTGGCCGACAATTTTATCTTCCTCAACCGACACGGCCACATCATTCCTGATCCCCAGATCCGCTGCAGTATGGCCGGAACCGATGTCGGCAATAACCAGTGCACCGCTCCCGCCGTTTTCAACCCACTGAGACCAACTGCTCAGACTCGTATCATTATTATCCGTAATCACCAGAGCGTCACTGGATACCGAAGCCGTAACATTTATTTTACTGCTGCTGTTAATTTCCTTTATAACATCTTTTATGGAAACCGCTTGCGTCAGGTCGATGATATCAGAATTGCCGGCCCGGTCGGTGATACTGATTTTACCCCGCTGGAATCCCTGCTGACCATTGATGAAATTCAAATTAGTATCACGAGCCAGTTGACCCTGGCCTATCTCAAAGCTGATCTGACCAGTGCCGATGCTGCTATCCTGATTGGCATAGCCCCGACTGACAAAATGGTGATTGCTCGCAAGTTGTTTGACTATAAAGCGATACGTACCTTCTTCTGCAAAGCGTGTGGCCGTGGCAGTCATAATATCTTCATTACTCGTGGTCACCGCCATCTGCTCAAACACAGATTGCTGATTGAACCCCGCGGCCGAAAGCTGTAACGCCATGACCAGACCCTGTATTTTCATCAAAGCCGCCTGGCTCTCGGTACTTTCCTCCAGACGCGTTTCCAGTTGATCTTTGGGACGTGCATCGATAGCCAGTAACTGGGTGACGATCTCTTCAATCGGTATCCCGGATACCAGTCCTACACCACTGCTAATTGTTCCCATAACATTCTACCTTATAAAAACTTATGAGTTTCCAACCCTCATTAAAATATACTATTCACTTTTCCTGGGCCTACCTTTGTCTTGTCACAACTGGCCGGCTGTGCTCTATGCGCACGTCGCGCACGGTATGTCCTATAAATCATTATCGGCCGCTATGAATCTGCACTTTAAAACACTTCTAATATATATAAGGATAATTCCAAATCCCAACCAAGCCCTACAATCCCAGATATACAAGGATCCTCCACCTATTGCTCGTATTTTATCCTGTCAATCTGCGATTTTTGATATACACCGGCTTTATCAAGGTAATATCCGATTACTTGATGATAAGGATAAACATAGTTTATTTTCTTTAGCAGGGCGGTTAATCTGTTAATAGAGACCTTATTTTTCGCCGATTTGTACGCTCTTAAAACCTCAAAAGGTCCTCCGGCATATTCTGGTCTTACCGCAATATCGATAAGTGTCCTTTCTATATCTGTTAATTGAATCTTTTCCCCCTCGTAACCATCTGCCTCAACAACACCTATATTTCCGATATGCATACCGTTGAGCATACGTATCGTATATTTCTTAGATAACGTCTATCACAGTTTAGTGTTGGGTGAGGTTGGTTACGAGGGTATCGACCAGGGCTCGGATACTTTCGTCGTTATCGCATAGTTTGTCAATATTGCGATAGGCATGCAGTACGGTGGTGTGGTCTCGTCCGCCGAAATAGCCGCCGATCTCTTCCAGGCTGTGGCTGGTCAGATCGCGCGCCAGGTACATACATATCTGGCGGGGAAAGGCAATGCTGCGACTGCGACGCCGGCCCTGAAGGTCACTTAAACGGATATTAAAATGATCGGTAACAGAATCGATGATCTGAGTAATGGTAATCATTCGATGGGCCGGGGTGGGTTCCTCACCCAGAGCCTGACGCGTTAGTTCCAGCGTTATAGTACCGTCTTCCAGCATAGCCAGACCATGCACCTTGGTCAGGGCGCCTTCCAATTCGCGGGTATTGCTGTTGATTTTCTTGGCAATAAAACTGATGGATTCCTCAGGCGGTGCAATACCACGCATGGCCGCTTTCTTATGTAATATGGCCATACGCATTTCATAGCTGGGCTTGTCTATACGGGTGACGAGCCCCTGGTTGAACCGACTGACAAGCCTGTCTTCAAGTTTGGGGATCTCAGAGGGCGAACAATCGGCAGAGAGGATAATCTGTTTTTGCGATTGATAAAGACTGTTGAATGTATGAAAAAACTCTTCCTGAGACCTGTCCCGATCCGAAAGAAACTGAATATCATCAATTGCCAGCACATCCACATAACGATATTTGTAGCGAAAATCGTAGAGATTCCCTTCCTCTACCGCTCTGATGAAATCATTTACAAACGTCTCACATGACATATATAAAACCTGGGCCTGATGGGATTGTTTCAGAAGTGCCTGACATGTAGCCTGCATCAGATGTGTTTTACCTAATCCTACCGAACCATGCAGGAAAAGTGGATTATAAGAACGCCCGGGGGACTCACTGACTGCTATACAAGCAGCATGAGATAATCGATTGCACGGGCCTACCACAAAGTTTTTAAATGTATAATCAGGATTGAAATATAAAAGGTCTGATTCGTCACTTTCATATTGGCCGAAGTCAGATTCGCTTAAGGTATCTTGCTCTGTATGTACATAATCCAGTGTAATTAAATGCCCAGTAATTCGCTGTGCAGCTTCTTTGAGGTAGTTATTGCAATGGTGTTTTAAATACAACAACCACGACTTATCAGGTACGCCCACCCTTAACTGCCCATTTTCCAGACCGATGGGTTCAATTTGTTCAAACCAATTACGCCAACACTGACTATGATGCTTCTGCACCTGTCGCAAAATCTTGTCCCAGATATCCGTTAGTACGTCCGCCACAGTCTTTATCCTAACTCTCTCACATATTTATTTTTTGTTTCGGATTGAAACCGCATCCATGAAACCACTCTATCTGTCCAATAAATAGAGGGTAAAAAGCAATCATGCCGCCTACATTAAATTCCTGTCTCTTGCCGGGATTGAAATCCTGATTTTCAGCTCATATTTCCCGCATTTGGTTGCCCATATTGACTCTTTGACATAAACATCCATCATAATGTTATGACACAACGTAAACCATCTGCTACCTATGGATTCCATTCCCAGCCATGACACTGCCTTAGAACTTCCCTGAGAGCAGTGTGGATATTAAAAACGAGCGTGATGGTGCCCGATTAAATGACGCTTTTAATATAAATACCTACTAAAGTTAAAGCCCCAAAAGGCTATTTCGTCAAATATTTCATATCCAGGAAAAATGAATTTAACTTTGCCTTAATATCCTGTCAATCAAAAAAAATAAATAATCCTTTTTCAGGTATTTATTTTTCACTCAAGGTTCTATTATACCCCTATGAAAATTTACTCTAATTGATTTGACATGCGGCATTTGTCTGATTTATACTTATGGGACAGGTTTATAAACGATGAAAATCCATCAAATTTCAGAAGGAGTTATATCATGAAAAAAAAAGGGTGTTTTAATGCATCAGTAAAAAAGATAAGTATGGCGCTGATATGGATTATGGCTTTATCTGTATTACTGGCATCAGGCTGCCAAAAAGCTCCTCTGGCCGGAGAGGAAACGTATCGAAAAGAAGCCTTTGTCTGGCCTGTTTTTGACTTTGAGAAAACCAGGGGCATCAATGAGGATGGTACTACCTGGGAAAAAGAAAAGGGCGATGCCTGCTTCTGGCTGGCAAGTTGGGAAAAAGAGAGAAGATACGATAAAGACAATTTCCTGATCTATCGAAAAGAGCGAAGCGGGATTTTCCCCTTTTGTTCTGATGAGGAAGTAGAAGATATGGAGTTCAGTGAGCACAGGGGTTCGGTTTTAATATTTCCGTTTTATTCAAAAAAGAGTAAAACCGACCAATTGTCAGAGTGATCTCCTGTTTGTTATTATTCTCTGTAAAATAAGGATTTGTGAAAATATCCCCATTGATTTTTATTCGCTGACTGCTCTTGATTATATTTTATCTTATTCCACTAGTCCTCAATTTAGATTGACTTGAACGGTTATTTTCCTTAGCATGGAATTTTTATATATATGCCAAAACGTTGCTTTAAATACCTAACTAATTATAATTAAAACA
>JAFGHE010000018.1 GCA_016930295.1 Sedimentisphaerales bacterium
ATCTCCTATAAAATAAGTTATACATGATTCTAGGCCGGCCGGGAGGTGGGGTCAATTCACAGGGGTATATATCCGCGAGACAAGACACGGCCGGCACGGCCGTGGTACAGGCGGTTTTGGCCTACCGGATGGGTCGTACAAATATAAAACTATTTATAGCAAGTGTTTATAATGGTCGAAATTATCCTGTAACAAAATCATTTCTACATCGACACTATTAACAGGATGGAGTATAATTTTTGAAAATTGGGATAGTGATAGAGGTCCATACGATGAAGTTTACACCTGAAATAATCATCTCCAGCAAGTCATACTACTACCTGCTTTTGTTGTGTTTTGTTTTTGTGTGTGCCGGATTTGCGCAGGAACCCCGGGCGGTTGAGGATAATAAAGATTCGCAGCCGGAGGTGGAAGAGTCTGCAACGCAGGATGGGGATCAATCCAGACCGGCGGCGGCGGAACCGTATGAGGAACCGGTGTTTATCAAGGATGGCAAGCTCGATCTGGAGGCGGCGGTAAAATATTTTGAGGACATGTACCGCTCCAAGAGCAGTATATCGGAGGTAGAGTTGATTATCACCAAGCCGCGGCGCGAGCGCCGGATGGGCATGAAGATATGGACCCGGGGCACGGAGAAGGCTTTGATTTTAATCGAGTCGCCCGCGCGGGAAAAGGGCACGGCCACGCTTAAGGTGGACAAGAACCTGTGGAACTATCTGCCGCGGATACGTCGTACGATCCGGATACCGCCGTCGATGATGCTGGCGTCCTGGATGGGCAGTGACTTGACCAATGACGATCTGGTGCGGGAATCATCGTTTATGGAGGATTATACGTATGAGCTGACCGGCCGAACTGAAGACCCGGCCGGGTGGCTGATCACGTTTGAGGCCCGGCCTGATACTGTGGGGTTGTGGAAACGATTTGAACTGGTCGTTTCCAACGATGGGCGCATTCCCCTGGAGGCGCGATATTACGACCGCAAGGACCGGCCGGCCCGAACCATCTATTGGGACCAGGTCAAGGATTTTGACGGGCGCCGGATCCCGTCGCATCTGACCCTGATTCCGGAAGATAAGGACGAAGAGGAACAGCAAAAAACGGAGATGATTTATCATAACATTCAGTTTGATGTAGAGGTGCCGGAGAGTACGTTCAGTTTGTCTAATTTAGAGCAGAAGCGATGATCAGAAGAAGTTGTGAGTTTAAGATGTGAGAGTAGCGGAGCGACTGCTTAGAAACTGTTTGGCATTTGATAACGCACGGTTAGCACGGCCGACACGGCCGTGGTACATTTGTTGCGATTTCCAGGATTGTGAGTGATTAAAAGGTTGAACGGATGCGATGGAGTACATGGCAAATAGCGTGGCGGAACCTTGGGCGGAACCGCAAGCGTACGCTGCTGGCGATGGGTGCGATTGCGCTGGGTCAGTTTACGCTGGTTTTTGTGGGCAGTTTTTCGTCCGGTTCGTTCGATAATATGATCAAGACCGTAACCGGTCCGCTGGTCGGTCATGTACAGATTCACCACAAGGGATGGCGTGAAGAGCGTGCTATTGATCTCTATATAGACAATGTCTGCCAGATAACGACTGAGTTGAAAAGTATCCCTGAGGTTAAGGTGGTGTCTGCACGAATTTTTGCGCCGGCACTGGCGGCTGCGGGCGAAGAAACGGATGCGCCGGCCACGGCCGAGCCGGCGGTAATCGTGGGTGTGGATATAGGTTCGGAATCGGACATGGGCGGGCTACTGGAGTTTCTCCCGGAGTCAGACATTCCCGAGGGCGATTCGGTACTCGTTGGCAAGGTACTGGCCCGCCGGCTCAATGTCCGGCCGGGTGAGCTGCTTGCGCTGATTGGCCAGGATGTGGACGGATTCCCGGTTAGTAACCTTTTTCGGATTAAGGCGGTCCTTGAAAGTAACGTGGAGATCGTAAACAGTATGGGAATAGTCATGCCTCTGGAGCAGGCCGGCGATTTCGTGGCTATATCCGATCAGGCGCATGAAATCGTTATTCGGGGCCAGGACTATAAAAATGCAGACGCTTTGGCCAAGCAGATAACCTCGTTACCGCTGCCGGCTGATGCGGAGGTTATTTCCTGGTTCGAGGCGGTACCGTTTTTAACCAATATATTTGAAATGAGAAAATGGTCGGATTTGATTTTCATGGGGATTGTGTTTATCGCGGCGGCGGCGGGGATTGCCAATACCTCGATGATGTCCACGTTCGAGCGTACCCACGAGTTTGGCATGCTGCTGGCGTTGGGTTCACGACCCGGGCGCATCATCAACATGGTACTGATCGAATCGGTTATCATTGGCCTGATCGGCGTGGTCATCGGGTCGCTACTGGGAGTCGTGCTGGTTTTGATTACTGCGAAAACAGGCATTGACTATGCGATCTTTGCCGGCGATACCAGCGAGGATATAACCTTTGCCTGGGGCGGGATCAATATCTCGTATGTGATTTATCCGGTATTGGAACTTAAATATTTATACCAGGGTTTGATAGCGGTAACGGGCACTTCGATACTGGCATCGGTGTGGCCGTCGCTGCTGGGCGCCCGGCTGGAACCGGTGGAGGCGATGCGCACATGATTCGTTCGGTGTCATTAAAATACGCCCGGCGCAGTTTGTTGCGTCATACGCGCAGGACCATCCTGTCTATTATCGGTGTGGGGATTGGCTGTGCGATTGCTTTAGTGACCGCCTCGTGGATCAGGGGTGGGGCCGAGATGCAGATTCGGGCCGTGGCCGAGAGCGGAGCCGGTCATTTGCGTATTGTACCACAGGAATGGCGGGAGAACCGGGAAGACTCGCTGCGTCTGGTCAACTGGCAGCAGTCTTTGAAAGAAGTTGATTCACTGGCCGGGGTAAGATCCATGGTGATGCGGGCTCGGACCAAAGGGATGCTGGCCTTTGGCAACCGGATGGCGGGGGTGGAAATTATGGGAGTGGAGCCGGATAAGGAAAAGGCATTTAACCGAATCGTGAATAAGGGTGAGATTACCGGGCGATATTTGTTACCGGATGACGTTAACAAGGTCGTGATTGGAAAGGAACTGGCCAAACGGCTTGATGTGGAACCAGACGATGATCTGTATGTAACGCTGGTCGGCCGGGACGGGATTGAAAGTGCCATGCTCCGTATTATCGGAATTATAGACACAGGCAGTGGAGAACTGGATGCGGCCGTCTGTCATGTGAGGTTATCTGATATTGAAAAGCTCACGGGTTATACCGGGCCGGCGGAGATCAGCGTTCTGCTGTATGATTATAAACGTATTGAATCAGCCCGCAAACTCTTATCGGAAAAAATAACGGACAATGAGGTGATTACCTGGATGGAGGTGAATCCGGCATTTGCGGCCAATATAAAAGGTGATACGGCTTTCACCAGGGTTCTGGTAGGCATGATCGTACTGGTCGTTTGCCTGGGAATCGCCAGTGCTCAACTGACGGCGGTTATGGAGCGCCGCCGGGAGTTTGCCATTCTTTCAGCGATTGGGATGAAAGGCCGGCAGATCATTGTGATGGTAGTACTGGAAGCCTTATTTATAGGGCTGGGCGGCGCGTTGGTAGCGCTGATGCTGGGCGGATCGCTTGCTCATTACCTGGCTACGACCGGGGTGAACCTGGAAGCCATGATCGGCGGCGAATTTTCTGTGCCTGACGTGCTGCTGGACCCTTATATATACGGCGATTTTGGGTACTGGCTGATCGGGTATGCTCTGGGAATCTCGATATGTGCCACTCTGTTTGCCTCGATCTATCCGGCGTGGAAAGCGACGCGTGTGGATCCGGCCAAAGCCATGAGGACCTGATAGTATGAATAGAATAGCTGATACAAAGATACCCGCTAAAGCCCCTTTCTTCAAAGGGGTAAACTTTGAGCTCTCAGCGCGTTTGTGGAGTAAATTCGTATGATTGGTAATCTAAAGGTTAAAGGATTGCGTGACGATTGAACCTTCAAGCTGGAAGCATGAGCTCCATTGAAGATGAGGACAGGTTCAATGAAAATGATAAATAGAGATAATGAAATTCTGGTGTCGGCTCGTGGATTAAAGAAAGTATATCAGACGGGCAAGGTAGAGGCCCAGGCCCTGCGGGGCGTTGACCTTGAGGTTCTCTCGGGAGAGTTTCTGGCAATTGTGGGTCCTTCGGGCAGTGGCAAAACAACCCTGCTGAACCTGGTCGGCGCGCTGGATACGGCCACCGGGGGGCGGCTCACTGTTCTTCGTAACGACCTGGCAACCATGACGCGACGGCAGCGGGCGGATATGCGTTTACACTCGCTGGGCTTTGTATTTCAGGCGTATAACCTGGTGCCGGTTCTGACGGCACAGGAAAACGTGGAATTCGTGCTGGAGCTTCAGGGTGAGGG
>JAFGHE010000173.1 GCA_016930295.1 Sedimentisphaerales bacterium
CAAATGAAACAATTAAAGAATTTTAACGCCTAAGAGTGGATAATTGACAATGTTTTCTATATTTCAATTGGATAATAGGTACGATTGTAGAATTTTAACGCCAAACACCCATTTGAAAAAATGAAAAACCTTAAAATTGCAAGAGAGATTGGATAATCGGATAATTTTAAGAGTATCAATAAATCCAATATTACATGAAGGGATTAAGTAATGTATTATCAATATATTACTGCCACGCGCGTTGACATCAAGAGACAGGAAAGGTAAAATGACGATATGAACGGAGTGCGTTTTAAAACGGCTCTGTCGTATCATCATGATACGTGGTTAATGGGAGAAAGAATATGGATGAAATAAAAGATGTACAAAATTGGGAATGTAGTAAGTGTCATGAGCAGGTAGATCAGGATTTTGAGGTATGCTGGAATTGCGGGATGGCACAGTATCAGGAGGAAATGGAGATTGAGGAGGGAAGCCAGGAAGGGGAAACGGGGATTTGCCCCGGTTGTTTGAGGGAAATCCAGCCAGGCCGGCATTTCTGCCCCCACTGTAATACCCCCCTAACTACCCATGCCGCCACTGATCCGATTGGTCGAATCCATGCAACCGGGGATACCTATCGCAAGGCCCTTAAACACCCATCCAAAATAGCCTTTGTGGGTATGTGGCTGCTTTTTGGTTCATCTCTGATTCTTATGCTATGGCTATTGGGGATCATGTTATCCAATCACCCAGAAAGTAAATTCTTTTTTTATGATATCAAGACTTTTGGCGGTGTGTTTATTCTGATCATGCTGATCGGATCAATTACGATTGATTTTCTGATATTGACAAAGATAACAAAAAACTATTACCGCCGGGATAGGGATATCATTAATTAAGGATTTAGAAGCTTGGTTGACAGGGCAGGCAAATAGGGGTATTATTTCTGGTTTAGTGCATGTGGAGCTAATATTTTGGAATATAAGTATTTAGGCTTATTTCTGGTGTTGGCGGCGTTTTTTGCCGGATGTGAAGATGCCGAGATGGCCCGGTTGAAGGAGGAGAGCCCGTTTAAGGTGGATCAGCCGGCCGATCCGGACAGGATAATTTTTGTAACATGTAATTATCTGCCGTTGGAGCTACCGGGTCATGTGGATGTAGAGGAACTGGTTTTCTGGCGGCGTAATTCTTTCGATCCGGCCGAACGAGAAAATAATGCGGGTGTGGAATCCGGATTTGATACGAACATGCTGCGATCATGGGAACAGAACGGATTTATCCTGGCCCTGGCGCCCATAGATCAATGGCAGAGATTTGTTGAAGAACTGGATACCTTAGGCGCAATCAGGATGCCGGGCCGGACTGCGCTATTTCGTAACGCCCGCCAGGTGGCGGAAGTGTTCAGCTATATCCAGGAAGTGCCGACCTCTGTTTTTGTCAACGACGCCGGAGGCCGGCTCAGGGGCTATAGTCTCACGAACGGTGAGTGCTTATTTCAGGTCAATTGTGTGCCAACCGAGAAGAAGTGGCCCGTTGAATCATTATATGTCAAACTGGCCCCCATGTTCCGCTCTCCGGAATACGACGGCAGGGTTGTTCAGGATGAAGAATATGACCAGATCCGTCTGGTGCGTGAGCCGCGCGAGGTGATATTTGAACAGATGACCCTGGCCGGCAGAATTAAAAGAGGATATTTTCTGGTAATCGCGGTAAAACAGAATGAAGCGGCCAATAATCTGGGTAAATTATTCCTGGCCCGCAGCCGGGGAGCAGAAGATTATCAACTGGTGTTCCTGCTGACACCTGATGCACTTAATGCCACTGAGGTTAAAAATAGAAGCGAGTAAAAAGTTGGAATTGAGAGTCTGTGCCATTAAAAGGATAATATAGGTATTCATATAGGAGTTGAGGATTTTGAGTGAAGAGAACAAACACGGTGAGGCGTCAGAAAGGACGGATCCGGTCCCTGATCGCTATTACCGCAATCTATGCGACTGCTCCAGTTTTGCCATTGTGGGAACTGACTGTCAGGGGCGTATCATCAGCTGGAACCAGGCAGCGGAAATATTATTCAACACCCCGGCAGCACAAATTGTCGGCTGTCATCTTGAACGGATTGTACCCGAGGGTTTGCGGAGTCAGTTGCATGAAGCCATTGAAACAGCAATCAACCGACAGGAGCAAAATGAATTTGAGGTTAATCATCGGGATGAACAGGGTGAGTCCATGACCCTGGCCATGGTTATCAGCCCGGTCTTGGAGACACCGGATAAGGTTGTCGGTGTGGCGGCGTGGGTACGCGATATCAGCAATCGCAAGATCCTGGAAACACAACTTCTGCAGGCGGAAAAGATGGCCTCGCTGGGAACTCTGGCGTCGGGCGTGGCGCACCATTTTAATAATATCATTGGAGGAGTAGCCACGTTCGTGGATTTTGCCCTCCAGAGCAGGAATGCCGAATCAACCATGCGGGCCTTGCACATGACCGCCGAGGCAGCCAATCGAATCAGCCAGATAACCTCCTCTCTTTTAACTTTTGCGGAAAAAGATGCGCGACAGTTCGATCTCAGTGATTTGACAGAAATTATTCTGACATTTGCTCACCTGGTGGAAAAGCCATTATCCGAAAAAAATATAAAATTAGAACTGCGTTTACAGGCGGTTCCGGTTTTTGAAGTTCCAGGCAGCCGGATTCATAAAGTATTGGGTAATTTACTGGATAATGCCGAGATAGCTATGCCGGATGGAGGTACGGTTACGATTGGACTGCATCGGGATAATCATAATCTGGTGATGACCTTCAGTGATACAGGTGCGGGAATCGATGCGCAGCATTTACCCCATATATTTGAACCCTTTTTTACGACCCTGGGCGTGGCCAGCGGGGGCAATCGTAACAGCAGCGGTCTGGGCCTGGCCGTGGTCCATGGGATTATCCGGGAACTGGGGGGCACAGTGAATGTCAAAAGCCGGCTGAAGAGGGGCACAACCTTTATTATAAGTTTCCCTGCCAGGGGCTAGGAATGCAGGTATGGTCTTATAACCTCTCCCCGGTAACGATAGAAAAAATTAAAAGCTTCATATCAACCTGATTTTCTCGATAATATTTATCGTGTTACAAACCCATATAGGTAATTTTCTGATCCCATGAGTCATCTAACTTATTCTCTATCAATGATGTAGATAACGGACAATACTATTTATCTGATATAACAGGTATTACTCCTTTCCAATTACATACTTATGAGGCAGTGAGAAATCCCCGATATAAACAACAAAACTGTCTCAACGACAAAATTTCTGCATAGTAACTAAACAGGTTTGGTGACAATGTCGATCCGATTGATTCTTATGTCAAAAGAAGGCCAGGCCAGGCAGCAGTACGAGGAGGCACTGCGCCGGCAGCAGGTGGAATTTGATACGGTCGGGACCCTGGCCGAACTTACGGATATGCTCAAGCAGAAAGCCTATAACGGGATTCTGATTGATGTGTTATCAAAAGTGAAAGAATCGTCAGAGGAGCAAACCCGAGTTCATCATATCCTGGATATGTATCCGCTGGCACGATTGAAATG
>JAFGHE010000174.1 GCA_016930295.1 Sedimentisphaerales bacterium
ACACTTTTTTTCAGGAGTTTGAAGTTTTACCGGCGGACCAACCTGGGGATTCTGCTGGGCGCCGCCGTGGCAACGGCTGTTCTGGCCGGCGCCCTGGTGGTGGGTGACTCGGTAGGGTTCAGTCTGCAGGAAATGGTGCGCGTGCGCCTGGGTCAGACCACATGGGCCCTGTCCGGTGGAGATCGTTTCTTTCGGGCGGAACTTGCCGGGGAAATGGGCAGGGAGTTGAACTCTCCGGCGGCGGGGATATTACAGCTATCGGGCGCATTGAGTAATACTGATGGCTCCCGGCGGGCTAATCAGATTGAAGTTCTCGGTGTTGACAAGGCGTTCTGGGCCATGGCCCCAAGCACCGATAGTGTACAACTCAGTGAAAATGAAATTATGCTTAATAACCTCCTGGCCGGACAATTGCAGGTCGATGTTGGGGATGAGGTATTATTGCGCGTGAATAAACCCAGCCTGCTCTCGCGTGAATCCATCATGGCCACCGTAGCGGACCAGGCAGCGGCCATACGGTTAAAGGTTAAATCGATTGTGACGGAGGCGCACTTTGGCCATTTCAGCCTCAAGTCGAATCAGGTCGCCCCGCTGAACGCATTTTTATCACGTGAAGTTTTAGCTGATATGGTAGATTTATCTGAGAAGGCAAATGTACTTCTCCTGGGCGATAACCAAAGTGAAAGTCTGAGGATTGAAGCTTTGGATACGGCCTTAAAGAATAACTGGCGTATCGCGGATGCCGAACTGCAATGGAAAGAAATAACCAAACTGAACAGCCTGGAACTGCGATCAGGACGGATTTTTCTGGAGCCCGCTATCGTGGCCACGGCCACCGGCATTGAGATACCCTCAACCAGAATTCTAACCTACTTTGCCAATGAAATACGGTTTGATGAACAGGCAACGCCCTATTCAACCATAGCTGCCCTGGAAAAGACACCCTATACCAGGGCGTTAATCCCGCCGGATATGACAGATGATGAAATTGTCATTAACGACTGGCTGGCACAGGACCTTCAGGTGAAGTCGGGTGATACCCTTGAGCTGACGTATTTTGTGACGGGCGAAAAACGCAAGCTCCAGGAGCAAACCAGCGAATTCAAGGTACGAAACATCGTCCCCATGGAAGGTCTGGCCGCGGATGCGGAATTGATGCCCGACTTCGAAGGACTGGCAGAGGTGGCCAATTGCCGTGACTGGGAGCCGGGTATGCCGGTCGATCTGGATAAAATACGGGAAAAAGATGAATACTACTGGGACCAGCACCGCGGCACACCCAAGGCGTTTATCACCCTCGCGGCCGGCCAGAAGATATGGGCAAATCAGTTCGGTGACCTCACCGCCATACGCTATCCATTATCCAAAGAGAACAGGATATCAGTGGAAAAGCATATTCAGCAGAATCTTGATCCCGGCAAACTGGGTTTTTTCTTTCAGCCGGTACGCCAACTGGGTCAAAATGCCAGCCAACATGCCATGGATTTCGGCGGTCTTTTTCTGGGGCTGAGTTTCTTTCTGATTATCAGCGGGCTGCTCCTGATGGGACTCCTGTTTGTGTTTGGCATCCAGCAGCGCCGGGCAGAAACGGGAATATTAATGGCTCTGGGATTCACACCCGGCCAGGTGCAAAAACTGTTACTGGGCGAAGGCTTGATTCTGGCGGTCCCGGGGTCCGTAATAGGGACGGTTTTAGGTTTGTTCTATACCCGTATCATTCTGCACGGCCTGGCCTCAGTTTGGCTTAACGCCGTGGGCAGTGCCTCCATTCGATTTCATGCTGAATTAACTACCATTTTGATGGGGGCCGGTATCGGTATTATCGCAGCGTTACTGGCCATGTGGCTTATGCTCTTGCGCCAAGGGAAACGCCCTCCGCGTGAACTCATGGCCAATGTCATGGACGAGACCCTGTTAAACCAGGACAAAATACCGCATCAGAAATTAGGATTGTGGATATCACTTCCGGCCCTGGCCACGGCTGTAATTTTAGTGGCACTCGGTCTTCGCAGTGATGACTTGTCGGTGGGCTCGTTTTTCGGGGCAGGCAGTCTGCTGCTGCTTGGCTTTTTAGGCCTGGCAGATTATTGGCTCCGCCGGCAGACATTCAAGACCAGGCACGAGTTTTTAACTTTTAAGAGTCTGGCTCAACGGAATATGACCCGGCGCCACGGGCGATCCCTGGCCGTGATCGCGCTGCTGGCATGCGGGTGTTTTGTTATTATTGCAGTAGGAGCCAACCGGCATGATGCTCTCAAAAACGCCTTTGAAAGATCCTCAGGCACCGGCGGTTTTGCCCTGATCGCAGAGACCACCCTGCCGGTTTATCATGACCTCAACAGCCCGGCCGGACAAAAAGAATTCGCACTGGACCCGGATGACATGAGCTCCGTTGAATTTGTACCGCTGCGCCTGCGGGACGGGGACGACGCCAGTTGCCTCAACCTCAACCGCCCCCAGCAGCCGCAAGTTCTGGGCGTTAATCCCGACGATTTTATCTCGCGTAAGGCATTTTCATTCGTGCATATCTTGGATAATATAAAAAAGGATAATCCCTGGAGCCTGCTGTATGACAATCCCGGCGAAGATGATGTCATTTACGCTATAACAGACTATGCCACCATTAAATGGTCGCTGGGTAAAACAGTAGGCGACGATTTATTCTATACTGATAAACAGGGAAAGAATTTCAAAATCCGGCTGGCCGGCGGCCTGCAAAACTCCATCCTGCAGGGAAGCCTGATTATCTCAGAAAATAACTTTATTGAGAGATTCGGCGCCGATGGCTATCGCATGCTGCTGATCGATTGTGCGCCTGAGAAAGTGGACCAGATTACCCCCCTACTGGCGCGGTCTCTGCGCAAGGTTTCCGCGAACCTCACTCCTGCGTTCCGGCGTCTGGCTTCATTCTACGCCGTGGAAAACACTTATCTTTCTATCTTCCAGATACTGGGCTCCCTGGGCATGGTCCTGGGCAGTATCGGCCTGGGCCTGGTCGTAGCGCGCAATGTACTCGAACGACGCAGCGAACTGGCCATGCTCCGGGCCGTTGGATACAACCGTTCCGAACTGATACGACTGATCATCTACGAACACATCACCTGCCTGCTCCTGGGCCTGGGCGCCGGAGTAATAGCCGCCCTGGTAGCCGTCCTGCCCGCCCTGCGCTTCGGCTCCGGCCAGTTCCCAATCTGGTCCCTGACCGTCACCCTTGTTATTATCCTGACAAGTGGTATACTATGGACATCCCTGGCCGCTATATTGGCCCTGCGCGGAGAATTGATCAACGCACTTAGAAATGAATAATCAGATCAAGTTACAGCCTATATCATCAATATTCGGTATACGGACCTTTTTAATTAAGTTCGCCCCGACGGCTTATATATCATCTTGTGAATAAACAAGATAAACGACTATTGCCTGCGTTATGGGACACCGGCACATTCTTCAAATTAAATCTTTTGCCAAAACTGAACCTTGATATAATAAAAAACGTATCAATTTATCATAATGGGAATATAAAGAGATTCGAAGATATCACATAGATTGATAAGGTGAAAATCATGAGCGAAGAACAAGACACGTCCGGGAAAACCCGTCCATTGATGCGATACGCCGCCATCATTAAAGTTATGTCCATCGGCCTGTTGGTCCTGGTCCTGCTGATTCCGGCATCCATGATCTCCCGCCTGATGCGGGAAAGACAGGCCCGACGGGATTCCGTCATTCAGGAAATCAATCAGAAATGGGATGGATCTCAGACGATTACCGGGCCCTTTCTTACCATTCCCTACAAATCTCTTTACCAGAAAAACAAGGAATTTAACAAATTTCAATATATCCATATCTTACCGGAAACCATAAATATAACCGGGCAGATAGATCCGCAAATACGATACCGAAGCCTCTATGAAGCCGTCTTATATAACACCCAACTCAAGATCGAGGGTGTTTTCAAAATCCCCACCCAGAATCTTCCCGACATCGACACCAAAAATATCCTCTGGGATAAAGCCCTCTTTTCCCTTGGCATCACGGATATGAGAGGAATTCAGGACACTATTACGGTACTCTTTAACGAAGCAACGTATAAAGCCAATCCGGGTTTAGTCACTCCCGATATCGCAAACTCCGGCGTCCAGTGCCCCATTACTCTTTCCCCCACCCAAAAGGACCATACTTTTTCCCTGCAGCTTAATCTCAACGGCAGCGAACAACTCCAGTTTATCCCCGTTGGTGAAACCACCAGCGTCACACTCCGGTCCACCTGGCCCTCCCCCAGCTTTAACGGAGCCTTTCTGCCTGTCACCCGGGATATTTCCGACAAAGGATTCTCCGCGGCCTGGAACGTGCTGCACCTGAATAGAAATTTCCCTCAAGCCTGGGATGGAAATCAACATAAGGTCAGTGACTCTTCTTTCGGCCTCAAACTCCTGATTACGGCCGACATCTATCAGAAATCCATCCGCCTGTCCAAATATGCCCTCATGTTTATCGTTTTCACCTTTTCCGCCTTCTTTCTGACCGAAATCATCAACAAAAAAAAGGTTCATCCCATCCAGTACCTCCTCATCGGCCTGGCCGTTGTCCTGTTTTACATCCTGCTCGTGTCCATCTCCGAGCATCTGAATTTCAATATCGCCTACATCATCTCGGCCCTGGCCATCACCACCCTCATCACCGGCTACTCCAAAGCCATCTTGCGCAGCAATCTCTTCGCCTTCACCGTCTGCGCCATCCTGATCATCCTCTACGCCTACCTGTTCATCGTCATCCAACTCGAAGACTTCGCCCTCATCATGGGCAGCATCGGCCTGTTCCTGGTCTTAACCATAATCATGTACCTCACCCGAAAAATAGACTGGTACACCCTCAACAAAAACGAAACCATGTAAATAGAAACCATTGAAATGGAAGGAGACACTAATTCTTAGAATTATGATTATGAATCGTAAACATATTTCTGTTTTGTTATGTCTAATCTTACTGATATTTGCCATCCTATTTTTTTACTCAAATGAAAACCTCAAAATTGAAGTTGCTAACAAAATTTCTCCTGAATTGCATGAAAAACAGGTTGTTATAAATAATAAATCCACTCTGCAACCGGAAATAAGTCAAGTTTATTATATACATAATATACCCTGCAAACTTACTAATGTTAAGCAAGGAGGAGTACGAGTCACACACCCGAACATGGATCGCCGATTACATCTTGATGATATTAAACTTGACAAACAATTGACGAAAAATCATTTATTCGACGAGTGGGGAGTACCTGATTACATTATAGGTTCGGGTACGGAATACTTGGTATACATACTGGAAGATAATCGCTGTTTATGGCTTCAGTTTGAATTTGTTGAGCCATTTTCACTTAATAGGTCTTTTGTAACCACTAACTTTACTGATGACAACTTTCTGAAAGATAATATATCCGAGGAAGTATCTTTGGAAGTACAGGAATTGCTCGATAAACTCAATAGTTGGGATAAACAAGAGTTAGACGTTTTAGAACATCCAGATAAGTATCCTGATCATATTGTATCTGGCGAAAGCAAAGGGTGGGTAGGCACCCAAAAAGACAGGCTAAAAGAACTTGGTTTTGCTGTAAACTGGAACGAAGACCATAAAATATATGAACTTGAACGTAAAAATTAAAAAAGAGTATCACTTTATCCTACCCACAAATTCCCCTTCCCGTCCCGACACTCCCAACTGTCGTCCCCCTTTCTGTCATTCCCGCGCAGGCGGGAATCCACAAGCCCTGGATTCCGTGTCTAGCACACAATGACAAATCGCCATTCGGGAAAGCTTTTTGGCAGGCAATAATTAAAGGAAAAAGTAATGAATAATCTGAAATAATCAACAAGCTAAAGCTTGAACTCTCAGCGGGGAAAGTAAAAGTGACAGTGTTTTATTAATTTTCATGTTGATAAACGTACTACTATAGACATCCCTGTCCGCCATATTGGCCGTAGAAATGATTGGCAAAACAGATGTCACGGTCTTTCATCGGCCAGGACGTGGCTAAAAGAATATCCATTGATTTCAACGAGGGTGAACTTTAGAGCAGCTTATCAAGAAAAACTCTCGGAGTCACAATAGATATATTATGAAATTTGCCTATTTTGAGCAAATGTTTATCACCGCTTATAACATACCTGCTCTTGGAGGCCATCGCACAGGCCAGGAACTTATCATCATCGGGATCATCACAGACGGGCTCTTTAAAATAATAAGAAGAAACCAGTTCAGCTTTAATAAATAACCGCTCCCAGACAGGGTTAAAGTCAAGAGGCTCGAGGGTAGCGGAGAGGTCCTCAAGAACACGCCTATACTCTTCAATGATCTCTTCGGACACCGCCATTTGAATCCGATCCTTCTGCCAGGCATTGAGGATTCGGGCCGGCGGTCCACTAAAAAAGATACCCGATACAAAAACATTCGTATCAATAACGACTTTCGTTATCTTCACTTTCCGCCCCGAATTTTTTTTACCGCGTTAGCGATATCTCTGGGTTTTAATCCGGCCTTTTTGGCTTTTTTACGTGCTTTGGAAAGCAGGCTGTTCACCTCTTTTTTCGACGGGGCGGAAATTGATTTTAAAATAACGGCGTCCTTTTCCCCTAATACCAGAAATTGACATCCACTCTCTAAACCGAGAGCTTTCCGAATAATTTCCGGAATCACGACTTGCCCTTTCGAGGACATTTTTGTTGTGGCCATATTTGCTATCATAATGCACCTTTTGATAAAAAAATGTTCATATAAGTATAATCTTACTAGTAAGATTATACGATATGGGCGTTTTATCGGCAAGTAATAAATACAAAATATTTGACAGCAAGAATTAATGGACCGTCCATGCAATCCAGTACTAGAAAGCGATATTATAGATTTTGCATATAAGGTGATGGGGCGTCTGATTCCCACGATTCTTCTACCGATAGTGCTGCATCCGTATCATCCGTGTTTTATTGTTTTAAAAACTACCCTCTTGACATAACTTCTTATCAGGCTATAATTTGCGGATAGAACATTTGATGTATCGATTTCGTAAATGATGTGTATTGTATGTAAAATTTGTTTTACCCGTATTAATTTATGAAATATCTGGCACTCATCATACCTGTAACACTCGTCGGGGTGGCGTTTATTCTGGTTATTTGGTGGTATCAGCCCTCTGACCTGGATTTACAACAGCGCATACCGGGTACTGATCGGCCGGTGCAGACTGAGGCCGTGATAACGGGGTATCCCATAGAAGTTCAGGGGATTTTTGAGAAATATGATGGCGTGCCCGCAGACCTGACCGGCTCGTGGCCGCGGTTTCGGGGGAGCCTTTTTGATAATATTTATACAGATCCCGCAGTGAATCTCACGCATCAATGGCCGGCAGAGGGGCCGCCCGTGCTTTGGGAAATTGACGTAGGTGAAGGACACGCCGGGGCCGTAATATTGGACGGCAAGGTTTATGTGCTGGACTACGACCGCCCCAACGGCAGAGACAGCCTGCGCTGCCTGAGCCTGGCGGACGGACGCGATATCTGGCGCTATTCCTATCCGGTCAAGATTAAACGCAACCACGGCATGTCACGCACTGTCCCGGCGGTCACGGATAAATATATTGTCATACTCGGACCCAAATGCCATGTTACGTGCCTCGATTCACAGACCGGCCGGTTCCTCTGGGCGTTTGACCTCGTGCGCCAGTATGGCACTAAAGAGCCGCTATGGTACGCCGGCCAATGCCCCATTATCGAAAACGACAGAGCCATTATCGCCCCGGCAGGTAAAGATGTCTTAATGACAGCTATCGACTGCGCTACCGGCAAGATCGTCTGGGAAACACCCAACACCAACGCCTGGAAAATGACCCACTCCTCCATTATCCCCATGGATTTTAACAGCCGGCGCATGTATATCTACTGCGGCGGCGACAAGGTCAACGGCGGCGTAGTGGGCGTCTGGGCCGATGACGGAACTATCCTCTGGCAGACCACCGAATGGAAGATCAGCACGACTGTACCTTCCCCCCTGGTCGTGGGGCCGGATCGCATCTTCTTTTCCGGCGGCTACAACGCCGGCAGCATGATGGTACAACTTATTGAAAAGGCCGGCCAAATTGAAGTCAAAACTCTCTATCACCTGGAACCGGAAATATTCGGCGCCGCCCAGCATACTCCCATATTCTACCAGAGCCACATTTACGGCATCCGCCCGGACGAACAGTTCGTATGCCTCGATCCAGATGGTAACGTCCTCTGGACCAGCGGCTCCGATCACAAATTCGGCATCGGCCCCTTTATCATTGCCAACGGCCTCATCTACGCCATGGACGACCACGGCCTGCTGCGCATGATACAAGCCAGTCCCACCGGCTATAACCAACTGGCCGAGGCTCAGGTTCTGCCCGGCCCCGATTCCTGGGGACCCATGACCATTGCCCACGGCCGATTAATCCTCCGTGACCTGAATAAAATGATATGCCTGGACATAACAAAATAAAAAGTAACCCTTTAGGGTGACATGCCTCCATCCGCCCCAGGCGGATTCAGACGTATGTTTTACCGCTATAACTAGCTCATAATAAAGGAATTACAAAAGACAGCGAGTAAGCCGATTGAACTTAGTGCAAAAAACCTATATCATTAATATAGTGCGTTATTTTTCAAAACCTTATATCCTAAAGGAATGTCGATAGATATGACTCACATAAAACATTCCATCAAAGGTTCCGGGCAATCCGGACTTCTAATAATAATGGTAGTATCTGTAGCGATTGCAGCGGGGGCCATAGCTTTTTTGCGCATGGACACTACCGGCCAGAAGGGCAGCGGGCTCAGCCCGGAGTTCGATTACGACCTGAGTAAACAACGCCAGATCGATCCGGCCCTGATCGTCTGCCGGGAGTTAACGACCTTTACCACAGGCCTGACCAAACCCCGCAGCATCGCTATCGGGCCCGAGGATCAGATGTATATTGGAGGCACGGACTCCATTCAGATTTTGGATAAAAAAGGCAGCCGGATTTCTCAAATCACACTGAATGGAGTAGTGACCTGCCTGGCTGTGGCCCCTGATGGCAGAGTGTATGCCGGACTGAAGGATCACATTGAAGTCTATGATATAAACGGTAAAAAACTCTCGCAATGGGAAACGCCGGACGAGAAAGCAGTGCTCAGTTCCCTTGCTGTTTATAAAGACAATCTATTTGTGGCCGACGCCGGCAATCGGATCGTGTACCGCTACGACCTCAAGGGACATCTAATCAATCTGATCGGCGCCAAAGATGAAAATCGCAATATCCCCGGCTTTGTGATACCCAGTCCCTACTTTGATCTGGCCGTTACCAGCGACGGCCTGCTGCGCGTGGTGAACCCGGGAAACCACCGCATCGAAGCGTACACCTTTGAGGGCGACCTGGAATTTTCCTGGGGTGAGTTTTCCACCGACATCAAAGGATTCTGCGGCTGCTGCAATCCTTCCAATTTCGCCGTAATGCCCGATGACAGTTTTGTTACCTGCGAAAAAGGAATTACACGCGTCAAGCTCTACAACGCCGAAGGAGGTTTTACCGGAGTCGTGGCCGGGCCCGACAGTTTCCTCAAACACGACCAGGTCTGCAACGAACAGAGTGCCGACTGCTCCATCGGCGGGCTCGATGTCGCCGTGGACAGCACCGGGAGAATATTAGTGCTGGATCCTTATCTGAGCCAGATAAGAGTGTTTGTTAAACATTAGAATATTTAATCCTTTTAACGTTTTAACTTATAAAGATGACTGATAAAAACAATCAATCAAATCGGCGTGAGTTCTTCCGCGGAATCGGTAGAAATATGAGCCTGGCGGGTATGGCTGTGCTGACCGCCCTGCTCATCGGACGCAGACGCAAGCCATTAGCCGGCCAGACCTGCATCAACAAGGGCTTATGCTGCAATTGCCGGATATTCCAGCGGTGTGAACTGCCGGCCGCCCTATCCGTCAAGGACGTAAAAAAACATGGAAAAAAGTGATGACAAAAACACTGCCGTAACCCGCCGTGATGTGCTGCGCGACAGCGTGCGTGGTGCGTGCCTGCTGGGGGCCGGAGTGTTTGGCGGCCTGCTGGCCCGCAAATCCGCGGGCGAACAAATGGTCTGGCAGATCGATCCCTATAAATGCATCTCCTGCGGACACTGCGCCACCTATTGCGTGCTCCAGGAATCCGCGGTCAAGTGCGTGCACAGTTATGCAATGTGCGGCTACTGCGACTTGTGCACCGGCTTCTTCGAGCCGGAACCGATTGCCCTGACAACCGGCGCAGAAAATCAGCTTTGCCCGACCGGCGCGATTATCCGAACGTTTGTGGAGGACCCCTATTTTGAATTTACCATTGATGAACCATTATGTATCGGCTGTGGCAAATGCGTCAAGGGCTGCAATGCCTTTGGCAACGGCTCGCTCTTTCTCCAGGTCCGTCACGACCGCTGCCTGAACTGCAATGAATGTTCCATCGCCCAGGCCTGCCCGTCCCAGGCCTTCCGACGCGTGCCCGCTCATCAGCCTTACATTTTAAAAGGACAAGAAAATAACGAATGACATTAATATAAAATATGAGTTACCCCCCCAACCAGAATTCCAGAATTTTACCTGTCACTATAAGCATGCTCAAGCTTCACCTAAGCATGCCACCCATTCTTTTAACAGGATTGATTATCCTGGCAATGGTCGGGGCAACCTATGGCCTGGAGCGGTTCCCGCCGCCGGACTTTGAAACAGGGTACGAACTGCCCTCCACCACTACCCCGCCCCCGCGGGCCTTATTCTATCAATATCTGGACCTGGCCGTATTAATCGCGGCTCTGGCCCTGGCCTCCTGGTTCAGCCTGAAAAAACGATCACGCCGCCGGCTTTTTGGCCTGATGGTTTTTTCGCTGATTTATTTCGGGTTCTGGCGCAAAGGGTGTATATGCCCCATCGGCGCCATACAGAATGTCACCCTAACCATTTTTGACCGGGGCTATGTCATACCCGTGACCGTAATCCTGTTCTTTGTCATACCGCTGATTTTTACCCTGTTTTTCGGGCGCGGATTTTGTGCGGCGGTCTGCCCGCTGGGCGCCATCCAGGATGTGGTCTTATTAAAACCACAGCAACTGCCCGTATGGCTCGAGCACGGCCTGGGCATGCTGGCTTACGTCTATCTGGGCGCTGCGGTTCTCTTTGCCGCCACCGGCAGCGCCTTTATCATCTGCCAGTACGACCCCTTCGTCGCCTTTTTCCGGCGCAGCGGCTCACTGGAGATGCTGGTCCTGGGCGTTTCCTTTTTGGTGATCGCCCTGTTCATCGGCAGACCCTACTGCCGGTTCCTCTGCCCGTACGGTGTCATTTTAAAAACCCTGTCCCGATTTTCCCGATGGAAAATCAGCATTACCCCCGCCGAGTGCATCCAATGCCGGCTCTGCGAAGATTCATGCCCCTTCAACGCCATAGAAAAACCGGGCGCCGCCCCCCTGCCGGCCAACTACCGGCAAGGTAAAACTACATTAATAATACTGCTAATCCTGGCGCCGGCTATCATGGCACTTTCCGGCTGGCTCGGCTATAAACTCTCAGCACCTTTCTCCCGCATGCACCCCACGGTCCGGCTGGCCGAACGTGTTCACCTGGAAGAAACCGGCCAGGTTCCAGACACCACCGACGCCTCCGACGCGTTCCGGGGCACAGGCCGCTCCCTGATGAGCCTTTACGAAGATGCGGAACAAATAGGCCGGGAATATAGTTGGGCTACAGTTCTACTGGGGGTGTTCATCGGTACTGTTATAATCATTAAACTGACCTATTTAACCATCCGGCGTACTCAAACCAGTTACGAAGCCGATCGCGGCCGTTGCCTGGCGTGCGGCAGATGTTTTGCCTATTGCCCGATAGAAAAAAATTCGAATGAACCAGCCAACATATAACACAGATAAAACCGGCCTGGCTACCACCTGGTATCTGCCCACCCTGCTCACTGCCGGCATCGCGGCCGTGTTTTCAGTGATTGTCTGTGTTTTAATGGTCGATCAAAATCTCGACCGAAGCTTCTCCCCCCACGGCGACCCGACAGACCTCATCCCGCTCAAAAAACAACTGGCAGCCAATCCAAAAGATGAAACCATTAAAGAAGAAATTCGTACCACAGATCTGCAACTTAGAACCAGAGACTTCTCCCGGCGCAGCTTTACTGCCAAAGGCGCCTGGCTGCTGCTGGGCGGTCTCGCAGTATTTTTTATCAGCCTCAAAACCGCTCTGGAATTTCGTAAACGACTGCCCATGCCCCGCCACGGTCCGGACAATCAGGAATTATATAACCGCCAGAAAAGTCTGGCATTCAAAACCGTATGTGTACTCACCCTCATCATCGCAGGCGTTTCAGCCTGGCTGGTAATCCGTTCCGGTCCACCCTTAACGAGCGAGTTACTACTGACAGCATCACCCGGCCAACCGACCGAACCTGCAGAACCAGTCTTACCATACCCCACTCCTGAGGAAATCAGCCAGAACTGGCCCCGCTTCCGCGGGCCGGGCGGCCTGGGAATATCCAACTACGATAATATCCCCACCTTCTGGCACGGCCTCTCAGGTGAAGGCATCCTCTGGAAAAGCCCCATCCCGCTGCCGGGCGAAAATTCGCCTGTCGTATGGCAAGACAAAGTATTCATCACCGGCGCCACCGAAGACAAACGAGAGGTATACTGCTACAACAACCTCTCAGGTGAATTGCTATGGCAAAAAGAGGTACGCAACCCCGGCCCGTCCGCCACGGAAATACCGGATGTCATGGAGGAAACCGGCTATGCCGCACCCACTGCCACCACTGACGGACGGCGCGTCTATGCGATATTCGCCAATGGCGATTTAATCAGCTTTGACTTTGCCGGCAACCGTATCTGGGGCCGTAACCTCGGTATCCCCCAAAGCGCCTATGGTTTTGCCACGTCTTTAACCATGTATCAGGACAAACTTATCGTTCAGTACGACCAGGCCACCGAAGAAGACGGTCTCTCCAAAATAATGGCGTTCGAAGGCCCCACCGGTAAAATCGTCTGGCAGCAGCCCCGGCCTGTAGCCAACTCCTGGGCCACGCCCATCGTTATCAACCATAACGGCTCTTACCAGATCATCACCTGCGCCAACCCCTTGGTCATCGCCTACGACCCTGCCACCGGCAATGAACTCTGGAAGGCCGAGTGCCTGTATAACGATGTTGCCCCCTCTCAGGTCTACAACCACGGCCTGGTCCTGGCAGTCAGTCCCGAACGACGCCTTTACGCCATCCGCCCCGACGGTAAGGGTGATGTCACCAAAACCCATGTCGCCTGGGTTGCCAAAAGCGGCGTGCCCGATACCTGCAGCCCGCTGGCTACCGATGAACTGGTCTTCCTCCTGACTTCCTATGGAAGATTAACCTGCTACGATATCAAAGACGGCACCAAACTCTGGGAACAGGCTCTGGAAGAAGACTTCAACGCCTCGCCCAGCCTCGCAGGCTCCAATATATACCTGGTTACCACCGAAGGCGTTACTATAATTTTTGCAGCCGCACGCGAGTATCAGGAAATCACCCGCCTGGAACTGGGCGAAGAGGTCAATGCCTCACCCGCCTTCCAGAACGGACGAATCTATATCCGCGCTAAAGAAAATTTGTATTGTATAGGGAATCATTTGTGAGTTCAGTCTCGGGTGGCATGCTTTTGCGTAGCATAAGCATGTAATCATCGACACACCGGCATGCGAATATTGTAAAAACTTTGACTATTAGAAATAAATCTATAAATGACAACCGACATTGATACATCTTATGTAGAACAGGCAGTGGCCAGGATTGGCCATGAAGCCCGGGCCCTGATCCCACTGCTCCAGGCAATCCAGTCGCATTACGGCTATCTCCCCGAACCGGCCCTGCGCCGCCTGACTGAGCTGACAGAAATAACCCCAGCCGCCATCGCCGGCGTCTCCACCTTTTACAGCCAGTTCCGCCACAGCCCGGTCGGTAAACATATGGTCAGCGTCTGCACCGGCACTGCCTGTCATGTCAAGGGCGGCGAACAGATATTTGAAGGTATCCGCCGTCATCTGGGCCTTCAGGGCCGCGAGGACACGGACTCCCAAAAGGTCTTTACCGTGCAGAAGGTCGCCTGCCTGGGATGCTGCACCCTGGCGCCTGCCGTGCAGATCGGCGAGGTAACCTACGGGCACCTCACCCTGGAAAAAATCCCTCGCATGCTGGACGATTATCTGGAAATCGTCAAACGCGGCGGCCTCAAAAAATCCAAACACCTCCAAACCACAGATAAAAATCGCCTCGGTGAAATCCGCCTGGGCCTGGGCTCCTGCTGCGTGGCACGCGGCAGCGGTAAACTCTACGAAGCCTTTGAACAGGCCCTCTTAGAAACCCGCGCCAACGTAACCGTTAAACAGGTCGGCTGTGTCGGTATGTGTCATCAGACACCTCTGGCCGAAGTGGTGCTGCCGGACAATCGTTCGTACCTCTACGCCCAGGTGGCGCCCGAAGACGCCAAAGCCATCCTGCTGCGCCATTTCAAACCTCAGGGCCTCTCCCGCAGAATCGCTACCAGCGTCTCGCGCACCATGGACCGGCTCCTCACCGACGCCGCCTGGCAGCCGGTCGGGCGACTGGCAATCGACACGCGCGAAAAACCGGTCGCCGCGTTCCTGGACCAGCAAAAACATATCGCCACCGAATATTGCGGCTTCCTCGACCCGCTCGACCTGGACGAATACACCGCCGGCGGCGGATTTGAGGCCCTCAAACGCTGCCTCCATGATTTCACGCCGGACGATATTATCAAACAAATCAAAACCAGCCAACTTCGCGGGCGCGGCGGCGCAGGCTATCCCACCGGATTCAAGTGGGAAACCGTACGCCGTGAACAGGACCCCGAAAAACACATCGTATGCAACGGCGACGAAGGAGACCCGGGCGCATTCATGGATCGCATGCTTCTGGAATCGTATCCGTATCGCATTATAGAAGGCATGATCATCGCCGCCTGGACCGTTGGCGCGCGACAGGGAACTTTTTATATCCGCGCCGAATATCCGCTGGC
>JAFGHE010000175.1 GCA_016930295.1 Sedimentisphaerales bacterium
CCAGTTGGGCCAGGGTTGGATCCGAGCTGGCCGCCGTAGCTGTGGCGGGCAACGATCGGGCCAGTTCAAACGCTATGTTCGGACCGGAAAGAACCGCCAGAGAACGAGGTGTGACCAGCTCACTGATAATCTGGGTAGGACGCTGCAGGGTATCGTTTTCTATGCCTTTAGTCACGGAAACAATAGGTACATGGGCCGGCAGATGCTCCAGCAGCCGGCTCCATATTTCCCTGACAAAAACACAGGGAACCGCGGATATGATTATCGATGACTTCGCAAAAACCTGCTTATCATCAGCAGTCAACTCAATCGCAATGGGCAGCCTGACACCCGGTAGAAATCGACGATTCTCACGGTTAGTCTTTATTTGCAGGATTTGCTCGTCATTATAACCCCACAGACTGACGCTATATCCTTTATTGGCCAGAATAACCGCACTGACCGTTCCCATGGCGCCGTCGCCGATAATACCAATTTTTTCTGTCATCTAATATGTTCCAGAACCAGGTATTGAAATTGAAACTTTTGAACACCTATTTAAACGAATTCTCTTCTGACAAACAAGAAAATAATTTTGATGACTGATTAAAAGATAATGTTAATTTATTTAATATACTAATTTTATGGATTATCTCTCAAAAACCTATGCAGGGTGGCGCGTCCTACACCCAGCATCTGGGCCGCCTTTTTCTTGTTGCCACTGGTCTTTTGCAAGGCTCGCTGAACGAGTTCAAAATCCAGCTTTTTCCGTGAGTTTTTCCGAGGTCCGGTTGGAAGCGAGGTAATTTCTGGGGGTAGATGCTCCATCAGAATGGTATCTCCCTTACATTTGACAAAGGCATACTGAATAGCATTTTGCAACTCGCGCACGTTGCCCGGCCATTTGTAATCCATCATACAATTCAATGCATCGGAAGAAATGGATTCTATGGTACGTTCCTGTTCTTTATTAAATCTTTCCAGAAAGTGGCTCACCAATAAAGCAATATCATTACGCCTTTGTCGTAGCGGAGGAACAGTTATCGGAACGACACATAACCGATAAAAAAGATCTTCCCGAAACTGTCCCTTTTGCACCATATCCCGCAGGTCCTTATTGGTAGCGCTGATTACCCGCACATCAACGCGCAGGGATTTTTCACCTCCGACGCGTTCAAAGACGCCCTCCTGAAGAACTCTGAGCAACTTAACCTGCATATTGGGTGAAAGCTCAGCCACTTCATCCAGGAAAATCGTACCGGTATGGGCCAGTTCAAAACGACCCTTTTTATCACGGACCGCGCCGGTAAAGGCGCCGCGAACATGCCCGAAAAGTTCACTTTCCAAAATCCCTTCGGGCAGGGCCCCACAATTGACCGTAACAAAAGGCCGGCCGGCACGTCGTGACTCACCGTGAATCGCGCCGGATACAAGTTCCTTGCCGGTGCCACTTTCACCCTGAATAAGGACGGAACAATCGCTGGCCGACAGATCACGAATATGTTCATAAATGGCCTGCATTTTGGTATCGGACCCGATAATGCCGTAAAAACTCTGGGTGGTTTTGAGTCTCTGTCGCAGATGAGTCACTTCGGTCACATCACGAAAACATGCCAAAACGCCCTGAAATACCCCTATATCATCATGTAAAGCAATAACCGTCATTTCCGCCCGTATTTGCCGGCCCTCTCTGGTCATTATGTTCAAAGGGTAATGAATTCTGTCGAAGTTCGGTACGCCATCATCACAAAATGAGCATTTCCCTGAACAAAGACCATCGGTAAAAACATCATGGCAGTCGCGCCCGATCACCTCACGGCGAGAGTAGCCGGTAATCTTCTCGGCAGCCTGGTTAAACCAGATGATAATGCGCTTGGTATCATGAACGATGATTCCTTCGGAAAAGTAATCAAGTACGGTTTCGCTGTGGTGTTTCATGGTTACAATGGTCGCTAAATAACCGCCGGCAAAAAGATTTTCCACACGGTCGGCAAGAACATCACGCATTTTACGATAATCATCAAGCCTTTCATTCAGTGTGTTTATGGCAGGCATATTGATATCCCAGCGTATAACGGCAGGAGCTCCCGGCAGAATCAGACATGACCGAGCCGCATCTTCATCCAGTGCCACAACCAGATCAATAGCGGTCGTATCAATATCCATGAGTTTGAGCAGCGGTTGATCGGAAATATCCATTCCGATTTCCGCCATAACCGCCATGGCTTTAGGATCTGACTGGCCGGCTACTATGCCGGCGCCGGTTATTTCAATATCCGCAGAAGCTATTCGCCGGGCAAAGGCCTGAGCCATTTGCGAACACCCGCCACCAATTCGACCTAAAAATAGTACTTGTGCCTTCATAAAACCTGCTGACAGGAACTAACCATTCGGGTATTTTTCTGCGCCATCGATTTATAGATCATACAATATAAAATTGTAAGTAAAACTATGATTTACGGATGGGATTTATGGTATTAATACGAAATTTATCCCTGTTTCTCTCTGTGATATATTTTAATCCCGGCTCTGGCTTAAAATCAATTTGCTGACAGTCGCACTAGGCAGGTTCAAAGAACCATAAGCCTGGGCAGCAAGATCTCTCAGTTCCGGATCCACATCCAAAGAACTCACAATTTGAGTGTAAATTGTATCCACCTGTTCGGTGAGAAGAAGATTACCGTACTGTTTGGCGGAAAAGGTCAGATTATCAAAAGCCATAAGACGAATCGGCATTTCAGCAGTTTCATCCAGGGCCAAAGCAGCAAGGGCCCTCTGAGCCTCCATAGAATCAAGACGCCCCAGTGTTTCAATAGCATTGTTACGAATCTGAGGGCGATCCTCATAAAGCGCATCAATTAACACGGGTTCAGCCACTTTAAGCTGCAGAATAGTATTTCCCGAAATCGCCAGAGAACGGAGTACCTCTGAAGCCTTAAGGGCATACCGATCAGCCAAAGTCAAATCAAAATTCCGGGCTTGATTACGGGATAAAATCTCCAGACTTCGATCGAGAATATCTGCTAATGGCGTCTGATTCCCCACTACCTCCACAAAGGGATTCTCCTCCTCATTTATATTTCGCAGGGAAACCATAGCATTGGAATCCGCCAGTACGATAGTGGGGCAGAATGCCAGTCGATAATCCTGCTTCATAATTTTTAACGTATCGCTGAGGTTAGGTTGTTTTATATCATGCGATAGTATCACTAAATCCAGACTGGCAACACGCTCGGACTGATCCAGAGCAACGGTAAAAAATTCGTCTGAGATGACATCTGCAAAAACCTGACTGTCACGTAACCGGCTTAACCACTCATTTCGCTGTTCCTGTCCTTCAATGACGACCAGCGCATAGTACTGACCTTTTTGACGCAGACATTCAGTCAGAATAGGGACCACACGTTCACTGTATTCAAAGTTCCTTTTCGGCAGTACGCCCCCTATCGTCAACGCCGCACTAAAACGTACTTCGCGATCCGGGAAACTCATGGCTTCAATCAAAGGCGAACGGGAATTCAATTCAAACAGCAGGGATTGCTGACCGGAATTTCGCTGTAAGGCCTGAATGGCAGCCAGTGCTACCGGCCGATTACGATTGTCTAATGCTCGGGCCAACACCCGGTGCAGATATTCAGGACCGGCAGTAAGAGCGTAGGTAGCTGCATTCGGATGAAGCGGTCCAAAATATTCAGGTTGACTATGATTTTCTGCTTCCAGGCGGAAAAAGGCAGAAATCCATAAAGAAATGGCATCTGTTCTCTGTGGATCCAACCGGATCGATGTCTCGCAACACTTCATGGTCATTAACTCATCATAGGCATCCCGGGGAACTTGTTCCACGTAGAGTCCCCCCTGGTCACGCCAGAACCAAATAGAGGCTAATTCCTGGTCAGCCGGCACCTTGAGTGAGGGTAGATGATCATAATACTCCTCAGCTAGTTTCTCAAAGAGAACCGCGCCTGATAATCCAAGAGCATTATGATTCCGATCTATTTTTTCAAAAGCCTGCATTGCAGCATTTTTGAGTTCGGGTATGGACTGATCATCTTCTATAATCTGCTGTATATAGGGAAGTGAATATTGATAACCCAGTTTGCCAAGAACGTCCAGCACGATTAATCTGACGTTCAAGTCGCTGCTTTTCTGTAAGACGGTCAGAAGTGGATTCACTATCGGTTTTCCCAACTGCGGCATCGCCCAACGAATAACGGATATCTCTTCTGTCCTGGCTGGATCCCGTAATGCCTCAATCATTATCGGAACTGCCCATTCGCCAGAGTCTTTTAAGCGTTGTAATGCTAACAGGCGACCGCGTGTCGTTCCTGAAAGCCGTTGAATCTCCGAGGAAATCCCTTCGGAATTAGTGCGTCTGAGGTAACGACCTTTTTCCACTAATTTTAAAATTTCAGTGGCAACCTCTTTTAAGGGGGTATTCTTCTGCATCAGCCCCAGATTTCGATAGTGATCCGCATACCGGTCACTTTCAGCCAATTCCAGAAGATACTCAGGATCCGGATCCAGATTTATGAGTTCCCGGCCATACCCCTCGGCTAAATCCCATTTTGCAATCAGGGCATAATGCATCAATTCATCCCAATAGCTCAGGATTAAAGCCCTTTTTTGATCATCGTCCGATGCCTGTTCCTGAGCCCGGACTGATGTCCCGGCTATCAGGAATACCAGCAAGAGAAAACTGGTTATATATAATTTTACATTCCTGACCGAATGAAATGGATTGAGATTTGGTATCCAGTGAAAATTGGACCAAATTCTAAAAACACAAATCTTTCTACTTAGCCTATTCATTCTAAATCTCCGTTATTTTAAGCCAAATATTCAGGTATGTCTGCCCATATTACGGTCAGATATTTAAACCATTATATCTGAAAAATTTATAAGCAATAGTTATTTTTTGAGGAAAATCTCGGGCGGGGCATAAAACGCGGTTCATAAACTACTTATTAGCAAACATTTATAATCATAAAAACGTACTATCTATTATAAACTCTTTATTAAATTTGTCAACCGAAAAACATTTTAAGTTAACCTGGGCAAATTATGGTATTTTAATATGAAATTTATCTGAATTTAATATATACTAATCGTGAAATCTTCTGAAACTGCAATTATAAGGAATATGCATGAACTTGAAATTTACCGGTTTACATAAATCCTCCCAGAAACGTTTTAGCTCACCACAATTTTTAGTCATCCTGGTAATAATTTTAGCCGTATCCCTGGTGTTACAGGGGATACCCGGATGTTCAAAAAAACAAAATAATCCAAACGGAGAAAAAAGCTATATCCATCTCAAAGGCTCTGATACCATACTGTATCTGGCTCATAGCTGGGCTAAATCATTTGGCAAAACACACCCCGATATAGAAATTTCCATAAGTGGCGGTGGTTCGGCTACCGGCATAAACGCATTACTTGAAAATACGGTCGATATCTGTACCTCGTCACGCACCATGAACGATGAAGAAATCAAACAGGCCGGGGAAAACAATATTATCCCCAATGAACTTATCGTGGCCTGGGATGGCATTGCCATTGTAGTTCATCCTGACAATCCCATCAATGAAATGAGCGTGGATCAAATCAAACAGGTGTTTACAGGTGAGATCACCCAATGGGGAGCACTCGGCGGGAACCCGGACGATATTACAGTTTTAATCAGGGAAACCAATTCAGGAACATACGCCTTTTTCCAAAAATATATTCTTAAAATGAATAATTACTCCTCCCGGGCCCAATCCCTGCCGGCCAACTCCGCCATAATACAACGGGTAGCCAACGATATAAATGCCATTGGCTACGTGGGACTGGGATATGCCCAGGAAGCCCAGGAAAAAAACACGGTTAAAATGATTGCCGTTAAGGCCCGGGAAAACGCACCAGCTATCCTTCCTTCCGTTCAGTCGGTCATGTCGGAAAAATACCTTATTTCACGTCCTCTTCACTTCTATGTCAACGGGGAACCCTCGGGGCCCACAAAGGAGTTTATCGATTTTTGCTTGAGCCCGGAAGGACAACAGATTGTCAAAGAGTCAGGATATGTCAACGCCAAAACCACGCTTGATTTCAATTCAGTAAGCGGCATGATATTTCTGGTCATGGGCGGGCTCGGTATTTTCCTGCTGGGCATGAAAAATATGTCAGAGGGAATGCAGGCGGTGGCGGGCGCTAAATTAAGGAAACTCATCAATGCCATTACCAACAACCGATTAATCGCCTGTGGAGTAGGCACCCTGGTAACCTGCCTGATTCAGTCCAGTTCCGTCACTACCGTTATGGTGGTGGGCATGGTCAATGCCGGAATCATGAATCTGGTTCAGGCCATAGGTGTTATATTAGGGGCCAATATCGGCACTACTATCACAGGATGGATTTTGGTTCTCAAGATCGGCAAATACGGTCTTCCCCTTATCGGCTTTTCAGTGTTTTTCTATCTCTTTTCCAAGAAGGATAAAGTGCGTTATACCGCCTCCCTGTTAGTGGGTTTAGGCATGGTTTTTTATGGCTTACAATTGATGAAAAGCGGTTTTGCTCCACTCAAGAATATGCCGGAATTTGAAATCTGGTTTTCCCGTTTCAGTCCGGAAAGTTATTTTGGTGTTATTAAATGCTGTCTTTCCGGCGCTATACTAACCGCTATAGTACAATCGTCCTCAGCCACGTTAGGGATTACCATGGCCCTGGCGGCGACCGGAGTCATTGATTTCCCCACGGCGGCCGCCCTGGTTCTGGGTGAAAATATCGGAACCACGATAACGGCCTGGCTGGCGAGCCTGGGCGCCTCCCCCAATGCCAAGCGCGCCTCGTATGCCCATATTATTGTAAATATTGCAGGAGTTATATGGATCACCTCTATATTCCCAATGTATATAGGTCTCGTCGAAAATGTAGTATCCTACATGGAAAACACCTTTGGGCTTAATCCCGAAACTTCTCATATTGAACGCTGCATTGCCGCGACCCATACCGGATTTAATGTGGTCAATGTAATGGTCTTTCTTCCTTTTATTACACTATTGGGTAAATTTCTCAACTGGCTGGTGCCGGAAAAACACTATAAGAGTATGCCGCATCTTACCTTCCTGGATGTGCGCATGCTGGATACACCGGCCATCGGCATTCAGCAGTCCCAAAAAGAAATTATCCGCATGAGTAATGAAAACAGTAAAATGATTTCCACTCTCGGTGAAATTATTGCCAGGCAGAAGCCGGATAAAGACAGAGAAGAGAATATCTTCAGACTCGAAAAGGAACTTGACCTGATCCAGAAGGAAATTGTGGAGTTTCTGGGTAATATAACCTCCGGAAATATCTCACACGATGTCATTGACCATTGTCGGCGCCAATTACGTATGGCCGATGAATACGAGTCTATCAGTGACTATATTACCAATATACTTAAATTAAACCTGAAATTACGCGACAAGGAGCAGACCATCTCAGAGGACGGCCTGCAGGAACTCATTGATTTGCATGATAAAGTGGCAAAATATATCGAACTGATTAACGAGGCGGTCCGGGAGGAAGATGATGAAATACTTCCCGAGGCCCAAACCAAGGGTAACGCCATCACTCACCTGATGAAAAAATACCGATCCTCGCACCTGGCACGCGTAGGGACCGGCTCGACCACACCTATGAAAAGCCTGATGTATATGGACATGCTGAATTCATATCGGCGTATCAAGGATCACGCCTATAACATCGCTGAGGTCCTTGCCGGCGAAAAGTAAACTTCTTGAGTAAGCCTTGCAAAAAGAACATCGGAAAATACCAAATGTTCTCAGATAATTTTTCTAAATAAAATCACCAGGGATTGTTATTCCGGAGTTGCGATAGTACATTTTAGATGGTAAAATGATATTCTTTCTGTTTTGAAACATATAAAGAGGATAACATTGTTAATCAGTATTCTATATGTAATCATTTCTATCTCCTGTGCAATGGATTCGAATATTTCCGGCCAGTTGCAGCAATGGCATAAGGTAACGCTTACCGTCGATGGTCCTCAGGCCAAGGAAATGGATACCCGGCCGAATCCATTTCTCGATTATCGCATGACTGCCACGTTCACCCATGAGTCAGGATCGGCTCACTATGTGGTGCCCGGTTATTTTTCCGCCGACGGGAATGCCGCTGACACATCCGCCGATTCGGGATGCAAGTGGCGCGCCCATTTTTCGCCGGACAAAACCGGTCGCTGGAATTATGAGGTTAGTATCCTCAAAGGTAAAAATACGGCCGTAAATGATGATGCTTTAAATTCGGCGACTCTGATTTTGGAAACGGCGGGAACATTTAATGTCGGGCCGTCTGATAAAACCGGACGTGATTTCCGTTCCAAAGGTTGTTTGCAGTATGTGGGAAAGCGTTACCTGCAGTTTGCCGGCACCGGGGAGTTTTTTCTGAAAGCCGGCGCGGACTCGCCTGAGAACCTGCTGGCATACGCTGATTTTGACGGAACGTATTCAGCGAAAGACGCCGGGCTTAAGCGGCCGGATGAAGCGATCACCACGAATCTTAAAACATGGCAGCCGCATATCAGCGATTGGCGCCCGGGCGATCCTGTCTGGCAGAATGGTAAAGGCAAAGGCCTGATCGGCGCTCTCAATTATCTGGCCGGCAAGGGATGCAATGCCTTTTCCTTCCTGACCTATAATGCCGGCGGCGATGGCGATGATGTCTGGCCCTATATCGAAAGGGACGACAAGTTCCATTTCGATTGTTCCAAGCTCGACCAATGGCAGATCGTTTTCGACCATGCGCAGAAACTGGGTCTGTATCTGCACTTTAAACTCCAGGAAACGGAAAATGATGATAACCAAAACGGTGATATTACCGATGTCCCCGCCTCACTGGACGGCGGCGATTGCGGCATTGAGCGCAAGCTTTACCTGCGTGAATTAATTGCCCGGTTCGGATATGAGTTGGCCCTGAACTGGAATCTGGGTGAAGAAAATACGCAAACATCTGAGCAGCAAAAGGCTATGGCTCACTATATTCATGATCTCGATCCTTATCAACATCACATTGTTATTCATACGTTTCCAGACTGGCAGGACCGTGTTTATGAACCATTGCTCGGAGATAAATCTGCGCTCACCGGCGTATCGCTCCAGAATGGCTGGGAGACAGTCCATCAGCGCGAGCTGCATTGGATTAACGAATCCCAGCGATCCGGCAAACCGTGGGTTATTACCAATGACGAGCAGAATCCTCACTACACAGGTGTGCCTCCTGATTTTGGATATGAGAATTTCGACGGCATTGCGCGACCGGAAAAATGGAGCCGGCCCTACTCGCTGCACGACATAAGAAAATATACCCTTTGGGGAGTATTGATGGCCGGGGGCGCCGGCGTCGAATATTACTTTGGTTATACGCTCCCGCAAAACGATCTTGCTTGTCAGGACTGGCGCAGCCGCGATCAAAGCTGGACTTATTGTAATATTGCCCTGTCCTTTTTCATCGAAAACAATATCCCGTTCTGGGAAATGAAAAACGCCGACCATTTGATCGGAAATAATGAAAACGACAATTCGAAATACTGCTTTGCCAGGCCGGGTAAGGTCTATATAGTCTATCTGCCCAATGGTGGTAAAGCGGAATTGGATTTGGCTGATAATAATAATAAATTAAGGGTAAAATGGTATAATCCCCGCATTGGCGGCCCGCTGGTAACAGGAAGTGTGAGCGAAGTAAATGGCCCGGGAAAAGTGCTACTCGGCGATCCACCCGGTGATAAATCAGAGGATTGGGTCGTACTTGTCCGGACAAAATAAAAATCCGGTTTTATGAACGAGAGGAAGTAATGAAAAAACAATTTTGGATACTATTTTCAATCTTTTTATCTGGACACCTTTTTTGGCAGGAAGGCACTTCTGCTGAAATAACAAAGGGTCGGGAGCGTCTTCTGATGGATTTCGGCTGGCGATTTGCTCTGGGTCATGCCTGGGATGCCGACCAGGATTTTGGACATGCGACCGGCTATTTCTCCTACATGGCTAAAACCGGTTACGGTGACGGCCCGGCGGCATCTGATTTTGACGACCGGGCGTGGCGTATTCTCAACGTACCTCATGACTGGGTGACGGAACTGCCTTTCGACAAAACGGCCAGTCACAGTCATGGATATAAAACAGTAGGCAGGAACTTCCCCGGCACTAGTGTCGGATGGTACCGGAAAAAATTCTTCATCCCCGAATCGGACCTGGGCCGGCGGATCATCATTGAATTCGACGGTATTCACCGGAATGCTACCCTGTGGATAAACGGATTCTATATCGGTCAGGAACATAGCGGATACAGCAGTTTTCAGTACGATATTACCGACTACCTCAAGTATGGCGGGGATAATGTCATCGCGGTACGGGTGGACGCCACCCTGGAAGAAGGCTGGTTCTACGAAGGAGCCGGAATATATCGTCACGTATGGCTTACCAAAACCGCTCCCCTCCATGTGGGGCAGTATGGCACGTTCGTCACGTCTGAAATCAAAAAAGATTTGGCTTTAATTACTATACAAACGACCATTAGTAATGAAAGTCGGCAGGAATCAACCTTTGATATTATTCACTGCATAAATAATAATGCCGGTACATCCGTGGCGACCAGACAAATCAATAAACTCTTCCTGAAACCTGGCGAAATAAAGGAATATAGTTACGTTACGGAGGTTGATCAGCCGGATTTATGGTCGCTTGAATCCCCTTATTTATATAAACTCATTACCTCGGTACGCTCCCTCGAGGAGGTGACCGACCGATATGAAACCACGTTTGGTATCCGTTCCGTGCGATTTGATCCGGATAAGGGATTTTTTCTCAACGGCCAACACATTCCGCTCCAGGGCACCAATAACCATCAGGATCATGCCGGCGTGGGTACCGCCATTCCGGATGCTCTGCAGGAATTTCGCATCAACCGTTTAAAGGCCATGGGCGCTAACGCCTATCGGTGTTCTCATAATCCTCCGACGCCGGAATTGCTGGACGCCTGTGACCGACTGGGCATGCTGGTTCTGGATGAGAATCGACTCATGGGATCATCCCCGGAGCATTTTCAGCAACTTAAAAGAATGATCCTACGGGACCGAAACCATCCCTGTGTTATCGCCTGGTCATTAGGCAATGAAGAATGGGCCATTGAAGGCAATATCACCGGCGCCCGCATAGCGTCAACCATGCAGGAGTATGCCCGGGGACTGGATCCGACCCGGCGAATTTCCGCCGCCGTCAGCGGCGGCAGGGTGGAAGGTATATCAACGATAATCGACATGATGAACTATAATTACCTGGGAATGGGTGATATTGATGAGCATCATGGTAAATATCCCCACCAACCCATGTTTCTCTCCGAAGAGCGCACCACCCAGGCAACACGGGGAATCTATGAAGAGGATGCCGCCCAGGCCCACATGGCGCCTACCGACCGTGTCTCCTCGGAGCACAACATAGAAATTGGACTGCAATTCTGTGCCGAGCGCGAATTTATGTCGGGCCTGTTTTACTGGACGGGCTTTGATTACCGCGGGGAAGCCAATCCCTACGGCTGGCCACAAGTTTTGTCGCAATTTGGTATTATCGACCTCTGTGGTTTTCCGAAAGATTCGTTCTATTACCTTAAAAGCTGGTGGACCGATGAACCGGTAATACATATTTTCCCCCACTGGAACTGGCAGGATAAGGAAGGACAAGTAATTCATGTCAGGTCATACAGCAATTGTGATGAAGTGGAGCTGTTCCTCAACGGCAACAGCCTGGGCCGTAAATCCATGCCCCATCTATCCCATATCGAATGGGAGGTGCCCTATGAACGGGGCGTCCTCCTGGCTAAGGGATACAACAACGGCCAGGAAATAATTTCCACCGAAGTGGAAACCACCGGGGAACCTGCCTCCATTCGTTTAATCCCCGACCGATCCACTATTAAAGCGGACAAAGAAGATGTCTCAGTTGTTACCGTCCAGGTGGAAGACCGGCAGGGATGGGTGGTTCCCACGGCCGGCAATGAAATAACCTTCAGTCTGGCGGGGCCGGGTAAAATCATCGGGTTAGGTAACGGAAACCCATCCAGTCATGAATCCGACGTGTTCCCTGATATCACCAAAGTTATCCCTATTGACACCTTAAAGATGTTTCTCACGGCTGTTCGAAAAGATGTTCCCGAAGTGAGCCCGGCCTATGATGATTCAAAATGGTCTGATTTCATACAAACGGATAAGGTCAATGAGCCGACGAAGGATACCTTGATTATTATCCGCGGTTCATTTGTATTGCCGGCTATGACTGCTGATACCAAAGTTACCCTGTTTACCAAAAGCCTGTGTGAGAATCAATCCATCTATGTGAACGGACATGAAATAGCCACCAATATTAAACGAGATTCGCCCAACCAGGAATTTAAACTGGAAAAAAAATTAATTACCGAAGGCAAAAATGTGTATGCCGTAACTGGAACTCCCTTTATGAAAACGCATATCTGGCAGGAGTTGAATACCGATCCCGGCGTAGTCCAGGTCTTTATCCCCACGGGAGTTTGGCAGCGGAAGGCCTTTAACGGCCTGGCACAGATTATTCTTCAGTCCGATCAACAGCCGGGGGAACTGACTTTGAATGCCACATCACCCGGCCTGGAGCCCGCGGCCCTTAAAATCCAAACGCAGGCTGTACCCTTAAGACCTGCTATCCCGGAATAATATAATGATGGAAGATATTATAATTGAACCGATGACGGAGGAGTTTATCCTGTGGCGTTGCCTGCACAGCGGGCCGTTGTCACGCGATACTATCGACCAGTGGCCGTCCGAGAGCCAGATACCGTGGGAACGCTATCGCCAACGAAACACTCCGCTTCTTCTCAAGCTGACTCAAACTTATGGCGCCTGCGCCATCCTGGCCCGGGACCAGGACCGGATCGTAGGGACGCTTCGATTCTATCCCCGGGCTGTGTGTGACATGGAAGGTGATGGTCTTTGTCTGCAGCAGGATAATCCATCAGGGCCTGTTGACGACTGTGCTACTCACGAGTTTCCAACTCTCGAACAAATTGAAGATAAAACGCTCGTCATCCACTGCCTGATGATCGGAAGCTCCCAACAGAAAGAAAATCCCTATCAGCGTAAAGGCATCGGCTCGCGCATGGTCAAAGCCTTGATCCAATGGGCCGCCAACCACGAATGGCATCATATCGAGGTCGATGCCTTCGAGGACCTACCCATTATCTACGAAATTACCGGCAGTGCCGGACATACCTTCTGGGAAAAGCTCGGATTCAGCATTATCGACCGGTATCCGCACCCTCACTTACAGGAACCCGGCCCATTTGTCCAGATGCTCGAAGAACAGGCCCGGTCTGTCGGGGTATCTCCTGAACAGGCCAAAGACAAAATCGTTATGCGATTCAACCTTATATAAAGAAGAATTAACACACCTGGTTATCACTTATTTATTCTAATTTCTGGGAAACCAGACGGCCATCTCACCCGGACCCCGATGGGACCAGGCGTAGTAGGGAATAGCCAGTAATTTTCTTTCTTTGCCCGTCTTATCCAAAACGTTTCCGGTAATTACCGTAACACCGCCAAACATATCCTCTCGAACCTCAGGCTGAAGTATCGCTTTATCCGGGACCACCAGATTTAGTACGTGTTTATCGTTATCCACCCCTTCCGCGCAGTAAACCAGGGGCCCGCGTACCAGGGCCACCTTGTTCACGTCGTCCTTCACCTTTTCATGAGCGATAACCCGGCGCACCGGCATGGGCAGATAAAGTTCGATAATGTCCCCTTTGGACCATTTCCGTTCGATGACCGCATACCCCTTTTTCATCGTGATATCGATCGGCTGACCGTTTATTTTCAGCGTAACACTTCCCTGATTTTCATCCAGATAATGATACAAATCACTGGGTACCGCCTGATCTAAAGCCCAGCCCGGGATACGAAGATGAACCGAAAATTTTTCCTGTGTTTGGGGATTCACGTTTAATAACACTTTTCCGTCCCAGGGATAGGCCGTTTCCTGGCTGATTTCAACCTGCGCGCCATCCAACCGGATCTCGGCTTTGCCCGCAATAAAAAGATTGACATACAAGGAATCACCCTGATAAGCATAGATATATTCCGGCACGGAAGGGAGAAATCGAATAACATTGGATGGACAGCACGAACAGTCAAACCAGGGCTGTCGGGTTAATGCGCCCTGGTTAAATTTGTATTTCCCGTCCGATTCCAGGCAATTGGGATAGAAAAACGAATCGCCGGACAACGACACGCCCGAAATCATGCCGTTGTAAAGGGTGCGTTCCAGCACATCCATATATTTGGCCTGGCCGTGCAGCAAAAACATCCGATGGTTCCAGTAAATATTGCCGATGGCCGCACAGGTTTCATTGTAAGAGGTCAGGTTAGGCAGTTCATAATTATCACCAAACGACTCACCCTCATGACGGGCGCCGATGCCTCCGGTAATATACAATTTCTTCGATACCACGTTGTTCCAGATCCTATCTGTTGCCTGCAGATAGTCAGAATCATTCATAATCCCCGCGATATCAGCCATGGCGGCGTACATATAAACCGCCCGTACCGCGTGACCCACGGCTTCATCCTGGTCCACGACCGGCTTATGGTCCTGGTTGTAAGCGCCATATAGCGTATGGCCGAGGTCATTGCCTCTCTGGTCTAAAAAGAATTTCGCCAGATCAAGGTATTTCCGGTCGCCGGTTATCCGATACAATTTTACCAACCCTGTTTCAATAATCTGATGGCCGGGAACTTCGTGCTTTTTGCCCGGACCAAAGGTTGCTTCAATTAAATCCGCGTTTCTTAGCGCGACATCCAGAAAATTCCTCTTGCCGGTTGCCTGGTAATGGGCGTAAGCTCCTTCATACATATGGCCGACATTATACAACTCATGACTGGCGCCCAGATTATACCAGCGCGGACCGGGTTTCACCCAGTGGGCGGGTGAGATTTCCGGATTGAGCGTTTTCCAGGTACACAAATAGCCGTCGGCCTCCTGAGCGGCAACAATTTTATCAATAATATCATCCATATATTTTTCCAGGTCCTTATCCGGATGGATGGCCAGAGAATAGGAGGCCCCTTCCATGATCTTGTAGAGATCCGAATCGTCAAAAGGCATTTTCCCCTCATAGCCTCCGTCCAGCAGCCCGCCGGCCCGGGCAAAATTCCTCATCCGGCCTTCTTCTTCACACTTTTTAAATGCAAAAGGAATGGTGACGGTCCGATTGGTTTCGATCCGCCCGGACCAGAAATTATCAGTCAGGGTCACCTGCGTGAATGAGACCGGCGTTATCGGATACCCTGATGTATCTTTGTCATGCTGTATAGCTTTGCAGGGCACCATCCCCAGGGTTATAAGAATAATTGACAGCTTTACTACATGTGTTGTACTTTGATGATTCATGTTTACCTCACATATTTCAGATGCCACCGTCAAAAGTGGATACTGGCATTTAAAATCGTTGTTTTTAATCCAGAAACAACCGTTCGAAATACTTTTGACGCTAGCGTCATTTCAATTATACTATATATTACATGATAACTTATTCCACACCATAGTAGATGCGCACGCGCCCAATCTGGGCGTCACCGCCAAAGACAATCCTGAACCACCGGGCCCCGGGCAGGAGATTATCCACTTCGTATTTAACCGGTTTAAAATAGCCGTACACGGGATCACCGGAGTCGTATTCGGTGCGCCGGCATTCAGCCTTTTCATACTGTCTGCCGTCCCGGCTGAAGGAAAACTCAAAATCGACTATGTCTTCCTTGAAAAACGTTTCCAGCACGCACTGCCGGATGGGTCCGTCCGCCTGGTAAATCAATTCACCCCCGGGGGCGCCCTTGACCCGGCTGCTATCCTCTTTCATCCGGCGGGCCTCTTTGGACTCGAGTTCCACCGCCCCGCCGTATCCGTAAACCAGTGAATAATCCCGCAATTCATCGGCAATTGCCAGATGTTCAACCACAGGCGATTCAACCAAATTAGAGGGCGCCGAAAGACCTGAAGTATTTTTCGCAATCACCCGATAGAAGTAGCGATTGCCGATCCGGGCCGTGGTATCATTAAACAAAGGCCCATACTCCACATCCGCATCTGAAATATCCACTCCGACCCGTTCCCATGGACCATCTTTGCTCGCGGCCCGTTCGATATCATAACCGGCCGCCCCGGTTGAACCCTGCCAGCTTATGGCCGTAACATCCTCAATCGGAAGCAGTTTCGGCGGCGCAGGCACGTCCACCGGCGGTTCGCTAAGTCCCTGAATTTCAAACGCCTTCTGACGCATCAGGGTCAGCAGAGATTTCTCATAATATCCATCCCCTATATCAAAGCCCGGCCAGTGATACGCCCGGAAATATCCCATCGAATCCGGCTCAGAATGCCAGTAAAAGCCACCCTCCCTCTTATGGGAACGCAAGGACCAGATCATCGCGCCGCTCACGCCGTCATCAATAATATAATCCAGCAGTGCCCCGATTTTAGTGTTGGTCACAAACCCAAACTCACCCACGATATATGCCTTTTTATCGCGTGCCATTTCTCGCGTGGCCTTCACATCGCCAAGGAAATCAGGATTCAGGCTCGGATAATGATGTGTGCTGACCACATCAATATACGGATTCTCGATTGATTCCGGCCGGGCTTTTGTGGTAAAAAATCCGTCCATCACCACATGATTGCTGTCGATACTCTTGATATATTTGGCTATCTCGTGCGTCCAGGTCACTGGACAGCACAACTCGTTGCCCGTCTCCCACATCAAAATCGCCTTACAGTCCTTATAGGCAACTCCCGTATATACATTTTTACGATTCAGGGTAAAATCAATAGTCTTCTTGAAATCCGCGATTAACTCCGGGTCCGTCCAGAATTTCGAGCGGGCACTGTCCACTCGGCGTTTGATTACTACAGAGTCCTTAGCGCGAAACGCCGCGTAATCCTCTACCCCGCCCCACCACTTGGAACTATCCAGCAGCGGGAAAATTACCCGGATGCCTTTTTCTTCGGCAATCTGCAGCACCTTGTCCAGGGCCCGAAATCCCTCCTCATTAAACTGCCCCGGCCCTTCGACATGCACCGGATGAGTGTCGCCCTTTCGACGGACTGACAACGTGTACAGGCGTGTGGCCCGCCCGCCCATCTGCCGGATGGATTCCAGCGCATCGGCAATCTCAAACTCGTCCGGCCAGCGCCACTCACACGTCTGGTCAAAAAACATCACATCTTCCTTGTAATGCAGATTAGGTATATTATACGAGATAAACCGGTACTCCCGGTCCCCGTCCATCAGCTTGTCACCGGCAACCGTTATAAAATTCTCCATGCCACCCTGACAACTTCCGGCCCCCATAACTCCCAGAGCAATCAAGCCGAAGACTATTCCCAGAAACATCCATCCGCCCATCATGCATATCCTTTCACAATACATCGAACATAATTCAAAGCTCAAACCTGTTATATATCAGTATCTTACACATAATCACCTCTGGCCACACTCCATGATTCTATCGTAACCCGCACCAAAAATCAAAATTAAAAACATCCGAGGCCACACACTGCGTCAAAATATCTATTTTCATATTGATACTGCATTACCCGTAGCATAAAATTGCCACCAAACAGGATTAAGAATGTTCAAGACTATCAGCCAGTTGGAAAAAGACCTTCAAAGCACGGGGATCCGAAAGGACGGTGTCTTACTGGTTCATTCGTCCCTGCGGTCTCTGGGTTATCTGCCCCACCGGGCAAAGGGGGTTATTGATAATCTGCAGAAAATCCTGGGCCCGGACGGCACTCTGCTGCTGCCGGCGCTGTCGTATGAATCTGTCACCAGAGATAAGCCATATTTTAACGTTAAGACGACCCCTTCCTGCGTGGGTGCCTTATCTGAATATTTCAGATCGAAAAAAGGAACCATCAGGAGTATCCACCCCACGCACTCTGTTTGTGGCGCCGGCAGGCTGGCTGAATCTATGTTAAGCGGGCACGAAAAGGATAATACCCCCTGCGGGCCGAATTCGCCCTTTTACCAACTGAAGGAATGCAAAGGACAAATCCTTTTTATCGGCTGCGGGCTCAAGCCCAATACCTCCATGCACGGAGTGGAAGAACTGGTGAATCCGCCCTATTTATGGAGTGAGGACATTGAATACATTATTACGCATGCTGATGGCCGCCAGACCACCATGACGGTCAAAAGCCATAACTTCAGCGGGTACCACCAGCGCTATGACCGGCTGGCAAACGTCTTGGACGACAACGCTTTAAAAAAAGGCAAAGTCCTGGACGCTGACTGTTATCTGGTCGAGGCCGGGAGTATGTGGGAACAGGCGTATGCTGTCATGAAGGAGGATCCCCTGTATTTTGTTGAACCCTATCCTGAATTTTCATTAAAAGGAGTAAATCACATGTCATCTTTAGAAACCGTACATTCATTTGTGGACGCGATCAATGCCATCGATGTAGACCGGATGGCGGAGTTGATGACTGAAAATCACACCTTTATCGATGCCGACGGCTCGGAAAATACCGGCCGTCAAGATATGAAAAACGGATGGCGCGGATATTTTGACATGATCCCGGATTTCAAGATTACGATACATGACTCTTTTGAGCGGGACAATATGGTTATTCTTATCGGCTCCTGCACGGGCACCTTTATCGAACAGGGCGAGCTCAAACCTGAAAACCACTGGCAGGTCCCCGCGGCCTGGCGCGTAATCGTTGAAAACAATCAGGTCGCTATCTGGCAACTCTTCGCCAGTCAGGAAGCCATGGTTAAAATCTACAACCGTATATACCAATCTAAAAAATAATCCAGGTCGGATCCCGGCATATCGGGATTGAATAGAAAAGGATTGAATAAAATACTAATATAATTAAGGAGAACAAAAATGAGAACCTCAATTTGTTTTGTAATTATGGCTCTGATAGTCTGTTGTCATGGCGTCGGGCCGGAGAGCGGCCGGGCGGCGGCCAGTGAAGGTATCAGGCCCATAGGCCAGATGGATTCCCTGTACATTCTGCCGGAAAACATTGAAACCCGCTGGGCCAGTCCCGAGAACTGGAAGGGAGAAAAAGGCGCCGGCGGCCAGGTCAACAGCGGACGCAAAGGTTCGCCCTGCTTTATGCTGGAGGCCGGTAAAAGCCAGGTTTTGGCAGAAGTCACCGGGCGCAGCGGCACGGTACGCCGGATATGGCTGACCATCAATGACCGGAGCGAGAAAATGCTGCGCGGGATAAAAATCGAAATGTTCTGGGACGGCTCCACGCACCCGGCCGTGTCGGCGCCGCTGGGTGACTTCTTCTGCCATAGCCTGGGCCGCATGAACGTTTTCCAGTCGGCCCTGTTCTCCAGCCCGGAAGGCAGAAGTTTCAACTGCTGTATCCCCATGCCCTTTCGCACCGGCATGAAGATCGTGGCCACCAACGAGACCGATACCAACCTGGATATGTTCTTTTATGATGTGGATTATACCCTTGGCGATAAGCATGGCGATGAGATGCTTTATTTCCATGCCCATTATCGCAGGGAAAATCCCACGACCATGCAAAAAGATTACGAACTGCTGCCCCGCGTGACCGGCAAAGGCCGTTACCTCGGCGTCAATATCGGAGTAATCGCCGACACCGGCACCTATTTTACCACCTGGTGGGGTGAAGGCGAAGTCAAGATGTACATCGACGACGACAGCGAATTCCCCACCCTCTGCGGCACGGGCACCGAAGATTATATCGGCACCGGCTGGGGCCAGGGTCAATATGCCCATCTCTACCAGGGCTGCCATCTGGCCGACCGCGAAAAGATGCAGTACGGCTTTTATCGCTGGCATATACCCGATCCGGTCTATTTCCACAAAGATATCCGTATCACCATCCATCAGATCGGATGCAGCGATCCCGGCATTAACGAAAAACTGATCGAGGCCGGCAAACCCATCTACCAGAACGGCAAAGGCCTGGTGGAAGTGGACCTGCGAAAAAGAGTCAAAGACTACTTCCTCTTCGAACGACAGGACGACTGGTCCAGTTGCGCCTATTTTTACCTCAACACCCCGGAAAATAACCTGAATTAATGAATTTCTCTTTGCTATGATCCTTTTCTTATGAATCATTACTGAAAATCATATAATGGATTGGAAAAAAGCTACAGCTATTATCAAGCCGATAATCGACGCATGGGATCCATACGGCCTGCTTGCTTCAGGTGCGCCTGACGACGAATTCGCTCACGAAATCTACGCATTAATCAACGAAATTAAAAATATCAAGTCCCCTGACGATGCGACCTTGTCGGTCTTACGTGTCTTTTCGCATTATTTCGTTCCAGAAGATTTTACTCAAGAAAACTGCCGCGATGTGGGAATCAAACTCTATAAAGCATTAAAAGACGCCGGATTTATATAGATTCTGAAAGAGTAAAAGATATTCTCATTTTCTACAGTAGCTTTGTATGCAATGTTTGGGTATTCAAATAACACCGAAATATATGTCACTGCGGCCCGAAATGTATGACTCGCTTTTCTGAGGTATCAGGTTCAGATTCATTTACAACCAGTATTACTTTTAGCCCGGGGTATTGGGTACAATAATAGTTTACTTCGTCCGGAGACATGACCATAAAGGCAGTGGAGAGGATGTCGGCAGTCAGGGCGTCAGAAGCCAGGGTCCAGGCGGCGATTTTATCGGTTACGGGCAGGCCGTGGCGCGGGTCGATGATGTGTCGGCCCCGGCGCAGACCGGAGGCGCTGAGGGACTGGTTTTTCAGAGTGAGTTTTTGGCAGAGTCTCTTTTTACCGTTATCATCAATATAGCTTAGGCTGACCGGCCAGCCATCGCCTTGCTTTGGCACGTCCAGGGCCAGTAGGGAACTGCCTCCCCCGTTTATCAAAACCGCGCTAATATCCCATTCCCGCAGCATCTCCGCCATACGATCCACGGCATAGCCTTTACCAATCCCTCCCAAATCAAGCTGAACATGTTTATTAAGCCGTGCAGCAGTAAAATCTGTCTCATCCACTTGTAAAAACTGCATCCCCACTCCCCGGCGTGCTGCATTCATTGCCTCAATGTCAAGATGATCTAAAGATCTGTCCTGACCCTGCCAGTACTCAAACAGCGGTCTGATAGTAATATCAAACGCGCCCTGGGTCTGAGAAAAATATTGCTGAGCCACCAGCAGGCATTCCAGCGTATCAATACAGATTTTGACCGACTCATTCGCCGCGGCCGTATTGATCCGCGATATGTCACTTTCCGGAATAAACCGACTCAATTCACGCTCCAGCCGGTCCAGTTCCTCAAAGGCCGCACACGCCGCCTGCTCGGCATAGCGCCCGTCCGGATGGACGGTTAAAATCTCAAACGCGGTGTCCATGGCTTCGTGGGAAAACCGCAACAAATCCGGTATGGAATCACTATCCCCGGCGACAAGTGCATTGTCTTCTGAAGAGGGTGTCATTTTCAATCGGCTTCTCCGCTTTTTTTAGACATCATCCGTTCCCACAATTTCTGCCTCACATAGCCGCGCAACTCAATCGTGGGGCGAAGTTCCAGATACTCATCAAACAGGGGCACATACAGATTTTTACTGCCCGGCGGCGGCACCTCATACAACGTTTTAACCAAATCCGCCTCCATATCCGGTGTGACAATTATGACCGCGGCGTCCACCACATCATCTTCCACTTTATTACGCCAGCGAACGCCGGTAAACGAGCGCAAATACCACGGCAGCGGCCAGTAATCATCCTCCTTACAGATAACCTGAACAGGCATGGCATGACCTTCAGGATGAACCCGGGCAATAGCGGCTACCGCCTTTTCCATCTTGTACACTTCACGCACCGGATGGGCATATACATAAGGATTATGCGTAGAATCGTAAAAAACAATATTACCCAGCCAGGCCTGGCCGGCCAGTACAGCCAAACCAATGAACAGCACGATACTCCAGAGTATTCTACCGGGCAAACCGGCAAATGTATTAAACACAAACATAAACCCACACGCCGCCAAAATAAGCACTCCATGTAGAAATCCCAGCATACACCAGGGTGTTTTATAAGGAATCACCGCATAAATCATTGCCATAATGGCCGTATAAAAGGCGATAAAACGCAGCAGGCCATAATCCACATCCTTCAAGCCCTTTTTCAACATTGCCACCAGAAAACCGGCCAGGGCCAGAGGCAGAACAAATACTTCACTCCAGACCAGCCCCCTATCCGTAGGATTCCATAGCAGTATCTTAAAATAGTAATACCAGGGATGGATATGTAGCAGGTTGTTGCCGGCCCGGTCAAAATACGTGCTGAATGTACGCACTGAATCCAGAATCCCCGCAGGATGGCTGAAAAAGGAAGAAAAAAATATCACCGATACCAAAACCGCACTTAGCCCCCCAACTATTATCGGCGCCGGTTTCAATACAGAATTATCTTTTCCTCCGGCCCGGTCTTTTTTAGACATAAAAACCGTCAAAACCAATGCCGCCGACATCGAACCATAAGCAATAACACAGGTCTCCTTAGTGGCATGCATCAGACCCAGGCACATCCCGGCAAAAACCACCCAGCCCGGTTTCCTGGTCCGCACATATCGCCACGTGCATACCATAACACCAAAGGTAAAACAGACCAGCAGCATCTCCTGAATATAGTATCGGCTATAGAACACCATGGCCGGCGAGACCGCCGTCAACAGGGCGAGAACTCCCACTACCGGCCAACTCAAACCATCTGCCAGGAGTAATGTTAATAAAATTAAAACCAGCGAGAAAAAAACCGGGACAATACGCAACGTAATTTCATCAACATCCGCAATTTTATATTCGCCCCGCAGCCAGGCCGGGATAAGTGTAAAATAATTCAGCGTGGGTCCGTGATACTCGTGGGGATCGTATTGATAGAATCCATCCTCAAGCAATTCTCCAAACTTATAAGCATGCACCGCTTCATCGCCGTGCATGGGCCGTAATGTCAAAGACGGCAAACGCAGTCCTGCCGCTATTAAAACAGCCGCCAGGACCAGAGCGCATCCTGTGGTTTTAGAATTCATGTCATTGTGCGGGTTTGCCAAAGACATCCACTTCGATATAGTAATTCAACTGGCTGGAATTCGTGCCATTGCTATAGAGCCGAACATATCGCCCCTTGACCCCTTTGGCATCGATCAGCTTACCTTCAGAGGTTTCCACATAATTCAAATCTTCACCAACCCCCAGTCCGGCAGTATTGTCATGATCGTTATTAAACAGCGTATGGACATTTTTGATAAAATCAGCGTCGTCAGAGACCTGGACAATCACATCAAAAAACACCCTGGGCGTGCCGTGATAATGCCATACTACAATGGCATAGATGTCATAAAGGCCTTCCAGGTCAATCGTTACGCTCTGCAACATGGGTCCCAGTTCCACAAAACTGCCGTCTGTGGCTTCCTTATCGCCGTCTGTGATATAGTCCAGATCGCCAATAATCGGCTCCGGGTCCGTACTGGAGACCGGCTTGCCGGCTGCGACATTGGTAGTCCCTTTCGGCGCCAGAAACGGCGGACGCGCATGACCGAGTGGTTTGGCCAGCCGTTCAACGCCCCTGATATTTTCCGGGGTCCCCTTAAACATCGGCCGAGGCAGTTTAATATCGATGGGAGCATATCCTTCCGGCACGGCGGCCTCTGTTTTGGCCGGTTTGTCTTTAGCGACTGGAGGTGTAGCCTCAGGAGCCGCTGGCGCCTGGGCCGGAGGAGTTTCTTTTTTAACTTCCGGGGCAGCAGGACTTTCCGAAGCTACGTAGGGTGCGGATTTAGGGGCCATCTCTTTAGCAGGGGCTTTCGACGCGGGTTCAGGTGACGATTTCTTGCAGGATACCATAACCATCGAAATAGTCACAAGTAACACCAAATATACCTTAAACATTCTATACATTCCTTTTCTTCTCATCTATCACATTGCTCCTTTATTTAACATTAATGGTAATAATAACTTACACACTCATAGAATATCATCATATAAGAAGCGAACACTCCTGTCAAGCCAGGTTCAAATTACCCGGCTAACAGCTATAAAACAAACATTTTACTCAGCAGGCAGTTCCACAACTTCCGGCTCAAGTCCCATCTCTGCCAGAATCATATAAGCAGCCAGTCCGACAATAAATGACATCAGGGTTTCCAGACCATAAGCAAAGCCAATTCCCGGTATCACACCCAGAATGCCCACCGCAAAGCCAAGTGCCCAGGCAATATAGCCGGCCCAATTAATACCCTTACGCGGGCCACACCATTTACCGTGGCGGATAAATTCGGCGGTCATAGCCCCAATAATCGGGCCAAAGGAAGCACCTATAATAAGAAAGAATCCTATGAGCTTACTGGCAACACCCGTACCGGCTAAAATCACACCTATCAGTCCAGCTACCAAGGTAAGACCGACTCGGGGTAATTTGGGAAACATCGTAGAAAAGGCATTGCCCGCCAGGAACGCACAAAAGCCAGTCGGACAGATACACGCAATTACAAATACCCAGAACATCACCTTGGCAATATTCCCGCCTACTGCTCCAATGGACAATCTAAAAGCTATACTGGGATCTTCAAAAAACTGAGGAGTTTGCATGTGGGCATTAACTGCTATTTCCGGATTATTTCCTATGGCTCCTGCTATCGTCAACAATGCAAAAAGACCAGCCACAAAGGCGACTAAGGTAATGCCAAAAAATCCGCCATATACAACATCCTTTTCGTTACGGCTGTTCATGGCAAAATCCGCACCGGCTGCTCCGGCAGTAGCAAAGAAACCGGCGGCTGACTGTAATGCTGCGAAGGCTCCCAAACCTAAGAGCGGAATCAAGCCAGCACTGGCTGTTGGTAATGCTACCGACATATTAAATTTCGAAAGTCCACTCATGTTTGAAAATGCAGCAATTATTATGATGAGCAGTGGAAAAATCGGGACCCAACTGGAAAGCCAGGCCAGCCAGCCTATACCAACCGCTCCCACAAGAGCCATAATCATCCCCCAAACTACACATACACCCCAGAACAACGTAGGATTGGCCTGTGCGCTGGAGTTGATGGCTGACATAAAAAATGTAGCAGCGGTAAAGGTAAATACCGCATGCCAGCCGATTTGTAACACGCCCATCAGCAAGCCCGGCATGAGGATTCCGCCGTGTGTGCCAAAGGTGGAAGAGCCCACTACATACAGCGGCATGCCGGTGCGCAGTCCCAGCAAGGCCGGAACATAATAGAGGACAAAACAGAACAATGCCCCAATGATCAGACCCACAACCCCGGCCCAGAGACTTCCATACTGCAGGGCACCGGCCATGCCGGCCATAAACGGCACCGACAGGAATATTCCTGCATACGACGGCGCGGTGTTCTTGTACCACGGGGCACGATTGCCGGCAGGATTTGCCTTGGCAGACTTCAAATAACCTGGTAAATCATTTTGACTCATGACTCTGCTCTCCTATACAAATAGACTCGATTAATAAGAATCACTTATAACGTAAGGGATTTATTACACAAAAATAAAGAAAAAGTATATAAACCATACACATGACTATACTGCTGCAACGATGCAGATCATAAAGAAACCTCTGTCCTTCGGTTCCAAACAGATTGAACATACTCAATACAATCGACAGGGCCAGTGGCAGGGCTGTCAGCATCATCAGCCAGAAGCACAACTTTGAGCCAGTGCCGGTTCCTGTGTCTTGAGATGTCTCCTCAGGCACATTTTCACAACAACACCCGGAAAAACAATATCGCGCCGCCGACAGCAGCGCCACCATGGTCAAACATACTATAAACACCGGGCCGACACTGACATGAAACATTAACAAATATCCGGTCAGAGGTTCGTGTTTAATCAGGCCGGCATAGAAGCCGGTGACGGCCAGAGCCAAAAAGCTCAGCAGCATGAACACCCCACATAGCTTTCGCAAACCATCCCAGCGCATGGATAACCCGGCTGACGAGGCTGGTGTGCGTGGTTTCCGTAAAAACAAGGCGTGAAACACGATCACCGCCGCAGTTATAATGCCGGCTATCAGTGTAGCCATTTTAAACATGATTCGTCTCGTTTTATATTCAAATTATGGTTTAGCTTCAATAGCTTTTTTGGTTATATACTCTATGGCCCTAAAGGAATAAAGCAACAGAATGATTGCTATTACCCCACAGGCCCCCAGGACAGTTATTTTCATCCAGGGCCGAAACACAAACGACATGTTGAATCCCTTAATATAAAGAGGATCAAGCTCCAGGAATTCTATCATGGATTTAGCGTCGGCGCCCATGGCCTCCAACGGAGAATCCACCACCACGTCACCAAAGAAAAACGCGGAATCCGACGTATGACAATCATCACAACCCCTGACTCCCAACGCCTGCTGGGCACCCCGCACATCATGAGCCATAGGCCATAAATAGGGCCGGGCTCCGGCATGGTCCTGGTCATCCAGTCCACCGGATGTATTCAAACGATACAACTTCCCTCCACAAATATAAACCGGCTCACCCGCACTGTGATCATTAGCCAACACGTTTAAAACCTGTACCACTTTGGGTTCATCAAGTTCGGGCCAGTCACTGAAACGGCTGTATTTTTTATCGGTAAGAATTTTATCGGCCACGGCTTTTATAGCATCCGGGATAATCGGTGTAAGGGTATCACCCTGTAAACGAGCCCAAAACGCCGGCCAGACGAGACGATGGGGACCGATTTTCCCCCCCGGCCCACGGGCCAATACGGGTGTGACAATATGCGGCAGAATATCGTCTTCCCGGTTGACACTATGCGTACCCAGACCATGCCCGCGGCTGGTCTTAACCCAATGCGTACGAGCGCCCGGCCAAGAGCCGCTATGACAGGCCG
>JAFGHE010000176.1 GCA_016930295.1 Sedimentisphaerales bacterium
ATCGAATCGTTTATCGATCCGGGAACATAATGAAATACGATGCCGGAGTCAATTTTTATCTCTTAAGAAGCAATTCAATATAAGGGGATTAATAATTTGTGCTAATATAAATCCGATTGACATGGTTAAAATAAATTTTTATATTTCGCCCAATATCGAAATGAGGTTGGAAATATGAAAGCTATGGTTCGGGTATTCAAAGCCCTTTCTGACAGTAGTCGTATCCGCATTCTCAAGATGCTTGAGATCCGGTCACTGTGTGTCTGCGAAATGACGGAGATTCTTCAATTAGCTACATCCACCGTCTCAAAACACCTGTCCATACTTCGTGATGCCGGACTGGTCTCGGGTACAAAGGAGGGTAAGTGGGCCAACTTTCACCTGAATCATGACCAGTCGGATGCGTATGTCCGTCATCTGCTCCCATTGATCCGGACCTGGCTGCCTGACGATGAAATCATACGGGATGATAGAGAGAAGGTAATGCTGGTTGATCGAAATAAATTGTGCGGACTCTGAAACGGAACCGGTAAATTAACGGGTTTTTGAAACGAAAGACTGGATATCTTATATGTGGAAAGAAGAATATAAAACGTTGCTTTGGATATTGGGTTTTTTCCTGCTTGCGTACTGGATGCCTGTCGATAATGTGGCATTCAGGGAAGCGCTTATATCCGCTTTTGAATTAACCAAATGGTATGCACAGGAACATGTGCTGCTCTGCCTGGTGCCGGCCTTTTTTATTGCCGGCGTGATCGCCGTATTTGTCAGCCAGGCTGCGGTCATCAGATATTTCGGTGCCGGAGCAAAGAAGTGGTTGTCCTATGCCGTAGCAGCCGTTTCGGGCACCATTCTGGCGGTCTGTTCCTGCACCATTCTGCCGTTGTTTTCCGGTATTCACAAACGGGGTGCGGGACTGGGGCCGGCGATCGCGTTTCTCTATTCCGGTCCGGCCATCAATATTCTGGCGATCATTCTTACGGCCCGCATTCTGGGTCTGGAAATGGGCATTGCGCGCATCGTCGGCGCCGTCGTGTTTTCGGTGGTTATCGGACTGATCATGCACGCGGTCTATCGCCATGAAGAATCAGCCAGAGCCGAAGCGCAGGTGGCCATGCCGGCGGCGGAAGCGGGGCGTCCGTTATGGCAGACAGCGTTTCATTTTTTTGTTCTGGTTTTTATCCTGATTTTTGCCAACTGGGGCAGGCCGGATACGGACAGCGGAGTCTGGTATCTGCTATATCATTATAAATGGCCGATTACGGCACTGTCCGGAATCCTGTTTACGGGATCACTGCTGTTCATCCTCAGGCTTAATAAATGGTATGTCGCTTCCGGTTTTATCCTGGTGCTGCTGAGTTATTTCATCCGGCCGGACAATCCGCTCATTCCCTTCATTGTCGCGGTAATCGCTCTCTCGGTTATTCTTTCCTTAAGCCGGGGGGAAGGGCAGGAGTGGATGGGTGAAAGCTGGGGTTTTGCCCGGCAGATTTTGCCGCTGCTGGCAGCAGGGGTTCTGGCGGCCGGATTTCTGCTCGGCTCACAGGAGGGCGGACGCGGCGTGATTCCCAATGAATGGATTGCCGGACTGGTAGGCGGCAATTCTGTTTTTGCCAACTTCTTCGCGTCCATCGTCGGCGCGTTCATGTATTTCGCCACCCTGACCGAAGTGCCGATTTTGCAGGGACTGATTAACGCGGGTATGGGCAAAGGTCCGGCGCTGGCCCTGCTTCTGGCCGGCCCGGCATTGTCGCTGCCGAACATGCTGGTCATCAGGGATGTGATCGGTACGCAAAAAACGATGGTCTATGTTGCGCTGGTGGTCGTTATGGCCACTCTCAGCGGTTTGATTTATGGGCTTTTATTTTAGCAACGAATTCATATTTGAAGCCTTATTAACCAGGATGAAAAGGATATAACTATGATTCGATCACAGATACTTCCAACCCCGAAAGGAGGGATCAGAATGAATCACATAACGATGTTTATGTTTTCATTGTCCTGGCTGCTCGTATTCAGTTGTGCGACAGAAGATGAAACGCCGGATCCGTCCTATCCTCTCGTAGACCGGTCAGACAAATTACCGGCAGATATCGCCAAACGGGGACCGGAAACAGACCCGTATCCCCCTGTCCTGCATTCCGATGACTATGAACAGCCGGTTCCGTTGTCATCGGGTATCAACACGGCCGGTGCAGAAGATTCGCCGTTTATCCTCTCCGATGGTCAGACACTTTATTTTTTCTTCACTCCGGATGTAAGGGTGCCGGTCGAAAAACAGATACTCGATGAGGTGACGGGTGTATGGGTTTCGGACAGGTCGGCCGGTGAATGGGAAGAGGCGGAAAGGGTATGGCTGCAGGATCCAGGCCGGTTGGCCCTGGACGGAGCGGTGGCAATACAGGAAAATGAAATGTGGTTTGCGTCTGCCCGCGAAGGATATACGGGGGTGAACATGTTCACGGCCGAATACATAAATAACCGCTGGAGAAACTGGAAATATGCGGGCGACCGGTTGATGAAAGAGATACAGATCGGAGAAGTGCACATCCATGGCAACGATTTATATTTCCATTCCGGCAGGCCGGGAGGGAAAGGTTCCTATGACATCTGGGTCACGACACGAAGCGGAAACGAATGGTCCGATCCCGTGCATATCGAACCTGTAAACAGCGAGGCAATGGACGGATATCCTTGTATCACTTCTGACGGCAATGAATTATGGTTCACCAGGACCTATCAGGGCACGCCGGCTGTTTATAGGTCTGTTAAAAACGGCAACACATGGGGTTTACCGGAGTTGATTATTTCGCGATTCGCCGGCGAGCCGACGCTGGATGAGGCCGGTAATGTTTATTTTGTACACCATTATTATGAAGATGGCGTCATGATCGAAGCGGATATCTATGTTGCCTATAAAAAGTAATACGATATGACGTATCGAACAAATGGAGAACGTATGCGGATTTTGATTTTATGTACGGGAAATTCCTGTCGCAGCCAGATGGCGGAAGGCTTTTTAAAGCATTTTGATGAACGGCTTTATGTTCGTTCTGCCGGAACAAATCCATCGGAGCAGATACACCCTAAGGCCATTCGGGTGATGGCCGAGCTGGGGATTGACATCAGCGAAGGCCGGCCGGAGAAGGTTGATCAGTATCAAAACGATGAGTGGGATTATGTGGTTACGGTGTGTGATAATGCAAAAGAAACATGTCCGGTATTCTTTGGAAAAGTCAAATACCAATTGCACATCGGCTTCGAAGATCCGGCGGAGGCGACCGGGACGGAGGAGGAAATTCTTGAGGTCTTCCGCCGCGTGCGGGACGAAATTAACAGGGACTTCAGTGATTTTTATCTTAAACACATAAAGAGCGGAAAGGAATAAATCATATTGGATATTAAAGTTCTGGGTCCGGGATGCATGAATTGTGTCAAACTGGAGCAGCTCTGCAAGGAGGTTGTAGCGGAAAACGAAATTCCGGCCATAATTGAGAAGATAACCGACAGGGATAAATTTATGGATTATGGAGTGATGATGACCCCGGGGCTGGTGGTGAATAATAAAGTTCTGTCTTCGGGGAAAATACCCATTAAATCGACTCTGGAACGCTGGTTGACTGAAATCGCCAGGTATGCTTCATAAAGATCCGGATTAGGGTCGCTGATTGGCTCATTGACGGGAATTCGGAATCATTTTATACAGAAGGGTAGATTATATGTCATCGGTATCCAAACGACTTTCATTTTTTGACCGTTATTTAACCTTATGGATTTTTCTGACCATGTTCATCGGTGTAGCCATCGGCTCGTTGATGCCGGGTATCGCCGGTTTCTGGGATTCGCTCAGTATCGGCACTACCAATATACCCATTGCCATAGGGCTTATCCTGATGATGTATCCGCCCCTGGCTAAAGTACGGTATGAAAAACTGCCTTTGGTTTTCCGCAATCTGAAACTGCTTTTCCTTTCCCTGACCCAGAACTGGGTGGTCGGCCCTTTTGTCATGTTTTTCCTGGCCATTATATTATTACCTGACAAGCCGGAAATGATGGTAGGAGTTATCCTGGTCGGTTTGGCCCGGTGTATTGCCATGGTTCTGGTGTGGAATGATCTGGCCAAGGGCGATCCGGAACTTGCCGCAGGGCTGGTGGCATTTAACGCCATCTTTCAGGTCTTTTTATATTCTATTTACGCCTATGTCTTTATTACGATATTGCCGCCATTTTTCGGTCTGTCCGGAACCATTGTCGAAGTTTCTATTGGAGAGATAGCCTTGACTGTTCTGATCTACCTGGGCATTCCCTTCGTGGCCGGACTGCTCACCAGTTTAATCTTTCGCAAATTAAAGGGTGACGGATGGTATTTTAAAAAATACATCCCGAAGGTGTCTTTATTAACACCGATCGCCCTGCTGTTCACTATCTTTGTCATGTTTTCGCTCAAAGGAGAAAAAATTGTTGAGCTACCCCTGGATGTGATCAGAGTGGCCCTTCCCTATACCATTTATTTTGCTTTTATGTTTTTTATTACTTTTTTTCTGGCCAAATGGATAGGTGCATCATACGAAAAATCCACTACTGCGGCTTTTACGGCCGGGAGCAATGATTTTGAATTGGCGATTGCTGTCGCTGTGGCCGTTTTTGGTGTCCGTTCCAAAGTCGCTTTTGCCACGGTTATAGGTCCCCTGGTGGAAGTTCCGGTGCTGATTATGCTGGTCAATGTGGCGCTCTGGTTTAAGAAGAAATATTTTAGTTCTGAAACCGCGACTGAATCGGCATAATGCTCCAACGCTGAAGACATAACCTGCTAACAGGAGTAAAATTGTATGACTATTTCAAATATAATTATATAGAGGGGATAGAAAATGAATTCAAAAAATTACTATCCTCCGGAATGGGCCTTTGAATTTCACGGTCATCGTTGTCCGTTTATGCCCATCGGCTTTCGTATGGGTCAATTGGCCTTAGAGCATCTTGAAGTTGACCGGGAAAAGGATCACCACCTGTTCGTCTTTCCGGAAGCCGGCGTAGGACATCCGC
>JAFGHE010000177.1 GCA_016930295.1 Sedimentisphaerales bacterium
CCGGATGTCCCGTCGGCCAAGGCGGCGTTGATGGCCAAGCCGCTGCGCTTGATGGAACATGAAACGCTCAAGCGTCTGCTGCCGGAAAAATTTGTCATAGAAAAGAGTACGATTGACCAGTTCCTGACGGGTCCGCAGGCAGATGCCATACTCAATATGCAGTTACAGCGTCTGACCGGCCTGGAAGTGGAGAAGCTGGCCACAGAGTATGCCGGGCTGAACGAGGAGATAGAAGGGTATGAAGCCATTCTGGCCAGCGAAGATCTGGTTCTGGATATTATTCGCGAAGATATTTATGAAATTAAAGAGAAGTATGCCACGCCCCGCCGGACGGATATTACCGGGGAGATAACCGAATTTGACATTGAAGACCTGGTCGCGGAAGAGGAAGTCGTGGTGACTGTCAGTCATGATGGTTATATCAAACGTATGCCGATTGATACGTACCGTCGGCAGGGTCGCGGCGGTCGCGGAGTAATCGGCAGTGATACCAAGGAAGGCGATTTCATCGAGCATCTGTTCATTGCCAGTACGCACGATTATCTGTGCTGTTTTACCACGCGCGGGCGCTGTTACTGGCAGCGGGTATATGATATCCCGCAACTTTCGCGCCAGAGCCGGGGGCGCAGTATCGCCAACCTGCTGCGCATGGCCAAGGAAGAAAGTATCGCTGAGATACTGCCGGTACGCCAGTTTGACGAGCGCATGGTGATGTTCGCCACCCAATTCGGGTTTGTTAAGAAGACGCCGCTGAATGCCTTCAGTAATATACGCAAGGTGGGTATCAACGCGATTACCCTGGAGCCCGGCGATAATGTTATTGGCGCGCGTATAACCAGTGGTGATGACGATATCATATTAGGCACGCGTAACGGCATGGCGATCCGCTTCCATGAAGAGGATGTGCGGGCCATGGGTCGCACCGCGCGCGGGGTCAAGGGAATTACTCTTCGTAACAGCGATATGGTGGTGGATATGGTAGTGGCCCGGCAGGGCAAGTCGCTGCTGACCGTGTGCGAAAACGGGCACGGCAAAAGGACCCTGCTGGATGACTATCGCAGGCAGAAGCGCAGCGGGATCGGGCTGATCAATATCAAGACCTCCGAGCGTAACGGCAAGGTTGTGGCGCTCAAGGCGGTTAGCGACGAGGACGACCTGATGCTCATCAGTGCCAAGGGTATCATTATGCGCACCGGTCTGGAACAGGTGCGTGATATCGGGCGCAATACCCAGGGTGTGCGCATGATCCGGCTGGACGAGGGTGATAAGCTCGTGGCCGTGGCGCGGGTTGTCAAGGAAGACGAGAACGGAGACACCGACACGGAAGATCGGCAGGAACCCGAAAACGCCGAGAATAATACCGGGACTACGACCACGGAACAAAATACCGATAATACTCATGCTGCTAACGAAGATTCCTCCGACAGTTCGCCGCCCTCTGATGAATAATCATAACGACGGCCGGCAGGGTAACCTGCCGGTTGGGTACGGAGGCTGCCGATTTTACGGGTCAGAGCTATGACAGGGAAACGAGAAAAAATATATATTCTTGCTATTTGTGTTGTTCTTGTCTTGACATCATGTGTCGCTTATGAGCAGGTGCGTCTGAACGAATTTGTTGACTATGACGATAACCTGTATGTCACCGAGAATCCCCAGGTCAGGTCGGGATTTACCCGGGAGTCGGTCACATGGGCGTTTAGCAACTGGCGTTTTACCACGTGGCATCCTGTCACCTGGCTCAGTCATATGCTGGATTATGAACTGTTCGGTCTCAATCCGGCCGGGCATCATCTTATGAGTCTGGGATTTCACATCGTCAATACCCTGTTGTTGTTTTATTTATTAACGACACTTACGGGCTCGGTGTGGCCCAGTGCCCTGGTGGCCGCGTTGTTTGCGCTGCATCCCCAGCATGTGGAATCGGTAGCGTGGGCCTCGGAGCGTAAAGATGTATTGAGCGGTTTTTTTTGGATACTGACGTTGATCGTCTATGTCGGCTATGTGCGTCGAAGGGGGATTGTCAGATATTCAGGTATGGTTTTGCTGTTTATTCTGGGACTGATGGCCAAGCCCATGCTGGTGACCCTGCCCTTTGTGATGTTGCTGTTGGATTACTGGCCTTTGGGCCGGCTGCGGCGGCGGCGCCCGGAGGTACCAGACACTTCGGAATCAGTGACATCGGAAGCGGGATCCGGCCGTGTATCTATGGTGTCAGTCATCATGGAGAAGGTTCCGTTATTTATTCTGACGGCGATTTTCTGTGTGGTTACTTATCTGGCTCAGCAGAAAGATGAAGCCATGGTGGACCTGGGCTGGCTCTCGGGTGGATATCGGATCGGTAACGCTCTGGTGTCTTATGTTAGCTATCTGATAAAGATAGTCTATCCGGCAGGTCTGGCGGTTTTGTACCCCCATCCGGCAGACTCACTGCCGATATGGAAACCGATTGTGTCTCTTTTAGTATTACTGCTGATCAGTGGTGTTGTGTTGTATGGCGGGCGGGGGCGCCGGTGTCCGGCGCTGGTGACCGGCTGGCTGTGGTATCTGGGTACTTTGGTACCGGTTATCGGTTTGGTTCAGGTGGGTGTTCAGGCCTATGCGGACCGTTATGCGTATCTGCCGGGTATAGGAGTTTTTATCATGATAGCCTGGGGCGGCAAAGCGCTGTTGGGTCAGTGGCGTTATCGGCAAACAGTGTTTGCCGTTTTTACGGCCGTGATTATGATCCTGATGCTGGTCGGCACCCGGCGGCAGGTAGGGTACTGGCACGACAGCGATGCCCTGTTCGAACATACGCTGGCCGTCACGAAAGACAACTATGTCATCCATAATAATTATGGATACTATCTGAGCGAGCAGGGCAGGAATGATCTGGCTGTGTATCATTTTCAGGAGGCGGTGCGCATCAAACCAAACTATACCAATGCCCTGAATAATCTGGCCACGGTTTTAAAAGACCAGGGGAATATCGAGGGGGCGATTGAGACATGGTATGAGGTATTAAAACTGGCGCCTGACCATGCCAGTGCCCATTCCAATCTGGGCCTGACCCTGGCGCAGAAAGGCCGAATCGATGAGGCCATTCTCCATTTTAAGACGGCCCTGAGCATAAAGCCCGATTGGAGATCTCACCTTGTTTTAGGGCTCATTTATTACCAGACGGGAAACTATGAAGCAGCGATTCAACAGTATAATCAGTCTCAGCAGTTGAAACCGGATTCTCCTGAGGTTTGCTTTCATTTAGCCCTGGCGTACACGGACCAGGGGAATTATGAACGGGCGGTTCATTATTATCAGGAAGCCATCCGGATTCAACCTGATTATTTTAATGCCCATAATAACCTGGGTAATATTTACAGAGGTATGGGTAATCATGCCGAGGCGGTAAAGCATTATTATGCGGCGCTACAGATTATGCCTGATTATGCCCTGGTGCGTCTTAATCTGGCCGACACTTTATACGCGATGGGTAATGTAAAGGATGCTATCACGCAGTATTACCAGGTGTTGGAGTCGGATCCGGATCAGATCGAAGCGTTGACCCGGTTGGCCTGGATTCTGGCCACGGCCCGGGACACCTCCCTGCGTCAACCGGCTGAGTCTGAGAGACTGGCCCAAAGACTTTATCAGCAGACCGGCGATAGCGCACCGGAAACGCTGAATGTGTTATTGACCGCTTATGCGGAAGCCGGGCACATGGAACAGGCCCGGGAAACCGCTGAAAAAGCGATAAACCTCGCCAGATCCAGGGGCGATGTTCAATTCGTCCAAAAGATAGAAAATATGATGAAATACTATAATGCCAGACAAGCCACTACACCGGAAAATTCGGCGGATGATAAAAACACCACAGATGTGGAGTCCCCGGAGTCAGAAGATAAATAGCCGCCAAAAAACACAATAGGCACAAAATTTACATGTGTTGGGTGGCAGTCTCAATCCCGATGTACGTCGGGATTGGGGATGGTTAGGTTTATGATGGAGAATAGGGTATGTGAGGTTTAGGATTAATTCAGGAGAAGATGTCGTTTCTTTATTGGTGTTGAAGAAAAGAATTTGTATACGGAGTCGACTTTTAAAAGCAAGGAGGCCGGCATGGCATATCGAAAGAGAAACCCTATAGTTATTGGATTGTTTTTGGCATTATTTTTCTGCTTAAGTATAGTAACACAAGCTTCGGAAACCCATCACGCCGCGTTCCTGGGAGTGTTAGATGCCGGCGGGCAGGCAGCGGCGGCCCGTCCGAACCTGTTTAGCCAGGTTTTTTATAAAGATGCGGCTCTGACGACGTTTGCCGAGGCATCGACGAATTTAACTTCAGTGTATGATGCAGATACGGGGCCGGCACCGATATTTCATGAAGGAAATATCGTCACATTACATGAAGCCTCAAAGGGGGGTATTGTTCTGGATGAGGAGGATTTTGTGGTGGGCGTGGATGGGACCACGCTGGGTGATCTGGCGGTCTGGCTGGAAGATGTGCTGGGGATTAATACATCACCCGATCTGCCGGGGATTGATCTGGATGGCGATCTGGCCACCGTAGATGATGTGCCGGGAGTTACTGTTCAGGCAGACGGCCGGTTACGCATCGTTGGCAATATCGGGTTAAGGAACAATATTGACATGGAAACAGGTGCTGTAACGGCCAGTCAGGGTAGCGGTTATTATCCTCCGGGTAATCATTTTCCGGTTCGGATTATTACGGTTTTGACCGATAGAGAGAATCTGGGGGAAAGCATCTACAGTTTGTTTGAGGTTTATGATGCATTTGATGCTGAGCTGGAAATTTATCTTACCGTTGTTTTACAGGATAAGGATAATGCGGGTATCCGATGGCGTTATTTTGCCGAGAGTGGCGATGATGTTGATGCGGACAGAGTGCTTGGTACAGGGACATTTAAGTTTGATAATTTTGGTCATTACATGGAAGGTGATAATCTGGTTATCGAAATTGATCGTGATCATCCCTGGTCGCCGCAGAAGATTGAATTGGATTTTGGCCGGGTGGAGTGTTTTGGGTCGATAAGTTGGCTGTATGTATATGGTCTAAACGGAGCTACGCGTATAAACCTGCCGGAGATTCCCCTGCGCCAGTTGGATACTTGTTATGCTGTATTCGATGGCGATCTGAATGCCAACGGCGATGCGGCCACGGCCCGGCCGGAACTGTTTAGTCAGGTTTTTTATGAGGATGCGGGCATGACAACCGTTGCCGAGGCATCCACGAGTTTAACTTCATTGTATGATGTAACTACAGGCGCAACACCTATTTTTTATATGGGGAATGTTGTTACTTTAAAGGAAGCTTACAAGGGAGAAGTGATACTGGATCAGGAGGAGTTTATTATTGGATTTACGGGCACTACATTCGGAGATCTGGCGGTCTGGCTGGAGGATGTGCTGGGGATTAATACATCACCTGATCTGCCGGGAATCGATTTGGATGGAGATATGGCAACCAGTGATGATATACCTGGGATTTCGGTAGAACCGGATGGCCGGTTAAGGGTGGTTGGGAATATTGGCTTAAAGAATGATATTACCCTGGATACCGGTGCTATAACGGCCAGCCAGGGGACGGGAGTAAGCGCCCCGGGAAACACCCTGCCGATTCGATTTCCTACGGTTTTGACGGACACGTTTAATCTGGGTGAGAGTACTGATACATTCTTTCATGCTTATGACTCATTGAGTATTCCACTGGATGTACGTCTGGTGATGGCAATGGAAATGAAAGATAATACCGGTATTACCTGGCGGTATTTTGCTGAGAGTGCTGACGATTCCGATTTTGACAGGGTGCTGGGTACAGGTACGATTAAGTTTGTTCCGCCCGGGTGGTATCTGGAAGGGCATGACCTGGATATCTTTATCGACCGGGATGGGATGGGCGCCTGTACACCGCAGGTGATTACCCTGGATTTTACGTGGATGGACGGTTGGGCGATGGACAGTTATATTGGGCTGAAGGCTATTGACGGTATTATCCGGGTCGTGCCGGCCGGGGCCAGTATCCAGGAGGAGATCAATTTGGCCCTGGACCGCGATACGGTGGTCGTTGCGCCGGGGATTTATACGGGAAGGATTGATTTTGAAGGGAAGGCGATTAGGGTTATCAGCAGCGCCGGGCCGGAGGTTACTTGTATTATGGCCAATTACCCGCTCAGTTTGGTGACGTTTGACAATGGTGAAGGAGAGGATTCCATTCTGGAAGGCTTTACCCTCTCCGGCGGTAATGCAAATTACGGTGGTGGTATTTATTGTGGCTATGGCAGTGCGCCCACGATTCAAGGGAATATCATCAAAAACAACTGGGCGTATTATGGGGGAGGAATCTATGGTGTATCCTGTGACATAGTATTAAAGAATAATCTTATAGTCAACAATTTCGCCCGAGTTGGTGGCGGAGGGTATTTTTCCAACAGTCAAATAATGGTAAAAAACTGTACAATCACGGAGAATATCGGCGACTCCTACGCCGGCGGGATCAATTGTTCCCATGGAGTAGTTACTATCCAGAATTGTATTTTATGGGATAACTCAGACACAGAGATATTCCTTCAAGACAGTGCCACGGGAGTTATTGGGTACAGTGATGTGCAGGGTGAAATGACCAAAGTTATGGTAGAATCGGATTCTCAGATAAGTTGGCAGGAAGGGAATATAGATGTGGACCCCTGTTTTTTGAATTCTGATACAAGTGACTATCATTTGCAAAGTGCCGGCTGGCGCTGGGATATAGGCGAAGGCGTCTGGCGCTGGGATGACATTACCAGTCGGTGTATTGATGCCGGTAATCCCGGCACAGACCCGTTAGAGGAAATCGATACCCTGGAAATTGATCCGGACAATGAGTTTGGTCTGAGTATGCGTATCAACCTGGGCGCCTATGGCGGTACCGACCAGGGGAGCCTCGCCCCGCCCGGCTGGTCTTTGTTAAGTGACAGCAACAACGACGGGATTATCAATTTGAATGATTATGCGGTCCTGAGCAGGCATTGGCTCATGAGCGATAATGAACTTTGCCCGGATTTTGACAGGAATGAATTAATCGATGTTAATGATTTAATGCTTTTACTTGATGAATGGTTACAAGAGACGATATGGCATTAGGTTCGACATTGGTGGGCAGTATTAATGGACATACATGTCTAAACCGGCTAAGGCCGGTGTAGGCATGCCACCCGAATTTATTATGGATCATGTTATGTCATGCGGAAGACGGAGTCGTCGATGATCTGGCCGCAGTAGAGGCAGGTGGCATGGCGGGCGGAGACGGTGCGGTTACATTTGGGGCAGGGCACAGCGGTGTTGCGCTGGTTTTTGCCGTCCAGTTGTCCGTCGCGCATATCGATTTCGTAAAGTTTGTTATTCAGGTCGTCTTCGGTCAGGTGGTGTTTGTCGCGTATGAGTTCCCAGAGCGCCTCATTGATGAGCAGGGCCTTGGCCAGGTTGCTTTCCAGCATTTTCAGGTCTACCTGGAGGTTGGAGACGGCGTTTTTGGTGGAACTGTCAGCGTTTTGAGGCTGATTATTGACATTCATTCCGGTTAGGGTAAATTTGGTGCGCACGATACGCTCCTTTCGTAAAATTATCCTTGAATATCGAGTATTCCTGATTTTAACAAAAAAAGCAGATTAAGGCAAGACCCGTCCTGACAGGATTTTATGGTTATCCCGCAGGATTTCCCGGGGATCGCTCCATAGATTTGTATTGACGATGGGCGGGTTCGTCGTCATACTATAATGTTTTAAGTTTTGTAAAAATAATGAATTATGGCAAGGAGAACAAATATGTCAAAAGAGGACGTGCAGGAGTTTTACAGTAATTTCAAGAAAGCCAGCGGCAAGATGCAGCAGGCGCTGCCGGAAATGGTCAAGGGATTTGGTGGTTTGTTTGCCGCGGTCATGAAGGACGGGGCTCTGGATCTCAAGAGCAAGGAACTGATTGCCCTGGCCGTGGGGCTGGCAGTACGCTGCACGCCGTGTATCAATTTACATGTACAGAAATGTCTGGCGGCCGGTGCTACCCGGGAAGAGATTCTGGACGCGGCCGCGGTGGTGGTGATGATGCAGGGTGGCCCGTCGTTTACCTATGTGCCGGCGGTGATAGAGGCCCTGGAAGCGAACGAATACGATGACTATTATGACGTAGAAGGCGCGTGTCAAAAAACATGCTAAAGCCCTGATGAGAAATCTGGATCTTCGAGGTTAAACTCTCGGCGATCTTTTCGCACATAGAACCAATAAAAAGTTTATTTGAGTTTAATTCATTTATATTTTGGAAATGATAAGGAGAATAAAGTTATGTATTTACTTGGATATGATCTGGGCAGCTCGTCGGTAAAGGCTACTTTGCTGGAGGCCGAAACCGGTAAGGTGGTATCGTCTGCGACCTCACCCAGCAAGGAAATGGAGATCAAGGCGCATCAGCCGGGCTGGGCGGAACAGAGCCCGAAGATGTGGTGGGATAATCTTAAAAACGCGACTGCGGAAATACTCTCAGGGACCAAAATTGACCCGTCGGATATCAAGGCGATTGGCATTTCGTATCAGATGCACGGTCTGGTTCTGATAGACGCTAAACAGCAGGTTCTGCGAGACGCGATTATCTGGTGTGACGGCCGGGCAGTACCAATCGGGGAAAAGGCTACGGCGGATATCGGGGGGACAAAGTGCCTCAAAGAGTTGCTCAACTATCCCGGTAACTTTACGGCCACGCGCATCAAGTGGGTCATGGATAATGAGCCCGATTTATACAAGAAGGCCAGCAAGGTGATGCTGCCGGGCGATTATATTGCCATGCGTCTGACCGGCAGGGCCTGTACGACCGAGTCGGGTCTGTCGGAGATGATTATGTGGGATTTTCCGGCGGGTAAGATATCGGATACCATGCTGAAATATTTCAAGTTTGATCGCGGCCTGTTTCCGGACGTGGTGCCCACGTTTGGTGACCAGGGCGAACTGAGCAGCGCAGCGGCGGCGGAGCTGGGCCTGAAGGCCGGCGTGAAGGTTGCCTATCGCGGCGGTGACCAGCCCAACAATGCCTTATCCCTGAAGGTGATGGAGCCGGGTGAGCTTGCCACCACGGCCGGCACATCAGGTGTGGTGTATGGCATTGGCGATAAAAGTAATTACGATCCCCAGTCGCGGGTGAATACCTTTATCCACGTCAACAATGCACCGAATAAACATCGGTACGGCGTATTGATGTGCATCAACGGTACCGGCATCCTCAATAGCTGGCTCAAGCATAATGTCATGGGCCCCGGCGAAGATTATAAGGAGATGGATGCCATGGCGGCCGCGATTCCGGCCGGTTCAGCGGGTCTGACTATTCTGCCGTTTGGTAACGGCGCCGAACGGACGCTGGTGAACAAGGATATCGGGGCGTCCGTGCATGGTTTGAACTTTAACATCCACACGCGCAGCCATCTGCTGCGTGCCGGCCAGGAGGGAATCGTGTTCTCCCTGAATTACGGGCTGGACATTATGCGTAAGATGGGTATTGAGATCAAGACGGTACGGGCCGGTCATGCCAATATGTTCCTCAGCGATGTATTTTCCTCGGCCTTTGCCACGGTTACGGGCGCGACCGTGGAGTTGTATAATACCGACGGTTCGCAGGGTGCGGCGCGCGGAGCGGGGCTGGGCGCCGGAGTCTATAAGAATGACCAGGATATGTTCGTGGGTCTGACCAGCGTCAAGACCATTGCCCCGGACGCCGGTAATGCCAAAGCCTATGCCGACGCCTATCAAAACTGGCTGAAAGTGTTACAGCAGAAAATCAAGTAAATTAAAATTATGATAGTGCACCTCTCTCGATAAACTTCGGGAGAGGTGCTTAACGTTTACAGGAATGTTACGGATGGCAAATATTTTAAAAGTGACATTAGTTCTATTATTGATTGTTTTTGTTTCCCCATTCGTGTGGGCGGAAGCGGCGCCGGATAGTACGGAATATTTTGCCATCTTTATGAACGGCCAGAAGGTCGGTCACGGCCTGCATCAGCGCATGGTGGAAGCCGGGCGGGTAAGGACCACGGAAGAAATGACACTTTCTTTCCAACGCGGACAGGATGGGCTGGTTGCCACGATGTCCGAAACCAGTATCGAAACTGTTAAAGGCCGGCCGGCCGGTTTTGAAAGTGTTATAAAAATGGGCGCCATTGCCATAGAAAGCAAAGGGTCCCTCAACGCAGAAGGGCAGATGGAAGTCGGTATCTCCGGTGTCGAGCAGAAGCGTATTATCGATTTGCCGCCTGAAGCACTGATGAGCGAAGGGCTGCGCTTGCTGTTACAGTCAAAAAAACTGGAGAATGGATTAAAATTTGACGTCAAGATGTTCAGTCCGTCCATGCTGAAGGTGATCGAGGCTCAAATACAGGTGGGTGAAACGCAGCCGGTCGATCTGTTAGGCCGGGTGGTACCTCTGACGGAAGTAGCCACTGCACTAAAGATGAAAACCGGATCGCTGAACAGTGTCAGCTACGTGGATAAGGACTTTAATCCTCAAAAGATGATTAGTACGGTTATGGGGATGAACATCGAGCTGATCGCCTGTAGTCGGGAGTTTGCCCTGAGTGCCAATGATGTGCCGGATTTTGTGGAGCATATGGTCATGGCCAGCCCGGCGCCCATCCCGAACTTTAGTACCGCTAAATCCATAAGCTATCATTTGCAGCCGAAGGGTGAGGAAAAGCTGATGATTCCTTCCACCGACAACCAGACCGTTACATCCGATGGTCAGGGCGGGCTGTGGCTGACGGTTAAACCGGTTAGGCCTTCGGGCAAAGAAACTTTCCCCTATAAGGGCAAAGACAAAGCTGCGCTGGAGGCATTAAAACCCACCCGGTTTCTGCAAAGTGATGATGACAAGATTAAGGAGCTGGCCCGCCAGGCGATTGGCGAGGCCAAAGACGCGTCGGAGGCAATAAAAAAAATCGAATTATTTGTTCATAACTATGTGGACGAGAAGAATCTGTCCGTGGGTTATGCCTCGGCCGCGGAAGTGGCCCAGAGCCGGCAGGGCGATTGCACCGAGCATGCGGTGCTGTGCGCGGCCCTGTGCCGGGCCGTGGGGATACCGGC
>JAFGHE010000019.1 GCA_016930295.1 Sedimentisphaerales bacterium
ACGAAAATATTAAATGAAAATTTCCATAAAACCCTCTTAGACAGTATCTTCGACGCCGTGTACGTCGTGGATGCCCTGGGTAATATTATTTATTGGAACCACTGCTGTGCCCGTATTACCGGCTATGAAGCGCCTGAGATGATCGGACAGCGATTTACAGACTCGCCCTTTGCCAGTATGGACCAGCATGAGAATTTCCTGGGCAACCATCAGGGCGGCGTGGCACTGGTCCTTGAGAACGGCATGTCCGGCACCTGGAAGGGCTTTGTCCGCCGCAAAAACGGCCAGCGCCTGCCCATTGAGGCACATATAGCACCCATGCGCAGCGATGAGGAACAGATCCTGGGCGCCGTTGTCGTATTCCGTGATATTTCCGCCTTTGTCGCCCTGGAAGATGCCCATCGACAGCTTTTACAGATGTCACGCAAAGACCAGCTTACCAGTATGTTCAATCGGGGCGCCATTAGCGATGTTCTAAAGGCCGAATTCGATCGGGCAAGTAGATACGAACAACCATTATCGGTCGTTATGGTGGATATCGACTTTTTCAAACGCATTAACGACCGGTACGGCCATGACGCCGGCGATAAGGTCCTGGCCAAGATCGGCAGTATCCTCACCCATAACATGCGTAAGCCGGATATGGTCGGACGATGGGGCGGCGAGGAATTCCTCATCATTACACCAAACAGCCAGGCCTCAGCCGCTGCCAAACTGGCCCAGCGTATCAGGAAATATATCGCGGAAATCCCTGTCTCCCTTGATGTGCCCGAACCCGTAACTGCCAGCTTCGGGATTGCCCAGCTACTACCAGATGATACCAGCCCGGACCAGATGCTCTATCGTGCCGATATGGCCATGTATCAGGCCAAAGAACACGGCCGAAACCAGGTCGTCATCGCCAAAGATAACCTCCAAAATCCAAACGATCCTGACACCCAAGAATCCCAATAAAACACTACTAGGAAGTAAGTTACAACAACTCCCGCCTTGCTTTGTGCCTTTGTGCCTGTGTGCCTGTGTGCCTGTTCAAACTGAATGATTTGAAAAATCAGCCGGTTTGAGTAGTTAATTTCTTTGACAAGATACGATATAAGTGTTAAAAATACCCCCTTGCTGACCAGCGACCCCGTCGTCTAGCCAGGTCTAGGACACAGGGTTTTCATCCCTGCAACACGGGTTCAAATCCCGTCGGGGTCAGTTAACTCCCTTCTTATCAATCACTTACACTGATTTTACGGGTGGCAGCGTCTGTCCGCCTGCGGCGGACAGGCGATGGGTAAAATAGCTCTTAACCTTATTAATCCAAGCCTGCTTGCTATGAGCCCAATCGATGAAGCCTGCCCCTGGCTTGAATAGAGGGCGGATGAATCCTCCCAATCCAATAACCTAATAACATAAAACTCCAAAAAATAAATCCATCTCAACTCATCCTTAAGTACTCATTTTGCTCCTAAGCCGAAGAAGATTCAGGATTCGGTTGATCGGGTGTTGCCTTAGGGGTAGATAATTTATGTGGTTTATTACCTCTGTTTACTGTACATTCTTTCGCCTGTTGACATTGGTTATTATTTTTATTTGTATCCTTTATTTCTTTCGGTGGAGAACATAGTGTCAATACAATAACCAAGATCAATAGTACTGTAATTGAAACCTGTAAAATAATAACCCATAATTTTTTCCATAATTTATCAGGTCCCAAATTCTTTATAGATTTCCTGACTTTTTTCCCTTCGAGATCATCCTTATTGTCATAATCTACTCCACAAAAATGTGCGGCCTTTTTCTCATAGTACAGTGATTTTTCTGTTTCTACTCTGAGAGATAATTCGCTACGAAAACGAAATAAGAATTGAATAGTAATTATTATTGCAGCAAAAATGAGAATGATTTTATGATACGGCTCTAATTTTAAAGATATTTCACCTTTAATGATTATAGCTAAAAAAACAGCGAGAGCAGCCCAAACAGCGAAATTTAATTTCCATACACAAGCCCTGCGGTCATTAAATCTTGTATATTGCAATTCACTAAGTTTAAAAGTACTTCTGCTTCTTTTTCTTTCCCTTCCATAACATACGTCCTTTATGATATTATTACCGGCCAGCAGTCCTCTTTCCCGCAAACCATGACGAAAGCAGGGAGAGAACATGCCGGTCTAGCCTTATTACTTTCACTAGTCAGTTTCTTGTTTATTATTAAATACTAATGATACATATTCTTTTACAGATTAACCATTTATGATCTTATGTAAGACTACGCCATAATGGCTTAATTTATATGATATAACTAAAATTTCTTTCTGAACTGCTTTTCCGAGATCTCCTATTGTCATAGCTCTTTTCTCTTCTAAGCAAGATTCATATATTCCAGATGTTACTAAGCTATAACAATGTTCTGTTATTTCAAATTTGGGGTATCCGTCAAGTCTGCATTTGCTCCAATCTAATAAGTCCTTCCAATATACTTTATTGACCATTGATGACAGTCTTAGGGATTGTTCGTAATTTATTTCACCTAAGATACAATATTTAAATATCTTTCCAATTATGGCTGGTTTTTCAATGTTATCCGCCTGTTCAAGAATTAATAAAATGGTCTCTTCAAACCTCTTTGTATTACTACAATACTTCTGAATAAAAGCCTCACGTTGTTCTTTTGATGTGTCAGCGGCATGCTTAAAAAAATTAAGAAGTTTCTTAGTGAATAATTTGTCTCGAATATTCAGTCCGATTTTGGCAATACTCGCAATTGATTTAATAATAGGTATGTCTTTTACGATCCCCTCATCCAATATAGAATCCAGACCTAATTCAGCATAGTCACTTGCCAACTCTTTTAACTTATCAACCTTAAGCGACTTGATCAGTTTACCCTCTATTGCCTCTGGAGGATTTGTATCTGAGGATTGCTCCGACATAAATATTGCCTTTCTGTAACTACTTTATTCGTATGACGTTCCAACTGTATGGTCGCTATATCCAAGTCGAATGCGATAAGTCGCTCCGAACAGTCCCTATTATCAATCCCCCTAAATTGACAGTCAAGTATTTTTTTAAATTTCCACTAAAATTTTATAGTCCCGTTCCACACCATCATCTAGCTTAGCGGCTCGGTTCATTAGAGAATCGCACCTGATATATTCGTAACTATTCGCGAGATTCGCCTGTGGTGAGCAAGGCCGAAACATGGCTAAAATTATCCTGTCAATCCTGCTGCTTTGAATCCCGATTTATCGGGGTAATCTGTCTAAAAAATTCAGTGTCTGGCAAAACATGATGTTGGAGTTAATGACTTACTGTTGCTTCTTCTTTGGCGATTTTCAAATAGCGCATAAGCGGGTTCATGGTCAGGCCCTGGCATACCAGAGAGAAGAAGACGCAGGCGAACCCGGCGGCCAGGAGTTTAGGACGCCACAGGCCGAGTGTGCCGGTGGAAGGCAGGTGGAGCAGGAGAGCGATGGGGATGGAGCCGCGCAGGCCGCCCCAGAAGAGAATGTGTTTCCAGAGTTTGGGGCGCCGGGTGCCGACCTGGTTGAGCAGCCAGTAAAGGGGATAGACCACGGCCCCGCGTCCGAGGAGCATGGCCGTGACAGCCACCCCGATGAGGCGCCAGTCGATCTGTGGAATTTCGCGCAGTTCCAGGCCGATCAGGATGAACAGGAAAGAGTTAAGGAGAAAGTCAATGGATTCGAAGAATGTTTCGACGGTATCCCGGGTTTTTTCGGACATGGCCAGTCTGCGGCCGTGGTTGCCGATTAAGAGCCCGGCCATGACCGTGGCAATGACACCCGACAAGTGGAGTACTTCGGCCAGCCAGAACGCCCCGTACGCCAGTACCAGGCAGATGGCGTTTTCCAGCAGGTGGTCTTCCAGATATTTCAGCAGACCAAAGGCGACCAGGCCTAAAACTGAGCCCAGCAGGAGCCCGCCGCCGGATACGAACACGAATTTCAATAGGGCGTCTGTAATGCTTAACTGGTTACCCGATAAAAGGGCTTCGAACAAAATAATAAATATTACCACGCCGGTGGCGTCATTGAACAGGGATTCGCCTTCCACTATGATGCGCAGGTCCTCGGGCGCCTCAGCCTTGCGGAACAGGGCCAGGACACTGACCGGATCAGTAGGTGAAATCAGC
>JAFGHE010000178.1 GCA_016930295.1 Sedimentisphaerales bacterium
GGCTTTTTTGGCCCTCAACCAAAACTGGGGCAGAAAAAGCATAATAATGTCTTTTAGGCTTCCATTTTTATCGTACCATCTCCTTTACTTACAAGTAGTATTCTGTTCGTTTTCATGCTCTATAACAACACAACTTTATAGAACTATACATATGGTTATAATTATATATACTATTGTGCAAACCGTGTGCCATCTCCCCGGGGAATCATGTAACTAACTATTCTACAGTACGTTGCCTGATCTTTGATGGTACTGGTTTTAGAATGAGGACGACCAATAGGAATGAAATGTTGTGCATAAAAGGCACATCCTATCTTTGTTAAAACATGGAATGCCTTACGGACTTTCGGGCCTTGAGCAAATTGTTCACCTCTCATAATAAAATACTGTCTGGAACCAGTAACTGTGAACATTGTGCGCATTTGCCGGCTTATCTTATACTATGATATAACCTGATAGCTGATTCCATTTTTTATATTTACCACGCAGATAAAGACTTATCAATTTGAATATATATGGCATGGGGATTGCATCAAATAAAACATGTACATATGAATATATGATTATGACCCCGATTATGAAAGGAGCATATCATGGCTATTTTATTTGAATGTCCTCATTGTAACAAATCGCTGGAAGCCAGAGATGAGGCCGCCGGTAAAACGGGAAAATGCCCTAGTTGCGGCAAAGATATTAAAGTCCCTGAAAAAACCTCTGCTGATACGGCCAAATAAAAATCAGCTTAATCCCACCCGCTTCCGGACCATCCGTGGGATTAAATCGTGCCCGCCGTACTCAGTACGGATAAGTAATTTGCAGGGCTAATATTTTAGAAAATACTATGAAGTATTGAACCAGGGAAGGACAAAAGTATGTATCAACCCGGTAATGTATACTGAATTCAAATGTCCTCATTGCCAAACCCCAGTCAGAGCAAAAAGCGAATATGCCGGATCGTCGGGTAAATGTCCGGAATGTAAAGCGGAAATCATCGTGCCGGAAAAAAAGCTGAATCCCGATAAGATTAAAGAGAACCAAAGCCATTCTCAGTAATTACAATTTCATGCCGGGAAGTGCTACTTTTATAATCTTCCATAAATGGAAAGCTGGTAAACACTCACTCTAGACTGAAGGCTATAGATACAATGGTACAGATAAATGAAAATTATAATGTCAATCTGACTTCAAAAGATCAAACCGTGGAAACGCTGAAACACATAATGGAATATGTGAACGCGGGCCACTACTGGAAAGCGGTGCGTCTATTCATCGAAGGACAGGAAAAGGGTATCCTTCCACGGGGCGCCCACATTCCGGGTTGGCTAACCGAAAGTCTGGGTCAAAAAGCTGCCGTTAAAATAGTAGATGCCTTTGCCCGCATGCCCTGCTTCTATTGCCAAAACGGTTTGCTCCCCTGTGAAACCTGTGAAGGTCAGGGATATCTATATGACATGAAAACCTGTGATCGCTGTATCGGCTTGGGAGTAGCCCAATGTAATTTCTGTAATGCCACCGGCTGGGTATCTCTTGATTATGTACCTTCGGGGCTCCAACGGACGGTTATCAATAAACGGGCCAAGCTGGCTATGCGGCGGATTAAAACCCTTTTGACGCAATCTCTGTTACCCTCTCACCCGAAAAACGATAAGTCTTTTAAGGATTATGCCCAATTATTCCTGGATTTAAACCGCCAACTGGGTATCCTGGAAAATACCCTTGACCTCTTGAAAGAATTACCCATAATTACACACAAATCCATAGCTGTATTAAATAAAACCAGGGCTGCTTGTATCAAGTCTGCCTGGGAAGCTTGGAAAGCTATGCCGGAAATATTACAGGGAATGGCTTCCGCTTTACGATTAAAGAGCGATAATATGAAGAACGACACAGAAGCACGAAGACTGGTTATACGGCAGGCCGAATATTATCAATCCTTAGGCAATTCATCAGACAACTTTCTCGGTACTGAGTGGGAACATCCTTTTTTAAGAAAAGCCGTGAAGGAAGTTATCGGAAAAAAATATTCTGAAAAATATTTTCAATAATAATCGTAAGATACTCCTGAGCCATGAGGTTGAAAATATGGAAAATCTTATTGGACCGTTGAAAGAGCTAAGTTATTTTTTTGCTATTATTATCATCGCGGCCGGTATTGCCTGGGCGGGACATTATATACTCTTTATGATCCTCAAACGCCTGGCCGGTCGCACTAAAAGCAGTGTTGATGAATCGTTAATCAGACACTGTTACCGCCCGGCTCGCTGGACGCTCGTGTTTATCGTATTGCTATTCGCAGCTCGTCTGGCGACACCGCTGGTTGAGATATCCACGGAAACATTAAGTCTTTTCCGGCAATTGTTCAGCCTGTTGTTGATTATCAGTATTTCCTGGTTAGTGATTAAAATCACTTACGGAATACGTGATTATATAATGTCACAATACAGAATTGATGTCGCTGACAACCTGGATGCCAGAAAAATTCATACCCAATTAAAGGTCCTTATCCGGATAGTGATAATCATCGTTTGCATATTGGCTCTGGGGACCATGCTCATGACCTTTGAGAAGGTACGCCAGGTGGGGACCAGTATCCTGGCGTCAGCGGGAATCATTGGTATCGTGGTCGGGATGGCAGCCCAGCGGTCCATCGCCACTCTGATCGCAGGCATGCAGATCGCCATCACTCAGCCTATACGGATTGACGATGTGGTCATTGTGGAAAACGAATGGGGCCGCATCGAAGATATTAACCTGACCTATGTGGTCGTAAAAATATGGGACTTGAGACGCTTGATCGTACCGATAACCTATTTTATTGAAAAACCTTTTCAGAACTGGACGCGTGTCAGTGCCGACCTGCTCGGCACGGCCTATCTCTATGTGGACTATAGTGTCCCGGTCAGAGAAATCGAGAAGGAATTACATCGTATTCTGCAGGAAAGTGAATACTGGGATAAAAAAGTATGTGTACTTCAGGTTACCAATACCACCGAGCGGTCCGTCGAGTTGCGCGCCCTGATGAGTGCCCGTGATGCCTCCATTGCCTGGAATCTACGCTGCCAGGTAAGAGAAAAACTCCTGGATTTTGTAAGAAATAATTATCCAGATGGTCTGCCAAAAGTTCGAGCTGAAATAACACGACGAAAACCTGATCCCTGTTCTTAAAGATAATTTTAACAGATATTTTAAAGATAACGGATCGACAATTTATTAATAACACCCCAATTTTTATATTGTAAAGTTAGAATCTAATGCATAACCTTACAATAATGTTGTCAAATTGAATTCTTGTGGTAAAATCAGGAATATTGACCGTAAAAACCATATAATTACTTGTTCGGGATTGAAGAAGTAGATGAACATGGCAAGGACGAGCCGACGAAAAGTTGTGGGTGGGGGCCGGTGCAGTGGGTGAGACCTTCGCCTATGCCCTTGCCCAAAGTGGTTTGTGTGATGAAATCGCGTTGCTTGACAAGAGCCATGACAGTCACAGTTCTCCGAATCGGCAACCGCTCTGAAGAATGCTATTGACAAATTTGCTGCCATGTCGTGAACAGCCTGCTTCTCGTATTTCATATCACGGACCCGAGACGCCTCACGCACAAGGCAGAATAGGAGTAATCAGTATGCAAGCTCGCGGAACACTCATGATCGAACATCGCCTGATCGAACGAATGATCGCTCTGATAGAAAACGCTCTGGACCGGATCGGGTCGTCAGGCAAGATAGATCCCTTGTTCGTCGATACAGTAGTCGACTTCATAAAAATCTATGCCGACCGGACCCACCATGGGAAGGAAGAAAACATACTCTTTCGGGACCTGGACCAGAAGGACCTGTCGGTCGATGACCGAAACATCATGAATGAATTAATCGAGGAGCATGTCTTCGGACGCAACATAACGAAGGCCCTTGTGGAAGCCAATACTAGATATCGAGATGGCGATGCTACGGCTCTCGACAGCATCGCGGAGACGCTCAAGACGCTGATCAACTTCTACCCAAAGCATATCGAGAAGGAAGATAAGGTCTTCTTCCCGGCATCTCGTACCTACTTCACGGATAAAGAAGAACAGGCTATGTTGGCCGAGTTCTGGGAATTCGACCGCAAAATGATTCACGAAAAATATAAGGCCGTAGTCGAGGCACTCGGAGGATAGAGTCTTCTGAACAACCGCCTCGAAAACGATAACTTTTAACAGTTCAAAGTGATTTTAATAAAAAGAGCAATATCGACAGAAGTGCTTTAAGTCTTTTAAACGTATAAATGAAAAATACCCTATAAAAAGAGGAGCTATGCAAATATGTCAGAAGAAACTATGTTTCAATTTAATTACAACGCCATATTGATAGCCGGTAACAGTAATACTAATTTAGTTGATATGGAAAAATCGCTGGCCCCCCTCAAAAAGAAGATACTCTCAGCCCATAGTGTATCAGATACAATAAGTTATTTTAAAGCAGATTTGCCTGTTATCGTTGTTCTGTTTTTTGAAAAAAGAACTGACAGCAATAAAATTGTCAAACGTATCAAAGAAAATCTGGATATGACCGAAGAATTCAAACCAGCCGCCATTCCCCAAATCTTCATTATCGAACCCGGCATGATGATAAAAAAAATAAGAAACATCAATATGACCCAACAGGAAAAGCTGACATATAACCGCCCCAATCTGCTAAAAACCGTAAAAAATGCTTTTCAGCGAATTTCGGCCGGACTCTAAAAATTATTTGTCCTTTCTGCTTGACTATCTTGTTTAAAGTCTTACCGGCTAGCATTTTGATAGTTATTAAACCCACCCATTCTTTGTCGACCCATATAACTCTAGTATTAATACATGATTGATTTTCAAAATAATGTTTATCTTTAACTCAAATAATGATATAATAGTAACATAAGTAACTGCAGGCTAGATATGAACTTAGATAATATTGATATTCTCATTGTTGATAAAGGACAGGACTTGGCCGGGCAAGTCCGGTCTATTTTTACTAAACAAAAGATTAATATTAAGACCGAACGTAATATCGATCGGGTTTTAGATTATTTTGAATCTCGTACCTTTGATATCGTTCTGGTAACAGGGGTAACCTATAATACCGGCAAGATGAATGGGGAGGATATCTTGGAAATCCTCTCCGACAGCAGCCCTTTAACCCAGATTTTATTCTTAGTTGAGAAAGAAGATATTGAAACGGCCATGTCTGCCTTAAAAGCCGGGGCCTACCAATACTCAAAACTGCCCATAAGCGATAAAGAATTGAATTTGCTTATTGAAACCGCTATCGAGAAACGGCCTGTTTATGGTAAAAATCTACTATTGAAAAATTCAAAGGAAGGGAAGGCAAAATTTGAAAACATTATTGGTCAGTCTCCTGCCATGAGAAATGTATTCAAACAAATACAGCAAGCCGCCGCCACTGATATATCCGTTTTACTTCTAGGGGAAACAGGCACAGGTAAAGATCTGGCCGCCCAGGCTATTCATCAGCAAAGTGCTCGCCATGGGGGTCCCTATGTTCCGGTTAATCTGGGTGCTTTGCCTACCGAACTCGTAGCGAGTGAACTATTTGGTCATGAAAAAGGAGCATTCACTGGTGCTACCGAACAACGGATAGGAAAGTTTGAGCAGGCCGGAAATGGCACCATCTTTCTTGATGAAATCGACGCTATTGACGAAAAAGTACAGGTGTCCCTCTTGCGCCTGATTGAAAAACAAAAGTTCCAACGCGTAGGCAGCTCTAAATTGATATCGGGCAATGCCAGAATCATCGCTGCCACAAACCAGAATCTGGAAGAAGCCGTGACCAAAGGAATATTTCGAAAAGACCTCTTTTATCGCCTTGAGGTCTTCCGTATCGACATCCCCCCCCTGCGCCAAAGAGGGGATGATATCTGTCTTTTAATTGAGGAATTTATTAAACGTTATAATAATAACTTTCAAAAAAACATCTTAGACGTCTCGCCGGAGACGATCGAGATGCTCAAAACCTATCCCTGGCCGGGTAATGTTCGGGAAATGAAAAATGCCATTCAGCGTGCCGTACTGGTCTGTACGGATGAGATTTTACGCCCTGAGCATTTTCATGCCCGTTTCCAGTCCCCCCCTCGGCAAGAGCCTATGATTGAAATTAAACTTGGCACCCCCCTGGAAAAAATCGAAAAAGAAGTCATCATACGTGCCCTGGAAGAAAGTGACGACAACCGTACTCAAGCTGCCAAAACACTTGGTATCAGTCGTCGCGGACTGTATAAAAAAATGGACAAGCATAACATTGACTGATATCCCGAATCCCCTTATGATCTAGCCTGCCTGCCTTAGGTGAACAATCCAGTTTAATGCCCTGTGTACTTTGTGCGCACTAGAAACTGGTTAAATCGCTTTACCTGCACAAAATTTAGGGTATTTAATCCTGATCATTAGAATATATAGGTATCTATACTCTGGCCCCCTTCTGGCATAATATTTGCACTATATACAGATGATGAGAGGATTAATCGGAATGTAAAGTACTAAATAAGCATATTATGCAAAGGATTTTAAATCATAATCCTTAAACACAAAAAATGTTATGAAACACTGTAATACCATCATGAAATCCAAAATATTCACTGAGAAAATATCACCACTAAGATTATCCTCCCGGCAGAAGGAATCCATACGCAAAATAATGACCCGCCCGCTTGCTTATGTTCCGGATATACGATTTCAAAATAAGGCCGTCATTTCCAAAATCATGCGCCTTGATTTTCATATCCGGCCGCAAACAACGATCAATCGAGAACAGGAGCAGATACTGTTTTTACAGATGAACTTCGCCCGATATCGAATATCTAAGATCCGAGAAAAAATGTTACACCTTAGAAAGTGGCACAAAGATCTGGTGCTTGAATTATTGCATTGGCATCAAAAACAGTTGACATACCAATCCCAGATCGTCAGGGCAAATATTGGATTAGTCTTTTCTCTGGCTAGAACATCTAACTTTTACGCTTCCGATATGAGTGACCTGATCAGTGAAGGGAATATGGCTCTTTTAAAGGCGGTAAACGGCTTTGACTGTTCCCGAGGGTATAAATTCAGTACCTATGCCTACCAGATAATAACAAAATCTTTTTACCAGGTATCAAAGAAAGCCTATCGATATCATAAACTCTTTCCCATATCGTGGCAGCCGGACATGGAAAAATTTGACCAGACAAAACGCAGGAGCGATGATTTTCATAATCATCAGATCAGTGAACTGCATCTCATTATAAATGAAAATCAGGCCAGGCTTACGGAAAACGAGAAAAAAGTGCTGCAAATGCGCTTTGGCCTCAAGCAAACCGAAAATCAACCTTTAACGCTTAGCAAAATCGGCCAGAAACTTAATCTCAGTAAAGAAAGAATCCGTCAAATCCAAAACCAGGCTATCAACAAAATCCGAGAAACCGCCAAAGAACGCCTCCTGGCATCATGACGACATGTATGTTTATGATAAATGATGCCTTTCTTAACCTTCGTAAATTTTATGCCTTTTCGTAGCGTATATTCTATTTATCCAGTCTATTCTGTAGATGCTCCCGTCAAAAGTAAATATATCCAATTTAAAGCATTGTTTTTAACCCAAAATTAACGCTTCGCAATACTTTTGACGCCGGCGTCTCTGTAAATCCGTCTAAAAATATTTCTCGTGTTTTTTACGGCCCCAAAATCCGAAATCTGTCCACTGTAATTCTCCGCATACCAAAAACTTACATCGGTCGCCTATAACCTATTGTTAATAAAGAATTTACAGAGTTTCACCTTACCCCTTGACTCCCAACAAGTTAGCCCAAAAATGCCCGTAAATTTTCAGCAAAAACATGAATGTCCCACGTGGGACATTTGTAAGCGTGTTACGTTAAACATTGAACTTAAATCATTAAACATCATAATTGTCCCACGTGGGACATTTGTAAATTGCCTTACCCAAAACCACCAAAACCCCGGATTGTCCCACGTGGGACATTCCTTAAATTTCGTGGCAAAAGATATTTTATGTATTTGATTTTCTCAACTTAACCTGTTATTCTGCATAGGCTTAAAATCAGAGTGGACTGATGCCGCTTGATTTATAGTATTAATTTAATCTGGAAATAAGCTATGACAAAATCGCCCTTAATTATAAGTATCAGTGGTCTGCGAGGCATTATAGGCCAATCACTTACGCCGCGTGAAGGGGCTGAATATGGGATGGCGTTTGGTACTTTTCTGCGCCAATTCTGCGATGAGGACGACAAGCCCCGCGTATGTATCGGCCGCGACAGCCGGCCTTCGGGGTCCATGCTGGCCGCGGCGGTCAGCGCCGGCCTTATGGCCACCGGGTGCGAGGCCATCGACCTGGGAATCGTTACCACTCCCGGCGCTGCACTGATGACTATCTGTATGCCCTGTGACGGCGGGGTCGTCATCACGGCTTCGCATAATCCCGTGGAATGGAACGGCATCAAGGTACTGGGCCGTGACGGGATGGCCCTGCCATTTGAGCAGGCCCGGACACTCAAACAGATATTTGAAGACAAGCAGTTTAATCTGAAGGGCTCTCTAGGTGTGGCCGGGGTTTCGGATGACAACCGGACGCATGCGATTCATGTCCAATCCGTATTAAAGCTCTGTGACCGGGACCTGATCGCTTCCAGGAAATTCAAGGTGGTGCTGGACAGTATCAACGGCGCCGGCTGCGTGGTTACGTCTCAACTGCTTTCCGAGTTGGGATGTGAGTTGATCCATGTGAATAACCTTCCGACCGGTATATTCGCCCATACCCCGGAACCAACGGCCGAAAATCTCAAAGAGCTGGGTCCCCTGATCACCCGACATAGTGCGGCTATTGGTTTTGCCCAGGAC
>JAFGHE010000179.1 GCA_016930295.1 Sedimentisphaerales bacterium
CCCCCATTTTGCTAAGATACCGTCTTTAAGTAATCAAATTAACGGTTGAATAAAATGGAGTAAAACTCCTGCTTTGGCAACAGGCCCTTTCGCAGGAATGACACGAGTGCGGCATATGCATGACACGCTAATGAAAAACTATTTTAGATAGGGGTCGTTGGTGAGTAGGTAGTTTTTTATGTAGTCGGAGATGGCGTCTTCGAGGGTGTGGGTCTGGCCTTGCCAAGCGGTTCTTAGTTTATCGGTTTTGGCCTGGGTGAAGTACTGGTAGCGGTCGCGGATTTGTTCGGGCATGTCGATGTATTCGATGTCTGGGGTTATGTCCATGGCGTTAAAGACGGCGGTGGTCAGGTCGTAGAAGCTGCGGGCCTGGCCGGCGCCGATATTGTAGATGCCGTTGGCGCGGGGGTTGTCGTAGATGGCCAGGGTGGCGGATACGACGTCCTTGACGTAGATGAAATCGCGGAGCTGCCAGCCGTCTTGATAATCGTCGTGGCAGGATTTGAAGAGCCGGACCTTGCCGGTGGCGGCGATCTGTTCATAGGCCTTATGGACCACGCTGCGCATGTCCTCTTTATGGTATTCGTTGGGGCCGAACACGTTGAAGTACTTCAGGCCGGCAATGGAATCGAGCAGATCGCGGCGCCAGGCCCACATATCGGAGAGATACTTGGAGAAGCCATAGGCATTCAGCGGCTGCAATTTTTCCATGTCTTCATGGGCATCGGAAAAGCCCCGGCTGCCGTCGCCGTAGGTGGCGGCGCTGGAGGCATAAACGAAACGCTTGTCATGTTCCACGCACCAGAGAGCTAACCGATTGGTGTATTCGTAATTATTTTTCATCAGGAAATCCGCATCGCGCTCGGTGGTACTGCTGCAGGCGCCCATGTGGATAACACCTTCGATGTCCGGGGCCGGCAGGGAATGTTTCAGTTGTCCGAGGAAATCATCCCTGTCCAGGTAGTCGGCGATACGCAGGTTCACGAGATTTTTCCAACGATCGTCTCTGCCCAGAGAATCCACGACTAATATATCCTCGCGGCCGCGCTGGTTGAGTCCCCAGACCAGGGCACTGCCGATAAATCCTGCTCCGCCAGTTATTACTATCATTGATACAGTGTTCCTTTAAAGGATGATTCAAATGACGCCAGCGTCAAAAGTATTGCGAACGCTTGTTTCTGGATTAAAAACAACGGTTTTAAGAGCCAATATCCACTTTTAACGGTGACATCTCAAATGTTATTTAGGTATTTTTCAATCGTCCCGCCGGGACTTAATTATTTTTTTGTCCATACCCACCGATTTAGAACATTTTGCATCTGTGGTATAAGTTATTATAGATGAACATATTAACTTTTACGATTTTGGCACTTACTTTCGCCCCTTCGGGGCTTTAAGCATAACTCATTTATTACCGGTGGCTTACGCCCCCGGCTAAGCACTTGCGCCCCTTCGGGGCTAATAAGGAAATCATATTATAGCATGGTTTACGTCACAGATGCAAAATGTTCTAAATTATCGGGCTATTATCAGATGTCCCTGCCGGGACTTGAGTCTCGGGGCGACCACGCATGGTCACCCCTCCAGGCCCTTTCAGGGCCGATGCGGAACAAAAATAATTATATCGATATCCATAGATTTGACAATATCAAATAATTCATCAATAAAAGTGGGTTTGAAGGGGTATTATGATTTATTTTTCAGCTTTCTGAACCATGCAAACATGCCCAGAAATCCGGTGATACAGGTTGCTTTCCAGAGAAGTAACCACCAGGGATGGAACCATGCACCGGTTTTGATTTCCATCAGGTCTGAAAGCCCAAAAAATATGAACAAGACTCCGGTAACAGCCGCCAGTAACCTATATTCAAGGAAGCGTATGGCTACGATCCAGCCAACCAGGCCGAAAATAAACCAGAGTATAGACTCACCCAGATTAAAATAGCCTTCCATGCTCATATTTGAACTATTCACACGATCCCGGTTACGATAAGGGCCAGTGATTCATTATCATCCGCGCTGCATTGTACGGAACCGACCTGAGCCAGATGAAGCCAGGATCCGGTATGAACGGGTATGATGTCATGCTCCACAGTCAGGGTTCCTTTGCCCTGGATTACGGTGATGGTGGCCTGGCTCCAGCGGGGTTTGAGGATTTGCTGCCGGCCGGGATTGAGGCATATCATTTCACTTTTCTGGCCGTTATATTGTGATAAAACCAGGCGATATGGCTGGTCATCCTGATAATTAATTTTTTGATGCAGATCAGCCTGGGCAATGACTTGCTGACGATGGGAAGCCGGGGATTCCAAGGCTTTCAAGTTTTCCGGCTTTTCCTTAACAATGCCCCCCACGTCTGATTTTCTGTCCAGGGCCTGATTGACCAGGGCATCCGCCTGAGTATTACCATTACGGTACACGTGATTGACGTTGACCTGCTCAAACCGGCTAATAAGGTCTATCACCTTGTTATAAATAGATTTCAGGTTGGCGTTTTTAACCTTGTACTGGCCGTTAACCTGCTTGACGACTAATTCGCTATCACAAAACACATCCAGTCTGGTACCACCAAGTTGTTCCGCCAATTCCAATGCTCGTACCAGAGCGGTATATTCTGCTACATTATTGGTAGTTTCACCCAGATAAAACCCGCCGGAAAAAATGACCTTACTTCCTTTTTTACTGATGAGTACGCCGGCGGCAGCCGGGCCGGGATTACCTCGAGAACCTCCATCAGTACGAATGATTAAGTGCATCCCAATTGTCCTAGGAAGTAGCTTGCTGCTTGGGATTCATATCCAAAACCAGGATTCTACCGCAGTTGGGGCAAGCAATCACATCATCGCGTGTCATGAGCGAATTGGCCACCTCTAAAGGGACTTTCATAAAGCAGCCACGACAGGAATAATCACCCTTAACCCCGTTTGCCTGAGCCACTTCAGCCAGGACTTCACCGTCATATCTATCGGCCAACCGGTCAAACAGATAGCCGTGTTTATCGGATACCTTGCTGAATGCCTTAAGGCGTTCGGCCTCAAATTTATCCAATTTAGCCTGGATTTTGCCCTGCTTTTCCTCGATTTCCTCCTGGATTTCGTCCAGTCGCTGTGTTTCAATCTCGATATTTTCCTCAATTTCCTTACATTCTTTCTGATCGCTTTCGATTTGGGAAATTAAGGCAAGAATCTGGTCTTCCAGCTTGGAATTATCCGCCTTATCGGTATTAATCCGGGTAAGAATAGCGCTGTATTCTTTGTTTGTTTTGGCGGTATTGAGTGTGACTCTGAGTCGGGTGAGTTCTTCGTCTTTGGATTTTAAATCCACTTCAAGCTTATCGCATTGCATCCGAGATAATTTGATATCTTCCCGTTTGGTTTCCAGAGCAGATTTGAGTTGTTGGATGCGTCTGAGTTGTTTCTTCAGTACTTGTTGCCCTTTTTCCAGTTCTTTTTTGGTATCGCGAACTCTAGATTCTATTGCCTGCAATTCCACTAAAGAACTCAATATTGGCCCCATATAAGCTCCCCTATATACAATAACAAAATTTTCTTTTATCTGTCACTATCATCGAGCAACTCCACAGGGCTATCAATTCTCTCGGCCCTATATTATTATTATGGTTTATCGGTAAAGATATTGCAAGTATTATTATTTTAACCCCCAAAAATCGTGCGGCTGTTTTTGTATCTTATTTTATAACAAATGGTTATCAAAATAAACTTTTTCTGAAAAGAAAGATTTTTATTTAAAACCTGGCGAATATCCCTTAAATCTTTAAGATTGGTACAACTATTGTAAGCAAACGAGTTATGAATCTGAAGCTACGTGAACATAACGATAATGTGATATTTTCGGTTAAGATTGTGCCCGGCAGCGGTGTCAATCGAATATCCGGTCTTTTGGGGGCAGCCCTGAAAATAAATATTTCTGCACCGCCGGAGAAGGGTAAGGCCAATAAAGAGCTTATCCAGTTCCTGGCTCGTGTGCTTAATTGCCCTAAATCGTCTATTTCCATCATTTCCGGACAGACGGACAGGCATAAAAAGATTCAAATTCTGGATATGACCGGCGAGCAGTTGTTAAACCTGCTGGAACCCTATTGTAGCTTATAACTATCTATTTTTAATAAAGTTATGTAAAGTTTAGACGTCCAGTATGCTATTTTATGGAAAAGAAAACCGCTTATATCGGGTTGGGTAGTAACCTGGGTAATCGTCATGAGATGATTGAGCAGGCCGTGGACATGCTGGGGCAGCCCCCTGGTATTCATGTTGTCACCCTGTCCCAACTGATAGAAACCCCTCCTGTGGGAGGGCCGGCCGGCCAGGAAAATTATCTTAACGGCATTGCGGAACTCCTTTGCGCGATTTCGAGCCGGGACCTTTTTGAGCGTCTTATGAGCATAGAAAAGAAACTGGGCAGAACACGCACTGTTAAATGGGCTCCCAGGACCATTGATCTGGATCTGTTGATGTATGGGTCTGAGGTTATTAATCAGGACGATCTGCAGGTGCCCCATCCGCTGATGCACGAGCGTCATTTTGTCATGAGCGGTATGAACGAACTCGCTCCTGACCTGGTCCATCCTGTTTTGCACCGGACGATGCGTGATATTTTTGAATCTCTGCCCAAATCAAGCTGAGACTGGAAAAATCATTAACCATCTGTATAATCAAACCCGTTATGATTTGAAGGTATGTTTATATGAAA
>JAFGHE010000180.1 GCA_016930295.1 Sedimentisphaerales bacterium
CCCCCATTTTGCTAAGATACCGTCTTTAAGTAATCAAATTAACGGTTGAATAAAATGGAGTAAAACTCCTGCTTTGGCAACAGGCCCGGAAGCAGGAATGACACCTTTTGTGTATTTTGTGCCCCTGCCTTCGCAGGGATACACTTTTTCATGGCTATTAAATCCTGCTTATCCTGTCAATCCTGTCAAAAAAATATTGCTTGATTGTTCCAGGAGAATTTTGTAGAATTATGGTTAACGTACAATATCATTCCTTATAAGAGTTTAAGTATCTCCGGAAATAAAAATCTTATATGTATTCCAAAAACATAAAATGGGGCCTGTGCGTCTTTTTTGCTATAGTCAACGGCTGTGTCCTGGCAGCCGATATCGACCATCTGGCGGGCCTGTCAGCGGCGTGGTTAAGCCATAACGGCGAACCGCGCTTCAATGAACTCTATGACATCTATCCGGATAATGTTATCAATTTCAGGGATTTTAATATCCTCTCCGCCGCCTGGGGTTTTTCCGGAACACTGTATTTTGTCAGCGACACCACCGGCAGCGACTCCTATCCGGGCTCCGCTCATGAGCCCTTCAAAACGATCCAGAAAGCGGCCACCGTGATGACTCCGGGCGATGTCTGTCTTATCCGAGCCGGCACGTATCGCGAAACCGTTACGCCTTTAAGAAATGGAACCGCTACCGACCCCATCTGTTACCGGGCCTGTCCCGGGGAAACACCTCGCATCAGCGGCGCCGAGTTGCTCGACGGACCCTGGTCGGTTTACAGCGGATCCATCTATAAAACGTCTGTCACCGAACCGTTCGACCAGTTGTTTGTCGACGGCCAGATGAACAACGAGGCCCGCTGGCCTAATACCGGCGTCAATCAACTGGTCACCATGAACCGCGCCTTGACCGACAGCGGCACGGACTCCACCACGCTGGTTGACAGTGACCTGCCCGCCGGCGACTGGACCGGGGCGTCGGTGCATATTGTCCCGGGCGCAGAATGGATCAGTTTTACTTCAACCATCAGCAGTTATACTCCGGGCGCGAATCTGACCTTCGGTAGTACGACCTGGCTGGACTACGGCAGCTATTACACTCCTGAAGCGGGCGACCCCTACTGGCTCTTCGGTGCCCTGGCCGGACTGGACGGCGCCGCCGAATGGTGCCTCAAGCAAGTCGCGCCCGGCAACTACGACTGTTATCTCTGGTGCCAGGGAGATAATAGCCCGGCCCTGCATACCGTGGAAATAAAAAAACACGACCATGCGTTTAACTTATCCAATAAGAGTTACATTCATATCAAGGGCCTGCGCGTGTTTGCGGCCGCCCTGCTGCTGGATAACGCTACCGGCTGTGTGATCGAAGATTGCCATTTCAAATACGTGGATCATTTCAGCCGGACCGACGGCTATAGCACCTCACATACGTACACCAAACATGCCAATCGTATGAGCGGGTCCGGCAACGAATGGAAAGCTTGCAGCATTGTCTATTCGGCCGGGAACGGTATCCTGGATTATGGGCAGAACAACCGCGTGACGAATTGCATTATTCATGACGTGGATTATATGGCCACCTATGCCGCAGCCATCTTTGTGCATTCAAACAGTACAGGCAGCCAATACGCGCACAACACCTTGTACAACAGCGGACGATTTGTTTTCTATCTTAACGGCAGTAATTTTGAATGCAGCTATAATGATCTCTACGCCGCCGGATACCTGACCAAAGACTGCGGGATAATCTACACCTGGGGCACCGACGGCGGTGGCACGATAATCGCCTATAACCATGTACACGACAATTATACCGCGGCCTATCCTGCGGGAATCTATATTGACAATTACTGTTCCAACTATACCATTCACCATAACCTGGTATGGAATATTCCTCAGACCGGCATCCAGCTCAGTTGCCCGATACAGAATGTTTACGCCTATAACAATACCATCCAGGCCAGTTGTAATGTTGCGTTCAGTCAATGGACCCCCCCCGGCGAATCGTCCGACCAGAGTACCTGTAAGGTGATTAACAACCTGCATAAATGCGCTATTGGCTCGTTTGGTTCTCCTCCGCCGGACATGCACCACAACGGCGACTATGCCATTAATCCCGACGGAACACTCTCCCCCGGCTCCGGCGCTATCGATGCCGGCTATATCATTCCCGGCATCACCAACGGCTATACCGGCCCAGCGCCCGATATCGGCTGCTATGAATACGGATTACCCCCATGGCAGGCCGGCGCCGACTGGACAGATATCCCCTGGTAAAAAATTATACCTTTTTTATCACAGGGTATTATAACAAAACCGGAATGACTTTTTTGTGACTTTTGTGCCTTTTTGTGGCTATAAAATCCAGTAAATCCTGTCAAAAACCTCTCTGAACTCTATGGCAAAAAATTAGTGTCTTTCAGTGTAAATCTGTGTCTAATATTCCCACGGTTATCACAATACTTCACTTATTGACTTGCCAGCCAGTTCTGAGCCAGCCTTGAAAACTCATCCAGATTGATGATACAATCTCCATTCATATCCATTCCGGCCGTCTCGATGCAATCGGACTGCAGCCACATCGAAATCCAGGCAGCCAGATCCTCAATATTCACCTTGCCATCTCCCGTCAAATCAGTACAGGCTCCGAGAGGCCATGGTGATAAATAAACGCCGGAGATGACTTCCTGCGTGATGCCCGGCCCGGACCAGGCAACTGCCACCCGATCGCCGCCGGCGCCTTCCTTGTGCAGAACCTCAATATAATATTTCTGACCGGCGGCCAGAGAAATCGGGACCGACTCCTGCTCCGGGTATTTGTCCCATTCATAGGTATACGTCCAGCCGGACACCTCCGCAATGAGTGTGATATTTGCCGGATCACCGTTCGTACTCAGCCATAATTCACTGCAGTTGTCACTGGCAATCCAAAAGGTGTAAACGCCCCCGGCCGGCGGATACAGATACCCGCGGATCCGAGCCCCGTAGTTGTCCTCCCAACCTTCAGGCCCTTCCAACTGCGCTATGTGTTCCCGGCCGGTGGGATTATCCGGATAGTTTATATTCGACGTCAAATCACTGACGTTATTGCCGCTGATACCGGTCCACCACTCACGCAGAATAGAACCGGTATCGTTATCATAATAAAAAATAAATGACACTTCGTCTGAGAGTTCCGATTCATTGGAATAATCATCCATAGCCGTCACCACATAATAATATGTATGCCCTCCGATAACGGTGTTGTCGGTGTACTCGGAAACGCCCAGCGGCCAAGTGTTTAATTTACTATAGCCGATGCCGGAACTTGTGGATCGATAAACATAATAACCAAACAGGTCGCCTTCCGTATTATCCTGCCAGTTCAGCAGAATCGAGCCGCCGTCTGTGCCGGCCACCAGCGAGGTGGGCACTGCCGGAGGCGTGGCATCCCCTTCATCGCCGCCCGGCCAGTCGTTTCTCCTTAAATACAGCATATCCTTGACAAAACAGCCCATCTCACCTTCCCCGCTGCGCAGGGTCCAGTCCGTCCAGAACATCGGCGGGCGCCAGTCATAACTGGCCACCCAGGCCGTGTTGCTGATGCCGAGCCCCTCGATAAACTCCATCAGGGGCAAACCATAATCGGTAATTGTCCCGTTAAGATGATGATCAGGTTCAGGATTGCCGCTCTGGCTGAATCCCCATTCCGTCATGACAATCGGATAGACACTATGACAGGTTATAATCTGGTTTTGATACCATGTGGGATTTCGCCAGGACCCGGGATAAAGATGGGAAACCACGGCGATATTGTCCCCACCCACAGGATCACTGACAGGATAGGAGGCGATCGGCCCTATACCGGTCGACACCTTGGGACCGGCAACCAGAATCAGGTTATCAACGGCGTAGCTGCGAACAATATCTATCCATGTCTGCATATCATCCCGCACACTCAACCAGTTATCGACATCTGAACCGAAGGTATCGTTGCGGGGCTCATTATACAGTTCAAAAATAACATGGCTGTCAAGGGCAAACTTCGGCGCCATATACTCCCAGAATTCCGAGGTCGTTTCAATGTGATTATACGTATCATCAATATAATGCCAGTCAATAATCACATACAGATCTTTCGAGGCACAATAATCCACCACGGGCCTGAGCAAATTGTTATAGAAATCATCGTCATTCGGATCAAA
>JAFGHE010000181.1 GCA_016930295.1 Sedimentisphaerales bacterium
GCGGTTGAAATCGGCCTCCATGCCGTGACCGATGGCTTCGTGGAGCAGGATACCGGATGAGCCCGGCGCCAGCACGACCGGCATTTCACCGCCTGCGGGCTTGACGGCATCAAAGAGTTCTACCGTCCGTCGTACCGTTTCCCGGGCTATGAGCTGGATATTATCATCATTAACGAACTCCATGCCATAGCGTGATGCCATACCGTAGAAATTCTGTTCGCGCCGGTCATTCTGCTGGGCGGTGCAATTGACATTCATGATCACCATGGGCTGATAATCGTAAACGATCCTGCCTTCTGAAGTGGCGATCAGGATGTAAGACGTCTGGTTATAGAATGACATGTTGGTTTTGATAATCCGTTTATCCAGGGCGAAGACCACATCGTTTATTTTTTGGATTGGCGGAACTTTGCTGTCGATAGAAACCGTTTCCCAGGGTGTCTCGATGGGGTAATAGTTGCCCCCTTTATGCAGTTTCAGCTCGACTGGTTCTGCGGTCCGGCCGGATTCGGCGATGGCGGCGGCGGTGCGCGCGGCCTGTTTCATGGCTTCGGGCGTGATCTCCTCGGTGAAGGAGTAGCCGGTCTGGTCACCTTTGAGTACCCGGATACCCACCCCGAAGTCGATGGTGTTGCCCGCCTGATTGACAATAGTGTCCTCCAGGCTGATACGGTTGGAGATACTATGCTGGAAATAGACATCACAATAGTCTCCGCCTTTTGACAGGGCTTCGGAGATTACTTCATGGATGATGGTTTCGTCAACGCCAAAACGGTTATAGTACTGGTTAAGGTCGGAGTTTTGATAGTTGGTCATGGTTTGCATATCCCCTGAACCGGAACTGGTAAGATAGGGTATCACTGCCGCGGCCGCCAGGCAGCCAGAGCCGTGTTTGAGAAAGGTACGCCTGTTCATGGGGGAGTTCATTTGCGTTTACCCCATCACTTCTCAATCATAATTACATATACATTATCCATTTAAGATGATATAATGTCCTGCCCTAAACGTCAAGTATAAAAATGGAAAGGATGAACAGATATGAGTGACAGGCTGGATAATTCACGGATACATTTAAACCTGCCGGATTGGGTGGAAAAAACCGTGACCGATGCGGGCGACATCTTTAACGATTTTGAGGATCGCATGCGTTTTGTCATAGCCCTGTCCCGGCGGAATATCCAGGAGCAGACAGGCGGTCCTTTTGGAGCAGGGGTTTTTGATACCAGGACCGGCCGATTAATCGCCGCCGGCGTGAATCAGGTGGTTTCCAGCCACTGCTCCATTGCTCACGCTGAGATCCTGGCCCTGGCGCTGGCGCAGCATCTACTGGGCGCCTATGATCTCCGGAGCAAAGGAGACTATGAACTAGTCAGCAGTTGTGAGCCCTGTGCTATGTGTATAGGCGCGACCGGGTGGTCTGGTGTGGTCCGGCTGGTCTGCGGGGCGCGGGATGAAGATGCCCGGAGAGTAGGATTTGATGAGGGTGATAAACCGGCCCACTGGCCCAAGGCCTTTGAACAAAGAGGAATAGAGGTCGTTCGAGATATATTGCGTGAGGAGGCCGTATCGGTTCTGGAACAGTATAAGGCCCAGGGCGGTATTATTTATAATTCAGGCTAAAAAGGAAAGATTCAGGGCATTTAATTAAAGACTGGAAATGAATAGGCTCTTCGGGTATAGTAGTTGCCTTGTTTATGTTATGATTATTTAGAATGTAGTGTATCAGGTATAAAGAAGATGAGTGAGAAAGTTAAAAAGATAGTATTGGCGTATAGTGGCGGACTGGATACCAGTGTGATTTTACCCTGGCTGCGGGACAAGTACGGCTGTGAAGTGATCGCGTTTGCGGCCGAACTGGGTCAGGGCGATGAACTGGCCGGGATTAAGAAAAAGGCACTGGCCAGCGGAGCGAGCAAGTGTGTGGTCGCGGACCTGCGTCAGGAGTTTGTGGACTATTACCTCTGGCCGCTGCTCAAGTCGGGCGCAGTGTATGAAAACGGCTACCTGCTGGGTACCAGTATAGCCCGGCCGCTGATTGCCAAGGAGCAGGTGCGCGTGGCCCATGAGGAAGGGGCCGACGCCGTGGCCCATGGCGCCACCGGCAAGGGTAACGACCAGGTACGGTTTGAGCTGACCTATATGGCTCTTGACCCGAAGTTGAAGATTATTGCACCCTGGAAAGATCCAAGTTTTGAATTGACCAGCCGGGAGGCGGCCGTGGATTATGCCAAAAAACACAATATCCCGATTGAGCAGTCCAAGAAGAAAATATACAGCCGGGACCGGAACATCTGGCATATCAGCCATGAGGGTGCGGACCTGGAGGATCCGTGGAATGAACCACAGGATAATCTCTTTGTTATCAGTAACCCGCTGAGCAAGACAACGGCCAAGGCCGATTATGTGGAAGTGCTTTTTGAGAAAGGCGCGCCGGTCGGGCTGAACGGGAAAAAGGTTAACAGTGTTAAACTGCTGCAACAACTTAATATGATGGGTGGCAAGCACGGTGTCGGGCAGATTGATATTGTGGAGAACCGGCTGGTAGGTATGAAAAGCCGGGGTGTCTATGAGACGCCGGGCGGAACGATATTATATACTGCTCTCAAGGCCCTGGAGACATTGTGCCTGGACCGAGACACGCTGCATTACAAGCAGCAGATGGCTCTGCGTTATGCGGAACTGGTGTATTACGGCAAATGGTTTACGCCGCTGCGTGAGTCTATGGACGCCTTTTTTGACAAGACCCAGGAACGGGTAACGGGTACGGCCCGGCTCAAACTCCACAAAGGTCATTGCCGGCTGGCCGGGGTGAAAAGTCCTAACAGTCTCTACGCCCATGATCTGGCCAGTTTCAAGATGGGCGCTGAATACGACAGCACCGACGCCACCGGATTCATCCGGCTGTTTGGTCTGCCGATGAAAGTTCAGGCTCTCAAGGGCAAGTAATAGGAATCCCCTCTGACAAGGAAGTTGATTTGATTATACCTGATTCAATATGGATGATATTTCTGTTTGCATTGGGAGCGATTGTGGGTAGTTTCCTGAACGTCGTGGTGTATCGGATACCCCGGGAACTGTCGATTGTGCGTCCGGGCAGTTTCTGTCCGTCATGCAGGCATCCCATTGTCTGGTATGATAATATCCCCATTTTGGCCTGGTTTTATCTGGGGGGCAAATGCCGGCATTGCGGGGCGGGATTTTCCATTCGATATGCTTTGGTTGAGTTTTTAACAGCCGTTCTGTTCGTTGGTTTGTATTGGGCCTACTTTCGAATGGGTGTTCGCAGGGTGTTACCAGCCTTTGAACAGGGGGGATGGCTGGTCTATGCGGGCCATATTATCCTGCTTTGTGTACTTTTTGCTTCATCGCTGATCGACGGTGAACATTGGATCATACCCTTATCCATAAGTTACACCGCCGCTGTGGCAGGGTGCCTGTTGAGTATGTTCTGGCCGTATTGGCAGACGAGCCCGGAAAGCCAGTACTGGCAGATTATCCCCTATGCTAGCGCTAAAAGCGGAGCATGTGCATTAGGGGCGTTTTTGGGCCTTATAATCGGGATAATCTTATTGAATGCCGGCCTGATAAAGAGAAGTTTTGTCCAATTATTGGAAATGGAGGAGGCAAACAGGCAATCTGGCGACAAGGAAACGTCAAATAAGCCTGTGGAAGACGATATTGAGATAAATATTCGTCAGGAGATGTTTTATGAGATAGTTTTTCTGATGCCCTCTGTGGTGTTGGGATTGATTTTCATGTGGATTCTGGGCAGTGACGGCAGAATAGGCCAATGGTGGCAGCAGGTAATTGTACAACAAAAATGGCTGGCAGGCTTGCTTGGCAGCGTGTTTGGGTTTATGATAGGGGGTGGTGTGGTATGGGCGACCCGGATTTTGGGCAGCCTATCCTTCGGCCGTGAGGCCATGGGCCTCGGAGATGTGCATCTGATGGCGGCCGTGGGGGCGGTCTTGGGCTGGGTGAGTCCTACCATAGCGTTTTTTGTGGCCCCGTTTTTCGGGCTGGGCTGGGCTGTCATGCGCCTGGTTCTGCACCGCAGCCGGGAGATACCGTACGGCCCGTTCCTGTCCATGGGAACGGTGGTGGTAATGCTGCTGCATGATCCGATTGTGGATTATTTTGTGCAGTACTTTACTTACAATCATGGCCCCGGCCCGTGAACCAAAAATGGCCAGAAACA
>JAFGHE010000182.1 GCA_016930295.1 Sedimentisphaerales bacterium
ACAATTTGGAATTCAAGGGCATGCTTAAAACAATATTAAACAAGCTCTTAACCACGAACTCACAACCCATAACCCACAACTCAAAACTCTTTTCGTGCCTTTTGTGCCTTTTTGTGGCTTTCTATTGACACCCATCCCTCTAATAGATTAAATGATTCATTATGAAACAGTTACGAACCACTCTGGAAGGCAACCACATAATCATACGAAAGTTGCGCGCCGCAGACGCCGGGGATATCTACAAAAACATTCGCACCCGCCAAATCTCACGCTGGACCCTGTTGCTGCCCTGGCCCTATCCCAAAGACGGCGCTATCAAGTTCATCAGGAACCAGCAGCGCTTATGGCGACTGGGAAAAGGGTATGCCTTCGGCATCATTTTAAAGGATACAGGTGAGGTCATCGGCGGACTGGGACTCGGTAAAGTCGATAAAAAGCACAAATGTGCCGAGGTCGGCTACTGGCTGGGGCGTAAATACTGGCGCCAGGGCATCATGACCGAAGCGGTAAGATTGCTCCTGGAATTTGGATTCACGGATCTCAAACTATACCGGATTTATTCCCATATATTCGAGCCGAATACCGCTTCACGGCGGGTCCTGGAAAAGTGCGGCTTCCAGAAAGAAGGCGTCATGCGACAGGCCGTCATAAAATATAAAAACAGGCAGAATCTAATCAATTACGGCCTCCTCCTGCCGGAATGGAAGAAAAAGAAAAAATCGACAGATTAAAAATCATGGTTGTCAGGTTTAAACCAGATCAAAGGAGTCCAAAGTGGCGTACAGAAATTTAGGCGAGTTTGTCAAATTACTCCAGGACAAAGGGCTGCTCAATCGCATTAAAATTGAAGTTGACCCGGAACTGGAAATTACCGAGATCGCCGACCGGGTCATGAAATCGCCCGGCGGGGGCAAGGCCCTGCTATTCGAAAACGTCAAAGGATCGAAACTGCCTCTGCTGATCAATGCATTCGGCAGCCGGGAGCGTATGTGTATGGCCCTGGGCGTGGCTGACTTCCAGGAAATAGCTTCAAGAATAGAAACCCTGCTCAGGCCGCAGGTCCCCGCCGGCCTGATGGACAAAATAAAAAAACTGCCCGAACTGGCGCAACTGGCCGGCTTTACTCCCAAAACCGTCAACTCCGGCCCATGCCAGGAGATTATCCTCAAAGGTGATCAAGCTCGACTGGATCTTTTACCCATTTTAAAATGCTGGCCTCAGGATGGAGGGCGATATTTCACCTTTGCCGGGGTATATTCCAAAGATATTAACACCGGCAAACGCAATGTCGGCATGTACCGCGTCCAGGTGCTGGACAACCAATCCTGTGCCATGCATTGGCAGGTCCACCATGACGGCGCAGAACACTGCCGGGGATACGAGAAATCACATCGAAAAATGCCCATCGCCCTGGTAATGGGCGGTGACCCGGCTATAACCTATGCCGCTTCAGCTCCACTGCCTCCGGGCATGGATGAACTCCTTTTTGCTGGATTCCTGCGAGAGAAAACCGTGGAAACTGTCAAATGCGTCAGTATCGACATGGAAGTCCCGGCAGAAGCCGAAATTGTCATCGAAGGCTGGGCCGATCCCCAGGATCTTATCGAGGAAGGACCCTTTGGCGACCACACCGGCTATTACAGTATGTCTAAAAAATTCCCCCGATTCCGCGTTACTGCCATTACCATGCGCGAAAATGCCATCTATCCTGCCACAATAGTGGGCATACCTCCAATGGAAGATTATTATATGGGGTTGGCCACCGAACGAATATTTCTACCCATCATTAAAATGGTCCTGCCAGAGATAGTGGATTATCACCTGCCCGCGTTCGGTGTCTTTCATAATTACTGCTTTATTAGTATCAAAAAAGCATATCCTTACCACGCACGCAAGGTCATGCATGCCATCTGGGGATTGGGGCAATTAATGTTTACCAAGTTCATTGTCGTGCTGGATGAAGATGTAAATGTAAAAGACGAGTCAATGGTTCTGTTTGAACTGGGCGCCAATGTTGACCCGCGGCGTGACACCTGCATCGTGGACGGCCCGGTCGATGAGCTCGATCATGCCGCCCCCTTCCTGTGTGCCGGCAGTAAAATGGGAATCGATGCCACGCACAAATGGCCCGGCGAAGGACTAACCCGTGAATGGCCCGAAGAAATTAAAATGCCGGATAATATAAAAAGAATCGTAAATGAAAAATGGAATCACTATCAGATTGATTAGCCAGAAATGCATAGCTTTGAACTGTTGGCGCCAAATACACTATCTGACCGCAGGTCTATAACATGCAATTTATAAGACTTGTCGTTACAGCACCTTAAATGGCTTGTTTCTTGAGTTGGGCTTTTTGAATGGCTTGATATAATTCATCTTCAATAACGTATGAATCAATATCTTTCAAATGAGGGAACGCTTCGGCGGGATTATCACCAAAACCGGCCCACTCTGCCAATAACCACTCAAAAAGATGGTCCGTTAATTCCACCTCCATGTTAACATCTCCCACTATCCGGCCGGCCAAAGGATTCAAACGATTACAACCGGGACTTACTCTCAAATTTCTCCATTTTTCACAGATGATATACTTGAACAAT
>JAFGHE010000183.1 GCA_016930295.1 Sedimentisphaerales bacterium
TATTAGCTCATGGTCAAAATGGACAATTTGGTATCAGATTCTGATAATCGCCTGGAGAGGGCATGGGAATTCGAAAAAATCCTGATGCGTCTTGACCTTCTGGAGCCTGACGACCGAGTCATGGTTGAACTTTTTCTTCGTTATGAAGTACCGATAACCAAGCTATCAAAAATGCTGGGAGATGATAAGGTAAAGATACATCGCAGAATCAGGCGTATTATCCAACGATTGCAGGCTCCGGAGTATATCAGGATATTGAGAAAGAAAGATTTTTTCGCTCGAGTCCAACTTGATGTTGCCTACGATCATTTCCTGCTGGGCATGGGGTATCGGCCCATATCCATTAAAAGGGGAATCAGTTATACCCAGGCCCGCTACATCGTTTCGAATTTACGTCAATGGCTCAAAGGCCGGAAAACTATCTCGGAGATATAATAGTATGTTACATAAATTCTGTATTCAACAGACAGACATTTCAGACTGGCATGAGCTGGCCGGGTTTCATCATCGCAGGCAACTGGGCCTGGCGGACAAAATATTTTCTCTGCGGATACATAAAGAGCATATTAATGAACTCGACAACAAAACGATGCGTGATTTTTTTAAAGATAGTCCGGACAGGTCTGTCGGTGTGATAGTATACGGCATGCCGGTGGCTAACCTTGCCCTGCGCAATCTGGCCACGGCAAATCGTTATACCGGTTGGGGAAGTAATCGTGTTTGCCTGGAGTTATTGAACCGGGAGATACGTTGTATCCATCGCGTTGTGATCCATCCGGCGTTCCGGCGTATGGGTTTGGCTTGCCATTTAGTCAGTCAAACGCTCCCCCAGGCCGGGACAGCGCTGGTTGAGGCCATAACGACATTGAACTCAGGCAGCCGTTTATTCGCCCGAGCCGGGATGACCCGTTATGAACGACCGCTAGCTCAAACCGCTATTCAGTTACAGGAGGCCTTTCATCACGTTGGGATCGATATCCGGCAACTTGTGTATCCGCATGAGATAATAAAGGAAATACATACGTTAGCCAAAAGCAAAAAACAATTTCTGGTCCGGCAGATCCGGCAATATGCCCAACGATTTAATCGTAGGCTCAGGCTGCCATCCTATGACACAGCCGGGAATCCGGCCGACCTGTCGGCTTATCTCAGCGTGGCAAGAGAGCACCTGTTCAGTAATCCGGTTTATTTTTTATGGGCGGGGGAGGGCAGCGCCATTGAGGCGGGCCCATACCAGCAATCACTGGTTAATAAATACGGATAAGAACATAAGTGAGCAAACGATAAGGAGGTTATTATGAACATCAGGCAGATAGCGTTGGATAAACTACTGGACCATCCGTCACAATGCAATGTCATGAAAAAGGACATATACCACAAGTTGAGAACTCATATCGAACAGTCTGGCCATTACGAACCGCTGGTAGTACGTAAACACCCGCATCAAGCCGGATACTTCCAGATTATTAACGGCCGACATCGCAGAAACGTACTGGCGGAGTTGGGTTATACCCGGGCCTATTGCGTGGTATGGGCGTTGGAAGATGAAGAGGCGTTTATGATGCTGGCCACGCTCAATACGCTCCGCGGGCACAGCGACACGCGGCAACGGGTTCGATTACTGGAAACCTTAAAGCAGAGATACTCCGTGGACGAACTCCTCAAACTCATTCCCGAGAACCGGAGGCAACTGGAAAAATACCTCAATTTAAATCTCGCACCGCGTATAGTAAAGCCTCCGGCACGGGATGAGATGCCCCGGGCGATAACCTTTTTTGTATCTGCGGATCAGAAGCGGATTATCGATAAAGCCCTGCGCGGGCTGCGTCAGCAGTGCCGGGGCGACGATCCGGAAGAGCGGTTAACACGCGGGGATTTGCTGGGGATTATGACGAACACGTATTTAAAACACCTGACGGATTAAGACGATTTCAAAAGGTGTATGTGATATGAATGTATTTTCATTCGTCCCCGTGTTAGAACAATAGAGCAGGCGATCAGGAGAAAGATGATTAATATAAGCACGATAAATTGTAAGCTCTATGAGCCATGGGGAGATTCCTGGATCTCCGCCTGCGCGGGGATGACAAGCTTGAACTCTTAGCGTGACAGGGAGATTCCCATGTTCGAGGCAGACTTTCGGGGATTAATTATAGGGGGTGGAAAGTGGATCGTTCGGTCAGTGAAAAAGATAGTAAAAAGTCACATGGTTATTGTCTGGATAAGTGGCGTCGCCCGCGGAATCGGGAACAACTGGCGGCGTATGTGCGGGAATTTCTGGGTATCAGTGTACCGGATCGGAATTTGTGTCCGGAACATCAGAGTCCGCTGGATTATCTGGCGTATTCGTTTTTGGGTGATGCCTCGGAGGCGCACACGCGTGATATTGTGGTCTGGGCCAATCGCGGGGGCGGCAAGACGCAGTTGGGTGCGGTGGCGTCTCTTCTGGAAGGCGTGTTTCTGCCGAAGTGCAAGATTCGGATATTGGCCGGTTCGCAGGAACAGTCTCAGCGTATGTACGAATATCTTCGGGATGCGGCGGAGCAGAGATTTCCGGAGCAGGTTAAAGGCCGTCCGACCTCTAACGGGTTTCAGTTCAAGTATGGGGGTGATGTAAAAGTACTGGCTCAATCGGACCGGAGTGTGCGGGGCCATCATGTGCAGCGGATACGGTGTGACGAGTTGGAATTGTTTAAGCCGGAGATATGGCGTGCATCCCAGTTTGTCACTCATAGCAAGGATGATATCCCCGCGCGTCTGGAAGGGCTTTCGACCATGCACCGGCCGTTTGGTCTGATGCAGGAGGTTATCAATACCACACCCAAAAATCGGTTTCGGGTATTCCACTGGTGTTTGTGGGAGGTGATTGAACCGTGTCGGGACCGGGTATGCGGCCGGTGTCAGCTCAATGACGACTGCCGGGGTATCGCTAAAAAGGGCGTCGGATATTTCTCTATAGACGACGCCATCGCACAGAAGAGCCGTTCCAGCCTGCAGGCCTGGCGTGCCGAGATGCTTTGCCAGCAGCCGAATCTGGAGGACCAGGTGTTTGGTGAGTTCGATCCTCGGGTTCATGTCAGGAAGATCGGGTATAATCCCAATCTACCGCTCTATCGGTCTATTGATTTCGGGTTCAGTAATCCAACAGCATGCCTGTTTATCCAGGTCAACAAAGCAATCAACGAAGTGTATATCATTGACGAACATGTGCAGAATAAAATCGCGCTGGATGAACAGGCACGTATCATTCAGGAGAAGGTTCCTTACCCGGTGGCAGCTACTTATTGTGATCCTGCGGGTAATCAGCGCAGTATTATCACTGGAACGGCTGTGACCTATGAAATGGCGACACTGGGGATACCGTGTAGAACCAGACACAGCAAGATCCTGGACGGGGTGGAAAAAATCCGTAGTTTTTTAAAACCCGCAAGCGGCCATCCCCGCCTTTTCATCGCGCCCAAATGCCAGAACCTTATCCGTGCTTTTCAATGCCTGCATTTCAAACGCCAAAACGGCATCCTCCAGGAATCCCCCGAAAAAGACGGAGTCCACGACCATGTCATCGACGCGTTGCGATACTTCTTTATAAACCATTTTCAATACAACTCGAAAATAAATGAAAAAGGATATTAATAGAGCGCATGGAATTGGGAGCTATAGGTCGTATAGGGCCTATAAGGCTTATGGTATTTCTTTGGAGTAAATAAGGTTTTGAATTATCCGGCGTCGATGAGGGTTAGGTTGGGGCCGAATTTTATTTGGAGTGTTTGGCGCAGGATCTGATGGTCGGGATTTTTTAGTTCCGGGTCCTGGTCGGCGAGGTTGAAGGCGTCTCGGCTTGCCATGCGGAGGAGGTCGAAGTCATTGATGAGGTCTGCGATTTTGAGTTCGGGCAGGCCGTGCTGGGCGGTGCCGAAGAACTGGCCCGGTCCGCGGAGGCGCAGGTCTTCTTCGGCGATGCGGAATCCGTCGGTGGTCTGGGTCATGATTTCGAGTCTTTGTTGGGCCTGTTCGGTGGCGGCTCGTCCGAAAAGCAGACAATAAGACTGGCGGGAACCTCTGCCGATGCGCCCGCGTAGTTGATGCAGTTGTGCCAGTCCGAAGCGGTCGGCATGTTCGATGACCATAATAGTGGCGTCCGGCACATCGACCCCCACTTCGATGACGACGGTGGCCACGAGGATATGGAGGCGTCCGGCGCGGAATTCCTCCATGGTCTGCTGTTTGGTCTGGCGGTCCAACTGGCCGTGGATCAGGCCCACGTTAAGTTCGGGGAACACTTCCTGCTGCAGCTTCTGATGTTCGGCGACCGCGGCCTTAATCTGGCCGAACGGGGAAAGCACATCGTCCGGTTCATTTTCTGAAATCGCTGCCTCCTCCTGCACGCGCGGATACACGAAGTAGGCCTGGTCACCCTGTTTGACGCGTGAGCGGATAAATTCATAGGCCTGGGGGAGCTTGTCCGGCGCTATCCAGCGGGTATCCACGGGTTGGCGTCCGGGCGGCGGATGTTCGATGGTCGAGACATCCAGGTCGCCAAAGACGGTCATGGCCAGGGTTCGGGGAATGGGGGTGGCGGTCATGACCAGGTAATGCGGGGCAATATCCTTGCTGCGGATAATTTTTCGCTGACGCACACCAAACTTATGCTGTTCATCCACCACCACCAGGGCCAGGTTTTTAAAGGTTACATCACTTTGCAGCAGGGCCTGGGTTCCTACCACGATATCAATCTGTCCCTGTGCAATCTGGTCGGTGACTTCGGAGCGTTTTTGTCCTGTGAGTCCGCCCTTGAGCAGGAGTCGTTTGACGCGTGAGTGTTTGAGGTACTGTTCGATACTCTGAAAGTGCTGTTCGGCCAGGATTTCGGTGGGGGTCATAATGGCCGCCTGGCGATGGTGTCCCACGGCCAGCAGGGCCGCGTAGAGCGCCACGACGGTCTTGCCGGACCCGACATCCCCCTGGAGCAGGCGGTTCATGGGTTCGGCGCGGGCCATATCCTTACAGATTTCGTCGACCACTTTATCCTGGTCTGGAGTCAAGGGAAAAGGGAACAGGCGTCGGATGCGTCCATCGATGCGTTCATCGAGCGGCAGGGTATAGGCCGGCTGCCATTTCTGGATTCGTGCCCGGCGTAGTCCGATGCCCAGTTCCATCAGAAAAAGCTCGTCATAGGCCAGTCGCCGGCGTGCCTGAGAGGCATGTTCAGCAGACTCGGGCCGGTGAATCCATGCCAGGGCATCGCGCAGGAGGGGTAATTGTCGTTGCCGTCGAAACTCATCCGGGAAGGGTTCGGCTACCTGTTGCAGCATTTCATCCAGCGCGGAGCGAATAATCCGGGCAATTTCGCCTGAGGACAGGTCGGCACAGGCCGGATATACGGCGTTGCCGGTATCCTGCTGTTCGAATAATTCATCGATTGTATCCAGTTTCATCCAGCGTGGATTGACGATCTGGAGTGTTTCCTTATACCGGCTGACCTTGCCCCAGGCGGCGATAAAGTCGCCTGGGGTAAACTTGTCGCGCAGGTACCCGCCGTGAAACCAGATAAGCCGGCACTCGCCGGTCGCATCTTCCAGCGTCAGGGTAAAACGCGGCGGGCGCGAGCGAGCTATATAGCGGGTGGTCTGGACCTGGCCGGCTATGGTCACCTGATGGTCCACATTCATCTCGTTCATCAGACACAGAGGCGGCCGGAATTCGTAGTCACGCGGATAATACTCCAGCAGATCGCCCACGGTGTGAACACCCAACTGACCAAACACCACTGCACGACGGGGCCCCACGCCCCGTAAAAACTGGACCTCCGTATCAAGCGACAATTTCGTCTCTGCTTTCTTATTCATATAAAAACAATGCCCGCGCCGGACGAACATTTTAACTTTGCGGGTCACACTATTATAAACAAATGGACTGATAATACCCCTAGCTGTTTTTGTCGTCGGTTTCTTCGGGGGGGGCTGCACCGGTTTGGCGAATAATCTCATCCAATAAAGATCCGAGATTATCATATGTCCGGTCCGAGAGTTTTAAGGTCTTGATTTCTGAATTTTCTTCGTACTCAATGATGATGTAACCGGATTTTTTAAACTCTGTTTTATTAATTTTTTTCAGGGCGGAATAAGGAATCTCATAGTTACCTGACAGTATTAATTTTTTATCGTCTGCCACGATTTTTTTACGGGAGTGTCCGATCAGGCTAATGATCGCCCACAGAGCGATGGCCCCTAAAGGGATGATAGCATATTGATTAAATAATAAATTGGGAGAGGGTTTGCCATCGTTTTTATCCAATTCTTTCTGCCGATATTCACCGAACCAGCCGTCATAGAAAAAATAGAGTCCAAAGGCCAGGCACATCACCGCCAGATAGATTCTGGTGTTACGAGTAAATTTGCTAGCTGTTGCTTCCACCGCCATAGGATACTCCTTAACAAAAAACTATTATTTATCTACTCGGGTATGACGCCGGCGTCAAAAGTACTGCGAGAGTTTGTTTCTGGATTAAAAACAACGGTTTTAATTGCCAATATCCACTTTTGTCGGTGGCACCGAGTATAAAAGGCTCAAGCCAATGATGCCCTAGTTTGACCATTTCAGGTGTTTTTTGCAAGGATAAACAGGCGCCGGCGTCAAAAGTATTGCGAGAGCTTGTTTCTGGATTAAAAACAACGGTTTTAAGTGGCAATATCCACTTTTGACGGTAGCATCTAAACAAAGTAACAGAATCGTTATTAAGCAAAACGGCCTGTAAGGGGCACTATATCTAAAGTATTATAGGAACATAACTATTGGGCTGACCGATATTTACATAAAAATTAAAAAAAAACTTGCCAAACAGGATTCTATGTGTTAAAATATAGAAACAAATAAGAGTCTTCATTTGACGTATCGTCTCTATACTGCGAAATAAGATCAGGTTCGAGTTTTAGCCAAATTATATGTGTGCTTCACACGCTGAGTTTCGGCAGAGGGCCGGAATGGCGCGTTAATCAATATTAATTTGGGCTGCGCTTATGGGTGAAGAGAGATGCGCAGCCCAGAAAAAGTACCACCAGTTTCTAAAAACACTGGTTTATAATAAGAGGAACAACCAAGCACATATCTTTTTCATGGCCCTATAAAAGGCCCAAATAAAAGACTGTGTCATGGGACACAGCCCGAAATAAGCAGTAATGCACTGCTAGCTGTTGATAACGTCATTATAATACATATAATAACTTCAACAGCCGAACAAACTTGAGCAAGCTCGCAATAGTTGCGAGCTTGTTTCTTTATGTAAACATGATAGAGAGGGTATTAACCGGGATTTTTCGCCTGCCATCAGCCGGCCAATCGGGTTATCGTCTCTGGCTTATGGCGCCATGGATAGGTTGTACAAAGTTGGGGATGATCCGGTCGTTCATGAGATCTTCACATTTTGACCGTTGAATATAATATGACTTGACACTGGAGAATTCCTCCTCCGGGTTTGGATATTGTCGCACGGCCAGGTAGAGGCTGAGCTGGTCGTCTTCTTTATATTTACCGGTTCGAATCTGATAGGCGCCGGTACGGGATTCAAAAGAAAGTCGGCCCTGCATACGGCAATCTTCTGACAAACTGACGATAATGGAGGGATCAAAGCCCAGGGGTCTGGCATGTGGTAAATCCAGGAGACTGATAAATGGGCTGTCATGAAAAAGCGCCTCTGCCAGAATTTCATCATGGTTCCCCTGATAATCAAAATCCATACCGAAAACGACATCCAGGCTATCGATATCCAGTTTGTTAATGCTCAGGGTATAAGGGACCAGTTCCAGCACATACTGGTGCAGGGAATCGGCCTGCTCGATGCTATCCGGATTCACTGCGCCACAGGATATCCGGTCCCGTTCCAGAGTCACCCAGCGATAGCAGCCCGACTCCCGATCCTCATCCAGGCAAAATTCGCCCGTGTCACGCTGATAGAACGTATTCATATGAGAGAACTTGCGCTGCAGGCACTCAAAAAAGTGCAGTACGGTATCCCGGGCAGTCGGAAGTTCCAGTTCGGTATTGAGAGTCATGTTGACATAAAAGTCATCACACAACGAGCCATACGATGTAGCCATTAAGCAGTTCCTCACAGGATATAAAAATACATATCGTCATATTATTATATCCCGCTGATATTCTCCTAAGCAAGATAAATGTCAGGATGAATATGCCGGCTGCAAAGAACTCTAAGTATGGTCTTGAACAGACTTTAAGGAGAGGCCTTCAGGCTCTCGCTCCCAGGGGGAAAAAATATTTCCCCCATATTGCCTAAAGCGGAGGAATAAGCTCTTTGCTCGTTTTCCCTCTCTTCTATCTTTTCATCTCGGGCAGAAATATCTCGGCCAATACTGCGCCCAGTGTCGAAAACACTCCGAATATAAATGATAACCAGAGACAGACACTTATATATCCTTTTACCACGGAATCGTGATTTTCCAGGCCGCCCGATGCACCATGTATGAGCGCAAATATAAAACCGGCCAGAATACCGCCGAGCACGGCCAGGATCATACGACGGCCCAGGCTGCTGCCGCCGGCTCCCATAGTGATAGCCGCTCCGATTAACAATGATAATATACCGGAAAGCCACCATATGTCACTGATCAGGGGCAAGACGCCCGTATGATGTCGCCACCAGTAATCATTAATAATAAATCCCAGTACCGCTATGATTACAATCGGTACCACATGCCAGGACCGCGGCGTCTGTGTAGCGCGGTACCGGGCCCATTGGGCCATCCGCCGCCGGATGGTCAGCGGGCGATTATAAAACAGAGAAAATATTTCATGCTCCAGTAAGGCGCCCTTCTCACCAAAGACCGGTACCACATGCACCGCTTCTGTGGCCCAGTGGCTGGCCATGAATCGGGCCAGGACCGGATACCGGTAGGCCATCTGAATCGGGAACGCCAGATACCCCACATACTTGAAAAAGCTCAGAAAGACGGCTATGTTATAGTCCTTGAAGTTGCGTTCGCTGATAACCAGATAGAGTGTATAAAGTCCCCGGCACAGCGAACCCGGGGAAATGGGTGTTATCTGAAAGGCCGCAATGATCCCCAGCCCGACTTTCCAGGCATTGGGATCTTCCCGATGGGTCAGATAATAGATAATGGCAATCATTACCGAGACTACCTGGGTCACCGGCAGGGTACACACATGCACAGCCAGGCTCTTGAGATATTTTTGTATAAATGGCTCTCCGATCCGGCTGAGGATTATGTCCGCATCCTCATCTGTAACCAGGTGTTTTTTTCTTCCTTCCCGAACCATATCCCGCAGCCACTGTTCCCTCAGGTCGGCATTAAAATACAGACGAATCGGGCGCACAAAGATATAAACCAGTTTTTCCCGGGCAAATGTCCTGTCGGTTAATAACCGGTGCAGCCCGGCCGGGAGTATCGAAAGAGGCAGATGTAGATAATAGCGAGTGGGCTTCTGCGTGATTTTCAGAGCACATTTTTGATTGATTCGACCGGCACGATACCAGAGCGTTACTTTTTCGGCCACCCGGCCGCGCAGGGCCCGGCCGAAGTAGTCCCAACTGGAAAATAACACGCTGTAATGTTTACGATAATCCGCGCGACCCCAGATACGCCGGACAAATTTACCCAGAAACGGGATTAAACCCATAATAAAGAAAACTATTGTCGCCAGCCGACTGCGGGAGAGGTTACGGGCTCCGGATTCATCGACAATATTACGTACACGCCAGCCGTTGACTGCGCTGCTAAACAGGGTGGACCATAATTTCCGGCTATAGAGCAGTCGGACATGATTATGGGTTATATCAGGCAGGGAATCTCGATAGACGTCTTCGGCTTGTTTGAGTTGTTCAAACGCCCCGTTCATATCGGAAAAATCATTGTCATGCGCGTTCATATACTGTTCGAGTTTAGTCAGGCTGCCGCGGTCGAACTGAACCAGGCTGCCGCGCTTGATGCCGTTGATAATCAACTTGAAATCGCCCGGGCTCATGGGCAGAAACGGCAGCAGGGCCAGACCGGCCCGGAAGTCAACCGCCACCAGTCCTTTTTCCGGCTCGTTTTCGGTTTCGTAACGTTTCAGACAGTTGGGCTGGCTCTTACAGGTGCTCCATTCGTACTGGCGGGCAAATTCAGGGGCGCCCATCTCGTGCAGCAGTTTGACAAACTCGGTCATGAATGTGTACTTGGCCCGATACTCCGGGGAGCCCAGTTTTTCGGTATCAACCGTTTTGCCCTGTCGCCATGGTTTGAGCAGTTCGATATGGTCATCTACTTCCAGAAGCCAGGTACGCCCTTCAATCCAGTCGCTCAACTCACCGCAACTGCCCAGGGTAGTATCAACAAAGGTGGCATAGATATCGCGTACCGTTCGCTCATCCCCGAACTGAATTTTAGCTCCCCGCTGGATAAATTTCTGCCACAGTGCCCCGGCGCGAGCCGCCGCGGGATTCACCTGGAGTTGAAACGGACCCTGAAACCCGATCCCGTAGATAATATTGCGAAACATCAGTGAAAATCCGGACGGGGGTATCAGTATCTTCATGGCCAATATCGCACCCGGCTCAAGCCCCTTTATAATCCCTTCCGGCGCATTCTGCTCCAGCACTCTCACCTGGTAAACCTGGCCGGCAAAGCCGCCGCCCACGAATTTATTCACTTTCACGCGTACTGTGGCCTGATTATCCGGCACTACGCCGGTCACTTCATAGGTAAGCTCATCCCCCCCGTCGTAGCGCCCGATGCGCATGGGCCGATGCAGAGATGCACCCTGAAAGTGCTCTTGTAACTGTTTGCATACTGCTACCGAATATTCTTCAGCCATAACTATATTATTATCGGCAATTTAGCCTGTCTTTCCCAGTAGGATAGATTTTTTCACGAAAATATCACTATTTTTTTATATAAGCCCCTGTGTTTTGGTTCTCTGAGCCATTAACTCCTTTTTAATGCAGGCTTTTATATAAAAATAGCTTTTGCACTGCCATAAAGTCTGATTTAGACCGGTAACTACTAAAGTTCGGTTAGCTCAAGATATGTTTCTTTAGGAGATCAGGTATTTGGGTGATGCGTTGTGGGATTATGAATGAGTCTTTGGGGAGTTTCTGGTGGTTGTTGGTGACCCAGATGGGGGTGAGCCCGGCGTTGTAGGCGCCGATTACATCGGCGTTGTAGCTGTCACCGACGTAAGCGCACTGGTCGGGAGGTAACTGGAGTTCGTTGAGGGCGGCCAGGAAGATGTCGGTGTCGGGTTTGGTCACGCCCAGTACGGTGGAATCAATGATGGTCTGGAATAATTCGTCCAGTTGGAACTGGCGGCACCAGCCGGCGGTGTTGCCCCAGTTATTGCTGATACAACCGAGCCGGTATTCGTCCTGTAACAGACGGAGAACATTGCGGTTGCGTTTGAGACACTGGTGGGCGTTGGCGATAAACTCATTCGATACGCGTTGCGGATCAAGATCGTTGTATTTGGCGTCAGCGTTTTTAAGTTCAGTATGGATGTTCCGGCACAGGCGGGTCGCGGTCTGGTCCAGCGTCAGGCGGCGTATATCTTCCAGGAGGTCCAGGCTGTCAGCGGCCGTGCGGGCGTGGATTTCAAACGTTTCCAGCTCAAGGTCTGGTAACTGTTCGAGAATGCCCTGATAGATGCGGGTGAACCAGTCGATGCCGTCACCGTCGAGGGTTCCGCCGAAGTCGAATATGATGGCTTTAATATGTGTCATTGTTTCTCGAATCTATGTTCCGGTGATTAACATGCTTATGCTGCGCTGCGCTTCGCAAAAGCATGCCACCCTTTGGTTATTATAGGATTAAGGGTGGAGAATCTCAAGCTGGAAGCCTTGATGAAATCGCGGTGTGCCGGGATTCTGCCTGAGTTACATTTACATTCGGGTGTATTTTTCGAACTTGGTCAGGAGTTCTCGCGTAATGGGTCCGGGCCGGCCGGAGCCGATGGTACGGCCGTCTATTTCGACGATACCGATGACCTCGGCGGCGGTGCCGGTCAGGAACATCTCCTGTGCGGCATAGAGGTCGTATCGGGTCAGGTTCCGTTCAATGACTTCATAGCCGCATTCACGTGCGAGTTTCATGACAATGGAACGGGTGATCCCTTCCAGGGAACCCGCTGCTGTGGGTGGTGTATAGACGATGCCGTCCCGGACGATGAAGACATTATCACCGGTTGCCTCCGCCACATAGCCCATATGGTTATACATCACCGCTTCGAGCATATCGCGGTCCAGTGCCTCCAGCTTGGCCAGAATGTTATTGAGGTAATTAAGGCTTTTGATCTGGGGATTAAGACTCAATGGGTGGTTGCGCATGGTATTGGCGCTGATTATTTTCAGGCCGTTCTCATACAGTTCCGGCGGATAAAGCTGGATGGTGGCGGCGATAATGATAATCTGGCTTTCCTTGCAGACCAGGGGGTTGAGTCCCAGGGTGCCGACCCCGCGAGTAACAACCAGCCGGATATAGCCGTCTTCAATATGGTTGGCTTTGACCGTGGTTTCGGTGTTTTCCATGAGAATTTCCGGGTCTTTGTGAATTTTGAGGCGGATGGCGTTAGCCGATTTATAGAGCCGGTCGATATGGGCCTTCAGTTCAAATATTTTGCCGCCATAGACACGGATACCCTCAAAAACACCATCGCCGTAGAGTAAGCCATGATCAAAGACCGAGACTTTAGCCTCAGATTCGTCCACCAAGCCGTCGTTTAACCAAATTTTCAAACCCATAACTTTTTCCTTAATTACAAAAAAGA
>JAFGHE010000184.1 GCA_016930295.1 Sedimentisphaerales bacterium
GACCGACTATGATGCCTCAGGAAAGATCGGCTCAGGATAATAACTCTGATACTTTCACAGATCAAATGGCAACCGATCTCTGGACCAATGCGGACCAATTTAAAAACCTGTACAATTCCTATTTCTATAAATTACCAGCGACGGTCCCTCAGGGAGCCGTTACCTTTTTAGGAATTAATTGTGACCCGATTCAGTACCGCGACAGGGTGGCGGAGGTATTAATGGATCAGCCCTGGCCCTGGTCAAACTGCATGTATGCCGATACGACCAATCAAGCACAATTGAGCAGCTTAACCACGCTGGGAGCGCCGGTTATGATGATCGTAGGCACCGAAGGAACCATCCGCTACATGGGACCGGTCGGCGGGTTTCTCCCCCAGATGCTGCTCAAACAGGAATTAGAAAAGGTTACTCCTGCCAAATTCGATGTCAAAGGAATGATGAGTAACTTACTCTCAGGTGGATTAAAAACCAAGGCGACAACTTCGAACACGGCCGCTGCGTCACGCGCGACAGATGAGAGTAATGAATCAATACAGCCAGAACCTGTCAAGCCTGAACAAATTTCCATCGAAGACAATCCCAGCATTATTGAGGCTCAGAAGTTGCTGGAAGTAGCACAGCTTCAGAAACGGTTTTCTCCGCTAAGTGCGCTCGAAAAATGCGATGAGATTATGGAACGATGGCCGAACAGCCTGGAAGCCGAAAAGGCCAAAGTGCTGATACAATCCATCTTAAGGAATCGTCCTCAATTTAAAAAGGCCAGAGAACAGGCGGGTAAATATACGGGTGATTGACGGAAACGATTACTTGCCTTCACTCTCAGAGTAAAACTCTAAGGAAACCTGCCGTCATATTATTACACCCATAGAGCCGGCTACTATTGGGCGCCGGTCAGCCAGTAGTAGGATAATAAGTATATATCTCCGATATCCACATCATTGATCCTGTCGATATCCGCGCTGTCACACCAATCGTTATTCTCACTGCAGTCGGACTCCAGCCAGTGGGCGCTCAGCGCAGCAAAGTCCGCCAGGTCCACATCATCATCCCCGTCCATATCACCTAACGGCGGATCGATAACGTTCACGGCTACGATCGAGATAACGATATTACCCCCGCCGGCCGGATACACCGGCGCCGTAAAATGAAGCCCCGACGTAATAGTGTCAAAGGGATAAAGCTCACTGGCATGAATGTCCACCAGATGGTCATAACCCAGGTACCCCGGACCATCGAAATTCTCACCCGTACCGGCGTTATTGCCCGCCGCCGGCTCAGGAGTGACCGGGCCTATATCCCCTTCCCCCGTATCATAGACACCCAGCAGGGCATGATAAGGAACCGCGTTGGCGCAATGAACTTCGATATTACCGGTACCGCCATTGTAAACCAGCGATAAGTTGGGCTCCTCGGCTATCTTGATGGAACTTATATCACTATCCACATCGCATACGCCGGTGGCAGTCAGCTCCACATCATAGACACCCGGCTCCAGGGACAAGTCATCCCTCAAATCATAATAGGATACCGTTACCTCCGATCCCTGCCCCGTCGGCTCACCGTCAATGGTCCACTCCAGTGTCACTTCATTACACGGATCCATTAAAGGGCCACTGCCGTTCAATGTGATGGTTTCCCCGGCTCCTATCTGATAAGGCCCCCCGGCCTCTGCGACAAATTCAGTTATGGACGGATAAAAAGTCTCACTAGCAAGAATGAAGACCAAATCATCGGCATAGAGATTAATCGTTATTGATTCACCCGGACACGTCCCATCATATTCTACGGGAAATCTCAACATCGCAGATGTTCCCGCCTCACATTCAGGATTAACATCATCACAACCAACCGTGCAGAATTGCCACTCTTCTATAATGGTACATTCAGCCCAGGAACATTCATCAACTATAGGCTCCCCCAGATTAATACAAGAATAACCATTTATTATATAGCCCTCCATAGGTATAATACCTATAACTTCAAGTTCACACGTCGTTTCGTTGTAATTCATAGACGGGCCTGTTGCCTCAGCAATATCTATGGTAGTTGTATCACTATCCACATCGCATAGTCCGGTGATAGTCAGTTCTACATCATAAACGCCCGGCTCCAGGGACAAATCATTCCTCAGGTAACTATAGGATACCATTACCTCCTGACCCTGACCCACCGATTCACCGTCAATGGTCCATTCCAGTTCCACTTCATCATCCTCGTCGATGAGCGAGCCGCTGCCGTCCAGGGTGATCGTCTCGCCTGAGCCAATCTGGTAGGAACCTCCGGCCGCCGCCTCAATATCAACCGTTATGGGCGGATCAATGGTCACACTGTCAAGAATAGTAGCCCAATCATCGGCTATAAGATCAACCGTATAGGTCTCTTCCGGACAAACACCATAATAGTCCAAAGGGATTCTCCATTGTTCACCCGCTACAGGACAACCATCATCAGGATTTAAATCCAAACATCCGATGACGCATATCTGCCCACCGCCATCACATGGTGTACATCCAGGGAAACAAGGTTCAGGTGGAAGGGGGAAAATGATGATTCCGCCGCAACATCCTTGTACATCGTAAGGCGTACCCAATTCACCATAAGCACAAGGACCAGCTTCAATGTAACCCTCCCAAGAATCAGCAGAATCAGAAATGATAACAATTTCACTCGTCTGTTCGTCATAATACAAAGATGCAGCCGCCTGGCAAGTTGAGACCATCAGAGCGGTTAAAAGAATAAAAACAATCCTCTTCATGGCAAACCTCCCACATAGTTTCTATAAAACGCTCTTGATTAAAGAAATGTCCACATATACCTTCACTGATATAGTTAATTATACACTTATCGGACAAAAGAGCAAATAAAAAATTTATAAAATCCGATTAAATTTAAATGAAACCAACGATAATACCGCAACTCTGTTATCGATCCCGACTAAGTGGTTAAGTCATTTTACAGCAATGAATAATAATGATCTGGGGGTAAGATTGAGCCTTGTTTTATTTATTCAGCCGTAGTTTCCGGCGGCCGGGCAGCGGAAGCCTGGGCCTCCTTGGTGATGGTTTCGATGCGTTTTTCGGCCTGTTCCAGGATGGAACGGCAGTGAGTAATCAATTTCATACCCTGTTCAAATTTATCGATGCACTCTTCCAGCGGGATTTCCCCTTCTTCCACCTGGGCCACGATTTTTTCCAGTTCGGCCATGGATTTTTCAAAGGACTGCTTTTTAGGTTCTGATTTAGACATGGATCTGTTCCTATAGTAAATATTAAAATGTAAAAATAAAATCTACATAGCAAATTTTAAATATATTATTTTTCCGGGTCTGTTTTTTGGTTCATTGATGTCACTTTACTTTCGATTGTAGTGTTATGGGGTAATTCGGTAACTATTTCATCGCCGAGCCTGATCTCAGTTTTATCGTTGATGATCCGCTTGGTTTTCTTTAAGCGCGTGATACTGTAACCACGGTGGAGTACGGCCCGGGGATCAAGATTTTCCAGACGTTTTCGCAAACTCTCCAGCAATTGTACCTCCCTGCGAAGCTTTTGTCCGACAGACGTTTTTACACGCGAGTCTGTATAATCAAGCATTTTTTTATGCTGCCGGACGATATGTATCGGGGTAGAGGCAGTAAGCCTGGAATAGTCGCCATCTATCCTGATCCTGAGGCCGCGGGTATTGTCTTTGGCGGTCTGAAGCAGGATATGTTTAAACTCTCCCAGGCGTGCAGCGGCCCGGCCCAGGGCCGCATGAGGTTCAATTGCACGTAATATCTGGGTATATAATTCCAGGTGGGCTGTGGTCTGTCGGAGTCGTTCGCTGATGCTTTGAGCTAATAAAGCATACCTTTCGTCCAGCCATTGGCGCGGGTTAATAAGCATATCCAGCGGCCGGGCAAAAAACGGCCGCCGGCTTATCATTTCACAGGAGTTAAGAGCAGATTCGTAATGATGTTTAATGGTATGGTGAAGCCGCTGCTGGATTTGGCGGAGGGTTTCCCCTAATTCCACCTTATCCGGTACGGCCAACTCCGCCGCCGCGGTCGGGGTGGCGGCCCGACAATCGGCCACCATATCGGCAATCGTGACATCGATTTCATGGCCCACACCGCTGATAATCGGGATCTGACTGGTAAAGATCGCACGGGCCACGACTTCTTCGTTGAAGGCCCACAGGTCTTCGATACTGCCCCCGCCGCGACCGAGAATAATCAGGTCAATACCGCCGAATTCCCCCGCGCGGCGATTTAACTCTTTAAGGGCGGCGGCAATTTCCCCGGCTGCGCCTTCCCCCTGGACTGCCACCGGATACAATAACTTTCTCACCGCCCCAAACCGGCGGTTCAGGGTATTGGTAATATCTTCAATAGCGGCCCCTGTGGCACTGGTGACAATGGCAATGGTTTGAGGATACGTCGGCAGCGGTTTTTTATGCCGGTCCTCAAACAGCCCTTCCTGTCGCAGCTTGTCGGCCAACTGGCGAAAGGCCAGTTCCAGGGCCCCGATGCCGGCCGGTTCGAGTTTGTCAATATAGAACTGATACTTTCCCTGGAGTTCATACACATCCACACGCCCGGTTGCCACCACCGCCATGCCGTCGTTCGGGCTGAATTTGAGCTTGCCGGCCGCACTTTTCCACATGACCGCAGTAATTTGTGCGTTTTCATCCTTTAACGTCAGGTACAGGTGGCCGCTGCCATGATGCTTGAAATTGGAGATTTCACCGGCCAGCACGATTTTGCCCGGCAGATGGTCGTTCAGGGTAAACTTGATCAAACGCGTCAACTGAGTAACCGAATACACCACCGGCGCATTTTTTTCAGACGCTGCCGGTGAAGTCGTATCAGCACGTTGCATATCCTTTTTAGCAGTTTTGTTTTCAGGTGACGGCTGAACAGGAGCATCCTTAGAGGTCTTCTGCTCAAAGAAATCCGCCTGGCGTGTAAAACGCCGGGAATTATCATCCAAATCAGAAAATTTAAACTCTCCTTGTACCATGCTAAAGCCTTATCTCTCCGGCATACACAGCCTGACTGGTCAGGAAAAAAAACTGCTCAAATCCATCTCACAACGTCAAACCATCTCTAATCGCGAAAACCGGGTTCGCAAGTCTTCCTCCAAACTCCCAAAAGTAAAATAAAGCAAACTTTTGACTCAGACGGATATTATATGCCTTTGGTTCGCATGCGCACCGAGTACAGGGAACTTCGGGCCGTGATGTAGAGGGTTTGTTTATCCGCACCGCCGAAACAGACGTTGGCCGGCCCCTCGGGTATCTTGATGGATTCGATTTTTTCACCTTTCGAATTATAGACCACCACCAGATTGGTGGTCAGATAGATATTTCCCTCCGTATCGATAGTCATCCCGTCAGAACCTTCCGGCGCGAATTGCTTCTTATCCGTCAGAGTACCATCCTCATTAATGGTAAAGGTCCAGGTTTTATTCCCGCCGTGATCACCGACGTACAGCCTTTTGCCGTCCGGTGTCCCGATCACACCGTTGGGCCGGACAACATCGTCAATCACCCGGATGAGTTTCTTACGGTCGGGGGTGAGATAATATACATGTTCCCCGCCCTGTTCCATCCCGTCACGGGCGCCATACCGGGGATCTGTAAAGTAGATACCGCCCTTGGGATCAATCCAGAGGTCGTTGGGGCTGTTAAATTTTTTGCCATTATAGGTCTCCGCCAGCACTGTGACCTTACCCTGCGGATCAATGGACAACAACATCCGGCTGCCCCCGGCACAGGCCAGCAGATTACCTTTTTTATCAAAAAATAACCCATTGGCCCCGCCGGTATCTTCCATGAAGGTGGTTATGTTGCCGTCCGCCCACTTGTGAATCCGGTTATTGGGAATATCGCTAAAGTAGATGTCTCCTTTTGCATCCGCCACCGGCCCTTCCGTAAAACTGAATCCCCCGGCCAGCTTTTCCACCTTGGCCCCGGGCGCCAATACAGATGTTTTTTCTACCTTTTCTTTTTTCGGTGTATTTTCAGCCTCTTCTCCAGCGGCAAGCAGTTCAATTGCATATAGTCCCACCATAAAAACCAGCAACAAGGCTATCAAACCACAATATTTCTTATCCATTGTTTACTCCTTTCGCTTTTAAAACCATTAGTATATATTATTCTGTTTATCAGACGATACTATCACGTATGATAATCGGCGTTGATGGTGACGTATTCACGGGAGAGGTCGCAGGTGTAGCAGAAATCCCAATACCTGCCCGCGCCCAGGTTCACTTCGACGTACCATTCTTTGGCTTTCATCTTCCGGCTTAGTTTTTTGTGGTCAAAGGGGCAGGGCCGGCCGTGACGATATACGCTGGTACCGGCGATCTTACAGGAGAGTTTTTCTGGATGGAACTTGACCCGGCTGTAACCAACGGCGCTGATAATCCGGCCCCAGTTGGGATCAGCCCCATGAAACGCAGTTCGCACCAGGGGACTGTCAACAATGGCGCGCACCGCGTTATGGGCCTGAGCCGGCGTCGCCGCGCCCGTCACGCGGACCGTGACCGCACAGGTAGCGCCTTCGCCGTCGGCCGCTATCTGGCGCGCCAGATCGTCACAGACCTCCCACAAAGCACGGGCGAACACCTTATAACTGTCCGACGGCTTGGAAATCGAGCGATTATCCGCCAGTCCGGACGCCATAACAATTACACCGTCATTGGTACTGTTATGGTTGTCCACTGATACTTTATTGAACGTCACAGCCACTGCCTCCCGTAAAGCCCGGCGCAGTAATGCTGAGGTGATATCCGCATCCGTGGTTATAAAACCCAGCATGGTGGCCATATTCGGGGCTATCATGCCGGAACCTTTGCAAATACCGGCAATCTGAATGGTTTTGCCAGAAATTTTGATGTTCCGGCAAGCTGATTTTGGCCGGGTATCCGTGGTCATAATGGCACGAGAGAGGTCCTTACCGGCCCCAGCCGACCGTGATAAACCGGAAAGTGCCATTTCAATGCCGGTGCGAACTTTGGACATGGGTAAATACTCGCCAATGATGCCCGTGGAATTCACCAGCACCTGGCTGGGATTAATCCTCAGGGCTTTGGAAATCTGCCGGCAAATACTATGAACATCGCGCAGTCCGCGTGTGCCCGTGCAGGAGTTGGCGTTGCCCGCGTTAACAAAGACCGCCTGCACCCGCCCGGCCCGGACATGTTCACGGTTGACTATAATGGTCGGAGATACAATCTTATTCGTGGAGAAAACCGCTGCCCCCCGACAGGGAACATCGCTTACGATTAAACCCAAATCAAGATTACCGCTGGCCTTGAGTCCTGCTTTAACAGCAGCTACCCTAAAACCAAGCGGTGCTGTAAGTGTTCTATTTGGCATTTATATACTCCCTGAGAAAACCATCCACAATCCGCCTGCGGCGGCTTGAGGCTGCCACCCATCCAGTTTCTATAATATTTGTATTTTCAAAGTACGTTAAGATTGATTTTATAATAATCCCATGGTTTCTTCAAAACCACATATAAGGTTCATATTCTGTACTGCCTGGCCGGCAGCGCCTTTAATGAGATTATCAATGGCAGAGAACACCATCATTTTCCCCCTAGCCTGTGTGGGAAAAATATCACAAAAGTTAGTAAAGGCCACATCCTTCACGGCCGGCGGCTTAGCCAGCACTCTCACAAACGGCTCCCCGGCATAAAAATCATGATAAAGCTGCAAAAGCATATCATCGGATATCTTTTCCAGGGGATGACAGTAAACGGATTCATAGATCCCCCGGTCAAACCCCGCTACATGAGGCTGAAATAACACTTTTGTCTTTCGCCCGGTAAAGTCCGTTAAAATCTGTTCAATTTCCGGCATGTGCCGGTGCTCCCCGACCGCATAGCCAAAAATGTTTTCATTCATTTCAGGAAAATGAAATGCCAGGGCCGCCTTACGACCGGCGCCGGTGACACCGGAGATCGCATTCACCACAATATCATCACAGGCTATCAACTGCTCCTTCAATAACGGCGCCAGCGCCAATGCTGCCGCCGTGGGATAACAACCGGGATTAGCCACCAGCCGGGCAGATTTAATCGCCGACCGAAACAGTTCCGGCAATCCAAAGGCCGCCTCAGAGATAGTGTCCCGGTCCGTGTGATGCGTCATGTAAACGCGTTGATAGAGATCAGGATCATGCAGACGATAATCCGCACTGAAATCAATCACCTTTAAACCGGCAGCCAATAACCGGGGGACAAACCCCATGGAAACACGATGCGGCAGACAACACAATGCCACATCCGCCTTGTTCGTCAGGATATCCATATCTAAAGGTTCCATCGGCAGGTCAATCCGACCCCGTAATGAGGGAAATATGTCCGTAACCGGAGCACATTCATCCGGCAAGGCTGTCAGATAAGTAATTTCAGCCAGAGAATGACGTAATAATATTTCAATACTTTCTCGGGCTGTATAGCCTGTGGCTCCTATAATTGCTACTTTTATCATATCACTAAAAACCTTGTTTTATAAGAAATACATGTTGACACTATTTCATAAAAAAGGCCCCTGTTTATTAGGTAACAGGAGCCTGAAACAATCCATTGTATTGTGCCATTAACGCTTGGAAAACTGAAAGCTCTTTCTGGCTTTTTTCCTGCCGTATTTTTTACGTTCTTTCATACGGCCATCACGTGTCAACATTCTGGCATCCCGTAAGGCCGAGAACGTTGCCGGATCAGCTATCGCCAGTGCCCTTGCCAGGCCCAGTTTGGCCGCACCGGCCTGGCCGCTAATACCTCCGCCGTGAACCTTGATAAATACATCGAATCTTTCCAGACTGTCCGTTGCTGTCAGAGGAGCTTTCACCCCCTGCTGATCCTGAGGGCGTGGGAAAAAGGCCTCAAGGGAACGATTATTAACCACAATATTTCCAGTACCGGGCCTGACTCTGACTCTGGCAATCGACGTTTTCCGTCTGCCCGTGCCCCAACAGTATTCCTTAGGGCCCAGTTCGGCTGCCGTAGGCTTTATCCTGGTTTGCGGCTGCAATGTTGGAACCGGCACCTGGACCTGGGTAGGCCGAAGTACGTTAGCTACCTTTTCCGGATCAATTAAAGGAGCGCCTTGTTCGGGATGTTCTGTCACTCTAATACCTCATATTATCTATTGTATTAAGATATATTAAACCATTCTTATTATCAATAGTTATTTGCCTTTAATCTCAAGTGCTTGCAGCGGTTGGGCTTCATGAGGGTGAGCGCCGCCTCGATACACCTTTAATTTTGAAAACATCTTCCGTCCCAGCTTACTTTTAGGCAGCATCCGTCGCACCGCTTCCATGATTACCTTTTCCGGCTTTTTCTTCATCAACTCCGCGTAAGTGACATATTTATGGCCGCCGGCATAGTTGGTATAGTAATCATACTGCTTCGTCAGAGCCTTTTTTCCGGTTATCCGGATCTTTTCCGCATTCGTCACCACCACATAATCACCCGTATCCACGTGAGGGGTATAACCAGGGCGGTGCTTGCCCATCAGTATCATGGCAATCTGACTGGCAAAACGACCGAGAATCTGATTCTCGGCACTGGCCAGATACCAATTCTGAGTAACGGTTTCCTTTTTAGCTATAGTAGATTTCTGTAGTTTTGCTTGCATCTTCAATTACTCAATGTATTGCTGATTAAACACTTATAATTATTCATCTTTGCGTCCGCCCATACCTGAAGTTAAGCGGAATATAGCATTATAAAAAAAACTTCTCCCCTGTCAAACTTTTTTAACGGTTTTATTAGCAAGGAATAAAATATTTCCCGGGAACTCCTGTCAAAACGAGCCCCACACTCTAACGTCTCATAAGTCTTTATAAATCATATGGTTACAGAACACCGCCTGTCACCTGAAACCTCTCATTAATAACAGGAAGAGGCTGATATATGTAAAAAAACTCATCATATCATTAAATGTCGTGATTAAGGGACCGGAACTGATAGCCGGGTCTATACCCAAATTCCGGAAAAGATAGGGCAAAAACAGACCCAACGATGTGGACAGCATTATGGCGCCAAACATGGCCAATCCTACAGCCAGGGCAAGAATGGCTATATCGGAAACAGGGAAATTTTCCACAGGGAACAAACTCAGCCAGCTATTAGCTACCAGAGCGGCAATAAATGCACATACCCCTGCTACAATTAAAGCAACCCGGCTTTCCCGGGAAAACACCTGAATAACATCCAGGGCCGCCAAATCACCGGTTGCCAGACCGCGTACTACCACCGTTGATGTCTGCATACCACTATTGCCGCCCATAGCGGCAATAGCCGGAAGAAACATGGTGATACATACCCATTCCGCTTTAGTAAAATGCCCCTGAAAAATACTTACCAGAATCAAAGCCGACAGCATCGATCCGCACATACACGTCAGTAGCCAGGGCAAACGAATAGTGGCGGCTTTGATTATATTACGGGTATCCAGTTCCGAGGGGTGTGTACCGGCCATCACCAGAACATCTTCCTCTGCTTCCTCATCCATGACATCCACAACGTCGTCAACCGTAATCCGGCCCAGCAGGATACCTTTCTCGTCCACAACCGGCATTATGATAAGGTCGTTTTTACGGAAGGTATTGGCGATTTCCTCCTGGTCGGCTGTGACATTAACAGAGGGGATCTCTTTTTCCAGAACTTCCGATATGGGTGTTTTGCGGGAAAAACGCAAAAGAGCATCCAGCCCGACACACCCTTTATAGACTCCATTATCATCCACTACAAAAATGAAATAAAAATCTTCTTCCGGGTCGGATTCACGAAAATTATCAATAGCCTGATGAACAGTATCAGAAATATTGACCTTAACCAGTTCCGGATTCATAATTCCGCCGGCCGTGTCTTCCGGATATCCCAGAAGCTTTTCGATCTGTACGGAATCCGGGTCCGGAATCTGGTCAAGCACGTGTTCTGTTTGCTCGTCACTCAACTGGCTTACTACATCAGCAGCCTCATCCGGCGGCAGGGTCGCGACTATATCGGTCAGTTCATCACTGCTTAAATCCTCCACCACCTCAATACGTGTGGCCTCATCGATTTTTTCCAGTACTTCACCGGCCACCTGGGCATCCAGAAGGTCAAACAATATCTGCCGGGCAATCTCATCCAGTACCTCGACCACCTCAGCCACATCGGCCGACCGTGATTCAGACAGTAACTGGCGCAACTCATCGAAATGTTTTGCTTCAATGAGCTGTTCAATACGATCCAATAACTGCTTGCGTGCCAGTTCAGTATCAGCCATAAACAGACTCCATAAATCTCATATCCTTCCGGATATACTTCTTAGAAGCTACAGACTTTAATATGCTTATACCTATGTCCCTCTGTAAGTATCGCGATAACGATTTACAGTTTTATTTCCAAATATATCACGACGTAGAGAACGAAATTACGCTTTTATTATAGAATACCCGGTTTTAATTAAATGTCAAGGGACAGGATCCCAACCCCCTTTGGCAAAGGGATGACAGCGTAAAAGCCGCTTAAAGCCCATAACACTGCCCCGGATCAGGCCATAGCGCTTCAGGGCCTCCAGGGTATATTCGCTGCAGGTGGGCACATACCGGCAGGCGGCAGGCAAATAAGGCGAAATGGCTATTTGATAAAACCGAACCATACAGATAAATATCTTTAACAGGAAAGAACTCGCATTCTGTATGTATCCGTTTTTCATGATTTCATACGATAATTCAGTTTGGCACTCAATTGTATCAACGATTTACAGTATAACCGGGTTGATATACTTTTCGCCGGCCGGGGAATTATAACATAATCACAGCCGGCAGGCAAATCATTTTGACAAAGACGAAATGCCTCGCGCAGAGTACGTTTATAACGGTTTCTTTTAACCGCCGGGCCCAGTCGTTTACCCACCGATACTCCCACGCGCGACCGGGTACCCTGATTGACACAGGCATATACGACTAATCGGCCGTCCGCCGTACTCCGGCCGGCCTGAAAAACCCGCTCAAATTCACAGGTTTTGCGCAGCCGCCGGTCGCGCCCCAGACCCAGATGCTTTTTATGGAGATTTGTCACCTGCTTTCGTACTCCGTACCTAAAGGCCTCAAGCCTGAATTTTTAACAGTGTCACCTCTGATCGTCACGGAGACGATGCTGACTCCAGGCATCAATATATTCCGTGGGCTCGGCTTTCTGGCCGATTTTAAGTTTGCTACGGCGATATCGCCTGACCCTGAAATAGGTGATTATAAATATGATGGCAAACAGACCCGATACGGAAATAATCAATAACAATCCAAAAAGCCGGTATTTATGCAGTTCCTGTTCTGTAAGGGAGTTCGTTCCGAATCGCTCCCCGCCGGCTTCAGGATCGGGATTACCAACTTCTGCCTGAACAGAATAATCCGTCCGCGCGCTCGTCAAAGAAGCCGCCCAAACAGCCTGAGAGATACCCGTAATCAGTATGAACAACAGGACCTTTCCATTCATAGAGCTATTCCATTTTCACATACGTCCATTTATCATTATCTTCATCTCTGAAAGTGAAATTATCTTTTTTGAGTGTTATAGGTGTCGATTCACTGCCCAGGATAACGGCCATGATACTATCCGAATTCACCGTGAGAATGTCTTCTGAGAGGGTATAGCTGCCATACTCATCAAGGTCATAATATCCTTGGTAATAGAGGAACCACGCATACGTGCCATTCTCATAAAATGTCCAGGTACTATTGGCTGCATTCACTTTGCCGGGGGCGCCTTGAATGGCCGACACTGCCCAGGTGCCCACCAGGGAAAGCTCATCTGAACAACAGTCCGTCATGGCAGCCAGAACATGAAAGATACCGTCACTGGTTCCCATATTGTTGGATTCGTCTGATTCGTCAACATCGTCTGATGAGTCAAGGAGTACTATGAGAGTATAATCATCTTCCGGAAAATCTCCGGGAAAGGTAACCGTTGCCTTGCATTTCTTTCCTTTACCC
>JAFGHE010000185.1 GCA_016930295.1 Sedimentisphaerales bacterium
CACGGGCCGGTATCATTGGCCACCATCAGCCGGGCCCGACGGATAAGTTCCTTGAGACCCCCTAGGCTGAGTTCCTGGCGGCTGGTATCAAACACGGGTGTTTGGGTCTTTTCGATGATCTGCCGGGCAATGTCCTGTTCGGCCGGTGTTGGGGCGCAGGAGAGTATGATAGTATAACCATCCTGAGTTAGCCGGTCCGCCAGAGAAGCGAAACGGTCCGTGGCCCAGTATTTACTGGGCCCATACGCCCCGCCCGGTACCAAGATAATTACCTGCTCGTCCTCGCTCAGTCCCCAATGCTGGTAAAGCGTATCCGCTTCAGCCTGATTATCTTCGCGGGTAAATAATTCCAGATGATGGTCGAAATTTATTTTTTCTGAACCAGGGGAGCTGTCATTTTTTTTAATATGGATAATGGCCTTTTCCATCAGAAAATTATAATACTCAATCATGGAAATCGGGGCAAAGCGATGAACCAGCCGGAAGGGTGACAGCGCCGAGGTCAGCAGGAGTCCGCGTCCGTCACGACGATAACCGATACGCTGCGGGATCCCGGCCCGCCATGTCAGCAGGGCCGAACGGAGTGAATTGGTCATAAGAATAGCACTCTTGAAATTCTGTCTGCGGAGCACGCCGGCGGTTGAACTGAATCCGGGAGGGTCATTTTCGAGTGTTATCCAGTCATCCGCCCAGGGACTCGCGTCCAGAATGGCCCGGGCCCTGGGATTGCCTGAAAAGGTGATATGGGCATCGTTTAAGGTGTCCCGCAGGCGCCGCAGGGCCGGCGTGCTCAATATCACATCACCCATCGGAGTGGGCAATACCACCAATATTTTCTCTTTCGCGTGCTTCATTATTATTACTATCAGGCCCAGGCCGGCCACATCAACAAAAAACCCGGCCGCGCCAGGAAAACTAAGATTATATCATGAGAATGACGTTTAGAAAAGATCGTTTTATATTATCTCACGGACAAAGCAATCCTTTGACTACGATGAGGATAGGATTTAGCGTTGCCACCTAATTATAACATGACCACTTGCCAGGTAATCTCATGCCTGAACGCGCTTCGCTCGTGTAGGCCTGCCACCTATTGCGTTCTGCTTTGTGTCTTCGTGACTTGGTGCTAAAAAATTTAGAGGCCGGGCCGGGAATCGATGTAGTTTCGGTGCCATAGTTCCAGCATGAGCAGCGACCAAAGCCGGTGGCCGTGGTCGTTTTGTTTCTGCTCGTTTTCCTGCAGGAGTTGTTCGACTGCCTGGCGTTTGAAATAGCCGCGCTGTATAGCGTGGCCTGAGAGGACGGTATCTATGAACAAGGGGCGGAGTTCGTGGCGGAACCAGTGTCCTACCGGCACGCCAAATCCCATTTTTTTTCGATGTTTAATTTTTTCTGGCAGCAAATCGTCGCAGGCGTGACGCAGGATAAGTTTGCCGGTTTTACCATTGTGTCGGTACGTGGTGGGAAGCGAATAGGCCAGTTCGACCACTTTATGGTCCTGAAACGGGCAGCGCAGTTCCAGGCCGGTCGACATGGAGGCCCGGTCAATCTTGGTATTGAGGTCGCCGGGCAGATAGGTATTACCATCTGCCAGCATGGCCTGGGCCATGACCCGACTCAAGGAATTTTCGTACGCATAGGAATTCTGGAAGAACGGATCGAGATAATCCCAGGGCGGTATTATACTCATATTTTTCTGGACGAGTTGCCTAATCATATCGGGGTCAAAGACGGCTATCCATTTAAGGTATCGCTGCGAGGCGGGCAGCGATAAGGCACTGGTAAAGCGGCGCAGTCTGTGCCAGAACGAATGATGTTCGCCGCCGGCTATTTTATCCCAGAAGCCCCGCCTTGCCATCCAGGTCAGGATCCGGGAGGTTTTCATCTGTTCGGCCAGTTTCAGGGCACGATAACGGTCGTAGCCGCCGAAACATTCATCCCCGCCATCGCCGGTCAGGGCTACGGTTACCTTGTTCCGGGCTAGATGACATAAATGAAAGGTGGGCAGCGCTGAACTGTCGGCGAACGGGTCATCGTAGTAATAGCTTAATTTTTCTATAGTATCCAGGCAATCCGGCTTGACGATCTGCTCGGTGTGATCGCAATTGAATCGTTGGGCTGCCTGGCGGGCGAAGGGTGTTTCATTGTAAAGGACTTCTTCAAAACCAATGGAGCAGGTTTGAACGGGGTCGTTATTTATCTGACTCATCAGGCCCACAATGATCGTGGAGTCAAGTCCGCCGGACAGAAACGCTCCCAACGGTACATCACTGATCATACGTAATCGGGTGGCCTCCTGCAGTTCACTACGTAGATGCTCGGCCGATTCGGCCAGAGATTTTCTCGAAATTTCATTTTCTCCGGTCTCGGCATTCTGGGGGATGGACCAATATCGCCGGGGCTCGATATCGTTAAAATTACCCGGCGAAAAGGTAAGCGTATGAGCGGGGGGCAATTGCCGGATATCGGCAAAAGCGGTTCGGGGAGGAGGGACATATTGCAGAAGGAGATAGTGACCGATAGACTCCCTATCGCACTGCCGGGGAAAATTATTGGTTTGTAGAATGGCCTTACATTCAGAGGCAAAAATAAACCTGCCGTTATGAACAGCGTAATACAGTGGCTTCTGGCCCATTCGATCACGGGCCAGGAATAATTGCCTGCTTTTTTGATCCCAGATGGCAAATGCAAACATTCCCCTTATGTGATTAACGCAATCCGGACCATACTCTTCATATAAGTGAACGATGACTTCGGTATCGCAATTGGTTTTAAAGCGATGATTCAGTTTTTGCAGAGTTTGTCTGAGCTGGAGGAAGTTATAACATTCGCCGTTATAGGTGATCCAGATGGTTTCATCTTCATTGCACAGGGGCTGCCTGCCATGCTTGAGGTCGATAATGGACAAACGCCTGTGAGTCAGAGCGCAAAGTTGAGATTCCGGATCAAGGTATAGTCCGGATTCATCCGGCCCACGATGGACCAGATAAGTGGCCATCCGATGTAATTCATCGTGAGTGGGTTTATTGGTTCCCTCGAAATCAATTATCCCGGCAATTCCACACATAAGCGTTGTTATAAAATTTCACTTTATTTGCTATTTTATTATGGTTATTATATTTACGAGATTTGAAAAATATAGTTTGTAAATGTTTAATTGTATATTTAATCACATTAAATAATATTTTAAAAACGAAAAATATAAAGAAAGTTTAAATATAAAAACAACAAGAACACTATCATTGAAATATCCGTATTATTGCTTGACCCATAGACACTTCAGCCGATAATCGTCCAGAATTATCTGTAGCGTCTGGAGAGTTTGGAAACCAGATATGGTGTGAGAGATGGCATAAAAATGCCAGAGTTCCAATCAATCCGGATAAACGTATTGCCGATACTATAATATTGGAAATAATGGAGTTACTGCTTTTTTGTCCTTCATCAAAAGAATGCCTTCCGGCATTTGGTATATATGTGAACAATGCTGAAATTTTCTGAAAATCCACCTATATTATATCCTGAAGATTTGAGTATTGAGGAGATTCCTGGCCAATGGCGCGTGGCTCATACTAAAAGTCGTAACGAAAAGGCCCTGGCCTCGGTCATGTGCAAATGGCAGATCCCCTATTTTTTGCCATTAGTTGAAAAAACGACCAAACGTAAACATAGGATTTATAAGTCGTTATTGCCATTATTTTCCGGTTATCTATTTTTCTGCGGCACCCAGGAACAACGTTATCGGGCTTTGACCTCGAATCGAATTGCTCAGGTTATCGATGTAATAGATCAGGATAAGTTCATTAAGGAAATTACTGCTATACATAAGGCAATATATGGTGGTATGCCCATAGATACTCATCCATATTTAAAGGCAGGCAAACGCTGTCGGGTTATAGGGGGTGCATTAATGGGATGTGAAGGGATGATCGAACAAAAGAAGAATATGACTCGGATCGTACTTCAGGTTGATATGCTCGGCCAAAGTGCGGCAGTGGAGATAGATGCTGATTTACTAGAGCCGATCGATTAATTCAGGGGGTAGTCAACTATATTCAGGGACGAATTAATTATATAAGTGTTTATTTTGTAAGCGTTTATATTATTTTGGTTTAGTGGCCGACGGGGACGGAGTCTGCCATAGTCAGTCAAAAATTAGAGAAAAATTGGAGTTTTTTAATTAGAGTTTTTTCGTCTTATAAGTTTTGAATATAGGGTACAATAAGAGATTGAGCTAAGTAGACGCCAGCGTCAAAAGTATGTTCAAGTTTTGATTCTGATTCATTAAGCCTATTTTACCTTGGTAAAATTGACTTTTGACGGGGGCATCTAAGTATATAATTAAGAAAAACTTTATATAGCTTAAATTACAGCAAATTTTAGATATTCATAAGAGAAAAGACAGGTGCGAATACTAATAACTGGTGGTGCAGGATTTATAGGCAGTCATCTGGCCGAGAGGTTACTGGATGCGGGTCATTCTGTGATCATTTTAGATAATTTTCATACCGGCAGTAAGGATAATATTCGCCATCTGTTAGATAATGATTACCTGGAAATCTATCGCCATGATGTTACGGATAGTTACCGTCTGGAAGTGGATTGCATCTATAATCTGGCCTGTCCGGCCTCTCCAATACATTATCAGCGAAGTCCGGTGAAGACAGTATTAACCTCGGTTTTAGGGGTGATGTATGCGCTTAATCTGGCCAGTGAGATTAAGGCGAGGGTATTACAGGCTTCAACTTCTGAGGTGTATGGCGATCCTTTGGAACATCCCCAGACGGAATCCTATTTGGGCAATGTCAATACGATCGGTCCGCGTAGTTGTTATGATGAGGGCAAGCGGGTAGCCGAGACGGTTATGTTTGATTATCATCGTGAGAATCATGTCGATATACGTATTGCCCGAATTTTCAATACGTATGGTCCGCGCATGTCCACGAACGACGGCCGGGTAGTCAGTAATTTCATACTTCAGGCTCTGCGTAACGAGCCGATTACGATTTTCGGCGACGGTCTTCAGACCCGGTCGTTTTGTTATGTAGATGATATGGTGGAAGGTTTGATACGTCTTATGGATCAGGACGAGATCGTCGGGCCGGTTAATCTGGGTAATCCGGATGAGCGTAGTATTAAAGAGATTGCAGAGATGGTTATTGCAATGATCGGTTCGTCTTCTGAGATTATATATAAGGCGAAACCTGAAAACGATCCCATGCGGCGCCGGCCGGACATTTCGCTGGCCGGTAAGGCGTTGGGCTGGCAGCCTTCTGTATCGTTAGAGGAAGGATTACCTAAGGTTATTGATTATTTTCGTCCCTTAGCGTTACGGCACATGGCGCCGGCCCGAATGCCCAGATAATCAGAAGGTAGCAGAGGAGAAGGAAAAATGAAGAGAGTATCGGCGTTATTAATGGTAAGTCTTTACATATGGATGACAGGACATGACATCCAGAAAGTATATGCTCTGGCGGAATCTATTACGACGGAAGGTTCCAATGCCCGGGCATTACATGATCTGGGAGAGACAGGGGCAGGAGTGAATGTCGGATTGATATCAAGGGCTAATACGCGGGTAACCCATGAAGCCTTCAAAGATGCCAATGAGGTTACTCATGCTTTTGCATACGATTTTACCGGTGATGGGACAACGAATGACAGTCATGATACCGGGATGGCAGGTATTGTGGCCAGTCGGGGTGGAGCCAGTTATCCTGAGGATATTGGGGTGGCCCCGGGGGCAGATATTTATAGTGCCAAGGTGGTGAAGTACGATCCCGGTCCGCCGGAGGAGTATACTATTTCTTCCAGCTATCTAATCGATGCTTTGGAGGAACTAATAATAAATCAAAATTGCAGAGTGATAGTAACTGGGATTCAATTAAATGCGCTGGCCGACGGGGAAAGCATCTGGACACTGATATATGATTATTTTGCATATGCCTATGATGTGGTGTTTGCTAATGCGGCAGGAAATACGGACGGCGTGATTTCGGAGATAACAATATTTGGCGATGCTTATAACGGTATAACCACGGGCGGATTGCGGTTAAGTGATCCGGGTAATCAATACGTGTACGGATGTGTAGGTAGTCTAAGTCTTAGCGGTCCCACGGCGGATGGCAGGCGTAAGCCCGATATAACCGCTCCATCAGAAGCTCAGACAGTGCCCTCAGCCGCCAGTGATAGCTCCTGGACAACGGTGGGAACCAGCGGAGGCCAGACGAGTTATTCCGGTCCCCAAACCGCGGGTGTGGCGGCGTTGTTATTAGGATATGCTGATGGAACCGTTGATTCTGATGATGGGCAGAACGAGGTCATTAAGGCAGTGATAGTTAACTCTGCTTTTCCCAATATAAACGACAAGAATGATAATCCCACTGAACCGGCCCAGCCTGGTCATGTTTGGCACACTGACCGGGGATATGGCAGGATTGATGCTTTGCGTGCCTACCAGACATTAAGTGCCGGCCGCATTAATGAAGGGGATACGGTCAGCGGTGAAACCGGCTGGGCTTATGAGGTAATGACCCAGAATTATCAGGAGGATCACTTTTATATCAATGGTCTGAAGGACTGTCGACTGGTATTGACGGCGACCTGGGACCGTCAGATTAATCGCGTGGGTTCGGTATTCACGCCCGAAAGTGAACCGGCATTTAATCTGGATATGACGATACTGGACTCTCTTAGCACGGAGTTATATTCAGAGACTGACACGCTGAATAATCTGGAAAAAGTTGATTTTGTTTTGCCGGCGGATGATGTCTATGAAATCCGGCTGACCAATAGCACCACCAAAAAGAACCGGGCCTACGGGCTGGCCTATGAATTACGGCCGCGTCTGACAGCTGATATTGATTTTAATTATCGTGTGGATATAGATGATTTTTCTTTCATTTCGAGGTACTGGTTGATGTCTGTGGGGGATATAGATGTGGATATTGTATCGGATGGTCAGGTTGACACGCTCGATTTATTTGAGTTTACTACGAATTGGCTGGCCGTGGATTCACGATACTTTTAAATAGATATGTTGAAGACGGATTACAGGAAAGATTGGGAATATAAGGAGATGACAGGGTGAAGGTATCAGTTGTAGGTGTGGGTTATGTAGGATTGGTCGCGGCAGCGTGTCTGGCGGACGGAGGCAATCATGTTATTTGTGTGGATAGCGACAAGAGAAAGATAGACAGGCTCAAAAAAGGTGAGATTCCGATTTATGAGCCGGGTCTTACGGAATTAGTTAAGCACAATGAAGCGGCTGGCCGGCTCGTGTTTACTACAGACCTGAAGGAAGGCGTTGACAATTCACTGGTGGTTTTTCTGGCGGTAGGGACGCCATCGGCGCCGGACGGTTCGGCGGACATCTCGGCGGTTTTGGAAGTGGCCGGGGCCGTAGCAGAGATCATGGATGGTTATCGTATTATAGTGACTAAAAGTACGGTTCCTGTGGGGACTCATATAAAAGTCAGTGAGGTGATAACCGGCAAGACGGAAAATCCATTTGATTATGTCAGTAATCCGGAATTTCTTAAGGAAGGTTCGGCGGTAGAGGATTTTCTCAAGCCGGACCGGGTTATCATCGGGACCACCAATCCGGCGGTCCGGGAGATTATGAAGCAGCTTTATAGTCCTTTTATGCGAAAAAGCAGTCGTATGATATTCATGGATCCGGCTTCGGCGGAAATGGCCAAGTATGCCGCTAATAGTATGCTGGCCACCCGTATATCTTTCATGAATGAGATCTCTGCGTTGTGTGATACATTCGGAGCGGACGTAGAACAGGTACGGATTGGAATAGGCAGTGATTCCCGGATTGGCAGTTCATTTATCTTTCCCGGAGTAGGTTACGGGGGGAGTTGTTTTCCCAAAGATGTACAGGCCCTGATCCACATGGGCGCTCAGCAAGAGTGCCCTATGACCATCGCCCAGGCAGTCCAGCAGGCCAATTATGTCCAACAGGATCGTTTTTCTGATAAGGTTATAAGATACTTTGGTGAGAAAGCCGGTCAGACCCGCCTGGCCGTTTGGGGGCTGGCGTTCAAGGCCAAGACAGATGATATAAGGGAATCGCCGGCGATCCGGTGTATTGATACGTTTCTGGAAGCAGGGATGAAGATACGAGCCTATGATCCCGAAGCCATGACGGTGGCTCTGGAGAAACTAAAGGGGCGTATTGAGACTGTAAAAAACAGTTATGACGCTTTGAATGAAGCCGATGCGTTAGTCATTTTTACCGAGTGGCAGGAGTTTCGGACGCCGGATTTTGAGCAGATAGCGGCTCGGCTCAAAAATCCGGTTATCTTTGACGGCAGGAATTTATATGATCCGGCCTATGTCAAGAAGCAGGGGATTGAGTATCACAGCATCGGCCGACCGTGATAAATGCAGCGAATGTCCCTATCACGGTTAATAAAAGCTTATAATAAGTTTTTATTTGACTGAAAGTCACGTATCAGGGTAAGAAGTTATTATAACAAACAGTTGAATCGTTACAGATAAGATCCTATATGAAAATAGTAGTAACCGGAGCTGCAGGATTTATCGGTTCCCATTTGAGCGAAGCGCTTTTAGCTCAGGGAGTGCATGTTGTCGGATTGGATAATTTTGATGATTTTTACGATCCGGCGGTAAAGCGCGATAATCTTTCCGTCTGTCGGGAAAATAATCTGTTTACTCTGATCGAAGGAGATATTCGGGACAGGGTGTGTATCGATAGTATTTTGTCTGCTCAGGATATCGATATGATCGTGCACCTGGCGGCCCGGGCGGGAGTAAGGCCTTCGATTACGGACCCGCTGGGTTATCAGGATGTTAATGTCACAGGTACCCTGGTATTACTGGAGGCTGCCCGGGAATATGGAATAAAGAAATTTATCTTTGCCTCCAGTTCCAGTGTCTATGGCAATAATAAGAAAGTTCCGTTTAGCGAGGAAGATAATGTGGATTTTCCCATTTCCCCGTACGCGGCGACCAAAAAAGCGGGCGAACTGATCTGTCATACATATCACCATTTGTATGATATCGATATAACCTGTTTACGATTTTTCACGGTCTATGGTCCCCGGCAGCGGCCCGACCTGGCGATTCACAAATTTGCTCGATTGATTGAAGATGATCACGCCATACCGGTGTATGGGGATGGCTCGATGGCGCGGGATTTCACGTATATCGATGATATTATCCAGGGTGTATTAGCCGCTATGGAAAGATGTCGGGGATATGAGATTTACAATTTGGGTGAATCGCGTCCGTATCGACTGGACAGCCTCATTAAAGCGATAGAAAATGCGTTGGGCAAAAAGGCCCAAATGGAGAGGTTGCCGGTACCGCCCGGCGATGTCAGGCAGACATTTGCCGATATAACCAAAGCCAGGACTCAACTGGGCTATCATCCTCAAACAGATCTTCCGGAAGGATTGGAACGATTCGTTAAGTGGCTCAGAAGAATATAGATAAATTTGCGAATGGAAAAAAAATGGTTCAGAAAAGAAAAGTTTCTAAACGCAGTGTACCCCTGATAGGTATTGTTGGACTGGGATATGTGGGTTTGCCTTTGGCTCGGGAATTTTATGAGGGGGGCGCCCGGGTTTTAGGATTTGATGTTAATCCGGAGGCGGTGGCCCGGCTCAATAAGGGCAAGAGTACCATTAAGCATATTCCGGATACGTTAATGAAGGATATGGTGGGATCGAAACGCTTTCGGGCCACGGACCGGATGGCGGAGCTGTCCAAGCCGGATGCGCTGCTTATCTGTGTACCGACCCCGCTGACAGAAAATCGTGAGCCGGATATGCAGTATGTCGAGACTACCTGCCGGACTATTGCCAAATTTCTGCGTAAAGGGCAACTGGTGGTTTTGGAAAGTACAACGTATCCGGGCACAACCCGGGAATTAATGCTGCCGATTCTGGAGGGTTCAGGCCTTAAAGTGGAAAAAGATTTCTATTTGGCCTATTCGCCGGAACGGGAAGACCCGGGCAATAAGCATTTCCAGACGCGTACTATTCCGAAAGTGGTGGGGGGGCTGAGTAAGGCGTCCCTGGAAAGGGCGATTGAGATATACTCTCTGGCGATCGAGCAACTTGTGCCGGTTAGTACCTGTGAAGTGGCCGAAGCCAGTAAAATTCTGGAAAATGTCTATCGCTGCGTAAATATTGCGTTAGTTAATGAATTAAAGATGCTGTTTGATCGTATGGGAATCGATGTCTGGGAGGTTATCCGGGCGGCCGGCACCAAGCCGTTCGGGTTTCAGTCGTTTTATCCCGGCCCGGGCCTGGGCGGTCATTGTATCCCGATCGATCCGTTTTACCTGACCTGGAAAGCCCGTCAATACGGCATGCCAACCCGTTTTATCGAACTGGCCGGGGAAATCAATACCAATATGCCGCATTATGTAATTTCGCGAGTAACGGATGCTCTGAACGATCGTCATAAAAGTTTAAAAGGATCGAAGATATTGGTTTTGGGACTGGCCTATAAAAAAGACATTGATGACGTACGTGAATCACCGTCTATAGAGATAATTGAACTGTTAAAGGAAAAAGGCGCCAAGGTCGATTACAATGATCCTTACATTTCCCGCACCCACAAGCAGCGTGAACACGATTTACAGATGAAGAGTAAACCTTTATCGGCTCAGATGCTCAAAAGCTACGACGTGGTTTTAATTGCGACAGATCACAGTGATTATGATTATGAATTGATTACACAAAATGCGAAATTGGTTGTTGATTCACGAAATGCATTAGCGGGTGCGAAGAAAGGAAGACTAAAAATAATCAAGGCGTAGAAAGACGTTTTGGCAATAGTGCTTATATTTATCAGGAGGGTATATGGTATTCAAAGGTTTCACGACAAAGATATATAAACTGGCCAAATCCTGCTCACGTTTTACACCAGCGTGGTTGCAGTCTCTAGTATGTATCCTAATTAATCGTCTAAATTCCAATGTCAAATACAGTCGAGAAGGAGCATTCTGGTGTTCCCGGGATGATTTGAAAGATGGCAAGTTGTGCAATACCAGTTTTCGCGCCCGCATGCTTCCCATCGCCGGTGAGGAAAATGCCGATTTTCTGAAGGATAAGATTGTTGCGGACTTTGGATGTGGTCCTCGAGGTAGTTTACACTGGTGTACACAGGCACGTATTCGGATAGGCATTGATGTTTTGGTCGATAATTACGCCAGGTGGTTTGATATCAAATCACATGATATGTGTTATATATGTTGTTCGGAAGATAGTATTCCCTTGCCCTCAAATTATGTGGATGTTCTTTTTACGATGAATGCTTTAGATCATGTTCGAAGTTTTAAAAGAATGTGTCGGGAAATAATTCGGATTCTGGCGCCGGGTGGAGAATTTATAGGTTCAATCAATCTTCGGGACAGGGCAACGATTACGGAGCCTCAGATTATTAATGAGAAACGCATAAAGAAGTATCTTCTCCAATACCTTGAAGTAGGTTCTTATCGATTGGACCCTCAGTATTCACCAGAGGAAAACGAGAGAATAAATGAGGCTATGGGCCGACAGGGTACAGAGAATACACCGGTCACCGATCCGGGAACTCGGGTGCTTTGGATTCGTGCCCGAAAGCCGAAATAGGTAATTGTTCTGACGTTTATATTTTTATAGATTGAAAAGTACGTTATCCGGATTGAAATAGAGGAACGGGAAATTTTCTGAATGGCTGTCGGTAAAAGAATATTATTATATGGTATGTATGGTTCTATCAATGTGGGAGATGAATTGGTATGTTATAGTATGGTGAGGGGATTAGAGGCAATAGTGAAGAATCCTCAAATATGGGTGGCGAGTCTAAATGAACGAAAATCTCAGGAGTTTCAATGTTTACCGGAAGTCAATTTTTATCAAGGTCGATGTTTTCATTATACGTTCTGGCTGCATTTAATAAACATCTTAAAAAAAGTGAGGCAGGTTGATGGTGTAATTATTGGCGGTGGTGGATTATTGCAAGACCAGTATTCCTGGCGGCTTCCGGGCGGTAGCGTGTGGATGGCGGCCTTAAGTGTTCTGATGGGAAAGGCTACCTTTATCCTGGGAGTGGGGGTGGGTCCTTTAAGGCGAAAATGGTTACGTCGGGCCTTATATCGGATATTACCCTCTGTGGATCAAATATGTGTTCGAGATCAACAGAGTTATAGGGTATTGCAGGATATTGGTTTGGCCATGGATAATATCCAGGTAACAGCCGATATCGTTCCTTCTATTGATTTATATCGAGAGTCGTTTTTAAAAAAGAAAATCAGTAGAGACCAGAAATTAATAGCAATTATTTTGAGGGATTGGCCGGGGATCGATAATAAATCATTGGCGACGTTATTAGAAATATTGGTTAACGAGGGCCACAAAATACACTTGCATTGTTTTGAGCCTGACCATGATAGTGTTTTCTATGAAAACGTTCTTTCCCATTGTTCCGCGGCCGTGAAGGCCAACATCAAAAAGATAATTCCCCAAAAACTTTCTGAGACTATAGAATCAATCAATCAGTCTGCTTTTGTTATTTCGATGCGATTACATGGTTGTATTTTAGCGGTGGGTCTGGATGTGCCCTTATTACCGGTGGTTTACGAAAGTAAAGTCAGGTCTTTTATGCGTCAGATGGGGATGGAGGATTTAGTACATGAGGTAAGAGATATTGGGCCGGGCTTAATAACAGAGATGGCAAGAGTAAAGGAATATTGGGATAATAATCCTGAGGAACGATACGACCGTTATCGCCAGATAAAGCTAAATGCCGATAAGAATTTTGAGTGTATAAAAAATAAATTGATGTCTATGAAGAACAGATCACGTTTCCGGTCTGTTTCGCCTAAGGTTTATATAGGATTATGGTGGTTGACGCTGCGGGCTCTCATGGGTGAGATATATCATATCATGACCTTTCCCTGGCGGAGCTACTGCAGGAAATGATGGTTTTCCTGGTATCTGTCGTGAAATTGAGTTATCATGGGTTTTTTCAAGATACCAGCTTTCGCTGGACCGGATTCTGGCAGAGCCATTTCCGGGGCTTTATCTATATTACCCACTCCGCTTATAATAACAAATTCCTATACGATCAAGATACCACAGGAGCTGCCGGTAGGGACTGATACCCCTTTTTTCGCCAGAATGTACTTGAGTACGACGAATGGATGATACCCGTAAAAAAAACAATCAAGATGATATTGATTTAAAGAGACATAAAGTCAGTCGTCGTTCAGCGACGCTTGCCAATCTGATATATCAGTATACCTCTCTTGGTATAATTTGTATACAAGGTATTTTATTAGTACCTTTATACTTGCGTTATATTGATTTGAAGATCTATGGGGCCTGGTTGGCGACGGGTAATATTGCCATCTGGTTTACGCTGGTTGATGCGGGATTGAGCGATCTGATTCGCCAGAGATGTGCCCAGGCCTACGGTAGTGGAGATGCGATAGCGGCAGGGAAAAGTATAGGGACCGGCTTGATATTAACCGTATTTATTAGTCTGGCACCGGTATTGCTGGGAGCGATTTTATGTCCTTTTATACCGAGGATATTTGATCTGCAGGGTCTTGACGGTGAAGTGATTCGACTGGCTTTTTTTCTGGCGACCCTGGCTACCAGTCTGGCTCTGATCAGTAATGCCGCCGGCGCTGCTCAGCAGGGATTACAGAGAAACATCAGTTTTACAGTAATCTATGTCTTTGGTTCATTATTTTCCATAGCTACCTGTATCGTTCTTCTTTTTAGGGGATATGGAGTTTTAGCTATTCCTTTGGGGATGATAACTAAAAGTTTAATTTCGATATTTTCTTACTGGTTTAATGTTTTCTGGATATGCAAACGAGTAGGGATTTCGATAATATTTTGTAAACATACGATGAAAGAGTTTGGCGGACTTATGACCTGGACTTCCATTAACAGATTCGCCTATAATCTTTTTTACAACTGTGATGCGTTTATTGTAGGTTTGCTGATGGGAGCGGAATCGACGCCGATTTACGTTCTTACCAAGCGTGTTTGGGATATGGTGAATTATTTTTCCAACCGCATCGGATTGGCCTTTATGCCGGGATTGGCCCATCTGCATGGAGAAGGTCATAAGGAGAAATTTAAACAGATAAGTTACCGATTATTAAGAACAGCCGGTTGGATTATTGCGATAGGATCTGGAATCTGTCTTTGTCTGAATGCCAAATTTATAGCGCTTTGGGTAGGCAAGGAATTATATGCCGGCCATGTCTTTAATCTGTTGATGTCGGTAGCGATCATTTTTCAAATATTATTATTTATAATAAACAGGATATTATACGGCGCGGATAATATTGTAAGACCGTCCCAAATGGGAACGTTGGTATATCTGTGCAAGGCCGTATGTCTGGTAGTGCTGATATGGATGATAGGTTTTATGGGAGGGCCTATCAGTATATTGATTGCTTTCGGTCTGATAGGTATGCGATACTTTGTGGTGCAATTACAAAAAAGTGCCGGTTTCAGCAAGAAGGAAATGAGAAGGTACTTTTTGAATCTTCTGCGAACAGTAGCAATTACCCATGTTACGGCTTTATTATTCTCAAGTATAGCCGTTGATACATGGGGTATTTTTATACTGGTGGGTGTAATGTATTTTAGCACTGTAATCATACTTTTATTTATATGTGATCTGGAATTTAGAGAGGAAATCCATTATTTTCGATATTGGCTGATGAAGTTACTGGATCACAGACTATCTTTTTATTCAAGGAATTGACACGATTAACCTGTCCGAAAACGATTATTTAATTGAGTCAGGCGGCACGGGAGAGGGATATGGTAGGCTACCCGAGCAGCTGCCGGGGACTAATCCGTTATGGGTAAAGAGGATACTTATCGTGTCCCTGACAATCGTTTTGGTAGCTATTCTATTAACGGTGCCTAAAGAACATAAACTTGGTGCCCTTCTGGCTTTTATAAATTGCATCATTGGCAGTGTCGCCATATATAAAATGGTCTGCAAGCAATCCCTCGGCTGTCTTATCCCGGCCATATTTCTGGGATGGAAGATTCTCGGTTGGTGTGTGGCGCCGATATATTTTGCAATTTTTATGCCGGATGCCGGGTATGGTATTTTTACCTGGACGCCTTATCTGGCGAAAGATGTCAAAGTACAGATAATCGTTTTAAGTTTTTTAATTCCATATCTGTTAATCATATTTATGATGATGCGGCATCAGGTATCTTATGCTCCCACATCATTGCAGACGGCCCGGCGAACGAATTTGCTGGTCATCATTATTTTTTCCGTAGGAACGATATTGTATATAGCCACGGGAAGATTTGTCGCCGAGCAACAGTCATATATTGATACAGTTTTTAAGTATACGGAGTGGTTGCCTATCGTTTTGGGAATTCAATTTACCTATATGAGCCGCAAGATCAAGATAATATGTCTGATTATATTTATTATCAGAATAGCGTTTTTTACACTTTTAAATCGTCGCGCTTTGGCGGTTATGCCGGTCATATCCCTTCTGACGGGATTATTGCTTTTGAGTCAAATGTCACGTAAAACCAAGATGGTTATCATTACATCGTTACTTGTTGTTTTTCCGGCTTATATGGTTATTGGTAATACAGTTCGTATAGTCGCCGGGAGCCTTAGCGGGGATATTCAATATGGATTACATGCCATGAAGCAATGGAAATATATTGCCCAGGAGAGTCCATGGGCTGCCAGCACCTTCGGAAGATTGTTTTTTAATGGCGGCCATTCCATTTTGTCGCGTACACCGGAGGAGGTCCCGTTTGTTGATTTTTCTCCCAAACAGTATTTAAAGGAAGGTGTGGTAGTATTCCTGCCCTCGAAGTTTACAGGAGCTCTTCAGCAACAGTACTATCTGGAAGGAATTTATGCGGGAAATGCTCTTTTGTATAGTTATGGATATCAACTCAGGCGTGAATATCAGGTCGGAGTCTCAATACTGGGTCATTTCTGGTCACTGGGGGGATATCCCTATATTATTATAGGGGGGATACTGGTTGCCTTACTGCAGGGAGTTATCATTTTCTTGATTAATCGAGCAACAGTGCGCAATCCGGAAAAGGCCGTATTTTGTCTGGCTTTGGTTTTATCGCCGGTTTTCTGGATGGCCGGCAGGGGATTCATTGTCAGTGTTAGAAATCTTATCTGGTATTATATATTTGGTATCGTGTTTTACTATGTATTTATTCACTTTTTCGTCAACCAAGATCAGGCTTATGTAAAATCATCTTCTTATTTACCTGGTCAGGAAGTAGACTATACGTATAATAATCCCGAGGAATATAGTCTGCCCTAGTGCGGTTTATAGATCCGATGTGTTTGAGATGCAAAGGCCAATTCGTGTATTACATCTGATTAATTGTCTTCGACATGGGGGGCTGGAGACCTGGTTAATGGAGATGGTGCGCGTCCGTAATCGCGATGATATCGAAATTGACGTTTGCACGATCAATCCGCGTCTGGCCGCCGGAGAGTATGAAGATGAATTCCGGCAGTTGGGTGGGCGAATTTTTCGTTGTCCGCTGCGCAAGAATCTATGGAGTTTCAATCGTGACTTAAGAAACATCCTTAAGGAAGGGAAATACGATATACTGCATTCGCATCATTATTATGCTTCCGGATATTTTCTTAAAGTCGCTCATACTGTCCGCGGTTTGGCATTAGTGGCTCATCTTCATCCCACGGTAGATTTTAATATAGGAATACGGGTGCCTTTTCCCCGCTCTTTTTTCCGATGGTTGATGAAGCGGTGGATTGATTGTTATGCCGATGCCATCCTGGGAGCTTCGCATGCTACGCTGGAATTAAACTGGGGAGCGAACTGGCATCAAGACAGTAGAAAGTTTTATCAACCGAATGGTATTAATTTAGCGCAATTCAAACAGCCGATAAACTCAATCCAGGTGCGTCAGGAACTGGATCTTCCTGCAGATGCCAGGATTGTATTGACCGTGGGCCGGCACGTTCCTCACAAACGACATATTATAATACCCGAAATAGCCAAAGACATTTGCGGGAAATATGATAACGTCTATTTTGTTATCAATGGTGATGGCCCTTTATACGAGGAGTTGGACCGAAGAATAAACGAGTTGGGACTTCATGATCGTTTTCGGCTTACCCGGGGATTTCCCAGTTTAGTTCCTTTGTGGAAATCCGGGGATGTTTTTTTATTTCCCTCGGCTCAGGAAGGGTTTGGCATAGTGGTAATTGAAGCGGCGGCGGCCGGGCTGCCCATTGTGGCGCGCAGAATACCCGGCGTTATGGAGGCGGCCCAGGCTTCCGATAAGGCGATTTTATTGGATCCCGACAGCCCTGTGGGGCTATGGATTGAGGCGGTGGAAAAGGCGTTATTAATGGGTCGCACCCAGATATCCGATTACGATTTGTTTGAAAAGGATTTTAAGTATACTACCCAGGCGTCATGGGATAATCTTGTCCATATTTATAAAACAATCGGCGCGCAAAAACGTAAGGAAAATCATCGTTCAAGCTAAATGAATTAATTTTTCTTATGGGCCGGAACTCAATTTATTGGTGTATTATAAGGGATTAGATAATGAGTGATCCATTAGTAAGTATTACGAGTGCCTTTTATAATGAAGAACATTATTTGCTGGATATGGTCAAATCTGTATTTGCCCAGACATTTACCGACTGGGAATTAATCTTGTTGGATGACGGTTCCACGGACAGAAGCCTGGAACTGGCGAAATCCATTAATGATCCACGAGTCCGGGTATATACAAACGGAACCAATATAGGTCGCTCTAAAAGTCTTAACAAGATTACAACTTTGGCGCGGGGCAAATATATAGCGAGGTTCGATGCCGACGACATGTGTGGAACGACGCGTATTCAGAGAGAAGTGGATTTTTTAGAATCACATCCTGAGGTGGACGTAGTAAGCTGTGGCGCTATATTGCTGGATAGCGATGATAATCCCATGGGTCACCGGTATGCGGCACCCACGCATGAGGAAATCTGCCGGAATCCTTCACGATATATCAGGATGAACCATCCGGGAGTACTCGCCAGGAAAACATGGTTCGAAAATAATCCTTATGACGAATCCATTTCAATATCTGTTGATGCCAATTTATGGTTTCGCACCTATCAACACAGTACCTTTGCCAATATTCCGGATACATTATTTTATTATCGTTTTGATAAATCATTTAATCTGGTAAAACAGTTTCATTCTCGCAAAACCAACGCCCGGTATCTGTTTGAGCATCACAAAAAAGATGGCCATTTAGGACGGGCCATAGCTCATTGGATTTTCCAGTATGGAAAATTTATTACTACGGTTCTTATGTTTGCCACCGGACTCAGGAAGAAGCTTATGGGAATTAGAAATGTCGATAAGATGAGCGATGAGGATAAAAACAAATACCTCGCCGAGTTGAAAATGATAAAAAGTCTACCTTTACCCATGACTCCATCCCCATGAGATAACATCTTCTGATGAGAATACTTCATATTGTACGTACTCCCAGTTCGGTCAGGGCATTTTTGATACCCTTTATCAAGGCCCAGATGGCAGAAGGTCATAAGGTATCGGTGGCCTGTAATGCCGATGAGGACTATGGTCAGCTGGAGGAGAACGGTATCAGGGTATGTCCCTATCCTTTCAAAAGGGGAATGCATGTCAGTAATCTATGGCAGGCGATTAAAGAATTGCGCCGGATGTTCCAAAGAGAGAATATGGATTTGATTATTCCTCATATGCCGCTGGCAGGAGGCGTCTCCAGGATAGCCGCATACCTGATACCTAGAAAACCGCGCATTTTATATGTTTCCCACGGCTTGCCGTGTGCCCCGGGACAAAATAAGTTCAGATGGTTGTTTTGGTTGATAACAGAATGGATGCTGGGGCGTTTGACGGATGCCATGTTTGTTATGAATCAATATGATTATAACCTGGCATGTAAAAGCAGAATGATTCGTAATCCGGCCCATATATATCGCATTCCGGGGGTGGGGGTGGATATTGACAGGTTTAAGCCGGCTCCCGATACGAATGGGGATTCATTTTGGCAGTCGTTTGGCATTACGGATCGCAGAGTGGTTCTTTTTGTAGGCCGGCTGGTCAGGGAAAAGGGCATTTTTGAATTTCTGGAGGCTGCCCGGAGACTGCGGGAGAGAAATTATGCTTTTGTGGTCATAGGGGTGGGCCCCAATGAAGGGATGGTGGCTGACTATATCCGCGATCATCATTTGGAGGATACGGTATACACTTTGGGCCGACGTAATGATGTAGTGGAATTTTTTCAGCGGTGTGATTTATTCACGTTACCCACGTATTACTTTGAGGGAATGCCGGTTGTTGTTCTGGAGGCCATGGCCTGCGGCAAGGCCGTCATTGCCACGCGACATCGGGGTTGTGAGGATGAAGTGATCGATGGTATAACAGGTTATCTTATTTCCATAAAGGATCCGGTGCAGTTGGCGGAGAAGATGGACTATTTATTAAATAATGATAAGGTCCGGTTAGATATGGGGCGGAACGCCCGGCAGCGCGTGGAACAGTACTTTTCTCTGGATAGGGCCGTGAAGACTTTTTGTGATCTTACTAATACCATCATGGATCAATAGGTCATCGATGGATTTCTCTGCCTAGAGATGTCAGGTATAACATAGTATAATGCAGCTTATTATTAAACGTTTTATTGACATTATGGTAGCCCTCGTGGGTATACTATTATGCAGTCCGGTCTATCTGATTATTTCTGTATTGATTAAGTTGACCAGTAAGGGAACGGTTTTTTTCTGTCAGGACCGGCTGGGCAAGGATGCCCGGGTATTCAGGCTTTATAAGTTTCGTACCATGGTGCCCGGAGCGATTAATATAGGATCCGGTTTGTCCGTGGGGGAGGGGGACTCGCGTATTACACCGGTGGGCGCATTACTGCGAAAGACCAGTTTGGATGAATTACCCCAGTTGTTCAATGTCTTGAAAGGGGATATTTCATTAGTCGGTCCCCGGCCCACGGTTCCCCAGCACCTGGAGTATTACGGTCCCTTCGAGCGGCGACGACTGGAGATGCGCCCGGGTATTACCGGATTGGCCATGGTCAACGGACGGGGAAGTATTCCCTGGTCCAAGCGTATCGAATACGATGTACAATATATCGAAAACTTCAGCCTGTGGCTGGACTTGAAAATTTTATTGCGCACCGCCATTGTGGTGTTAAAGCAGGAAGGTGTGTATTATGATTACGATAAATATGGTCCGCCGTTCGATCTGGTCAAGCCAGATAAAAACAAAAATGATTGAAACAAGGTCTCATCATTTATCAAATTCATCGTTAAAGGGCAATCATCCAGTCGACATTTCCGATCAAATGGTGGCTAAGGGTTATTTTGGATAATTTCGGTATGGAAAAGAAAAAAACAATTATTACGGGAAAAAAAATTCAACTGCGCAGAATGGCTGAGGGTGACCTGGTTGATAAGGTACGGTGGTTCAACAATTCGCAAGTCAATAAGTCCCTCATATTACATGAACCGATTAATTTGGAAGATACTATTATGTGGTTTAAATCAGCAAAAAACGATCCATCCCGGAGAGATTGGATTATTGAATCACGATCCGGATTATCTTTAGGTGTCGTTGGTTTGAATAATATTAACATTGTCAATAAATCAGCCTGCTTTTATATTGTAATTGGAGAGCCGGATTACTGGGGAAAAGGAATTGGAACCGCGGCCGCACGATTATTAATTAAATGGGCATTTGATACCCTTGGGCTTGCTAAAGTCTGGTCTACGGCGAGGAAAACCAATTTGTCCAGTATTTGTCTTATGAAAAAAGTTGGCTTTTTGGAGGAAGGCCTCCTGCGTCGGGAAGAATGTATCAAGGGAGAATTTTTAGATGTGGTTCGAATGGGTTTGCTACAGGAAGAATTTATCTATAAAGATCATCAGGAATATGCCGGGAGCAGTGAAACGTCACTTCTTATGGGTAAAACAGTCCAATTACGATTGATGCGGGAGAATGATCTGGAGTTAAGAGTAAATTGGTTTAATGATCCTGAGGTGAGTAAGACCCTGATTTTGAGCGAACCAATAACTCTCGAAAGTACTTCGAAGTGGTATCAGAAGGCAAAAGAGGATGCCACGAGACTGGATTTGATGATTCTTACCCTGGATGAGATTCCCATAGGCGTTACAGGTTTTAGAAAAATTGATCGGGGGAGTAAAAGTGCCTGTGCCTATATTGTCATAGGTGCCAAGGATTATTGGGGCAAGGGAATCATGTACGAAGCCCTGAAAATGTTGATTGAATATGGTTTTAACTCTATGAATTTGCAGAAAATGTGGGGAGATGTGCGTCTGACAAATGTTGCCAGCATTGTAACCCTGAAAAAGCTGGGCTTCCATATTGAAAGGACTGCCGGAGAGGAAGCGTGTTCTGACGGTGGGCGTATTGAGATTGTCAGGCTTGTACTTCCGCGTGATGAGTTTAAGCCGGGGCCGGATTAAGAGGACATCATCGAAATCCTTGGGGCGGCACTCCTGACCCATACCGGTTCCGCGGAGATTATGGAAACTACCCAACATATTATTGCCCGATGTAAAAAGCTGATATCTCAGCCCGAATACCGAAACGAATATCTTATCCGGATCAAAGAGAAATATCTGGGTATTATCGGATATTTTTCCAACTATATACCTGAAGAGATTATTGCGGCCGCCGGGTTTTACCCTCTGAGAATCATTGGATGTTATGAACCATCAAAACCATCCCCTCATTCCCTGTATATTCCCGTGTGTTCGTTCGCGCGGGATATGTACTCTGCTGCTTCGTCAGGTGGGCTTTCATATCTTAGTCAGGTAGTTTTTCCTAATTCCTGTGACTCCATGAGGGTATTTGCCCAGATGTGGGAACATGCCGTTAATTTTCCGCCCGCCTGTGTGCTGTTACATCCGATTAATGATAATAGTAACGCCATACAATATTTTGCTGAGGTGATTGAACGTTTTGCCGGGAAATTGCATCAAGACGGCGGAAACCTGATTACCCAGACCCGGCTGAAGGAAACTATAGATACCTACAATCAGACACGCCGTTTATTACGACGGCTATACGATATACGCAAAATTAATGATACCTTTCTCGCCGGTTCCGATGCCGTGGCCTTAATGACCGCGGGCCTGATAATGGCCCGGGATGAATATAACCAGATATTATCTCAGATTGTTAACCAAGGTCCCAGGGAAATCCATAAAGACCGGAAATTAAAAAGAATTATGATCATGGGTCCCCTCATGGACAATTATGGTTTTTTGAGCAAAATCGAGGAGTTTGGAGGCTATATTGTATATGATAATATAACCAACGGTTCCCGATATTGTGATCTGGATGTGGAAATCGAGGGGAATCTGTATGAAAATATTGCCAGAAGGTATCTGACTTCAGGTCCCAGTCCAACGCTCAATAGTGATAAAGAAATAAGTGACCAGTCTTTTCAGGCCTTAATTGACGATCTTGACTTAGACGGGATAATTTTTATTAACCAGAAATTCTGCGAACCCCATGTACATAAGTATTTAGCGGAAGCTGATATTTTAAAACAGATGAATATAAATGTTCTGATGCTGGAGATCGAACATGGCCGGGTGGAGGTGGATGAACGGGATATGTTGCGCATAGAGTCTTTTCTTGAGATTGCCGGAAGGAGTTGAAATGGCCTCCAGTAAGTCCATACTTGCAAAAATATTTGCTGAGTATTATCTTTCGGGCGCCCAGGCCCGCCAGGAGGGCAGGCCCATCGCCTATGTTACAGCCTTTACTCCGGTGGAGATACTCAGGGCCATGGATGTGGTCTGTTTGTTTCCCGAAAGCTACGCGGTTGTATGTTCAGCCTCAAATAAGAGTCAGGAAATGATCCAGGCATCTACAATGGCGTCTTTCAGCCAGGATTTATGTTCCTACTCTCTTATTTCATTTGGCGCTGATCATTATCCCCGGCCACCCTATGGCGGGTTACCCCGGCCGGACATGCTGATTGCGACCAATAATCAGTGTGGCACAACGTTTCTCTGGTTTAAATTACTTTCCCAGAAACAGAATATACCTCTGTTTATTATCGATTATCCGGCAGCCAACCCAAACCAGAGTGCGACCCGGCCGTATATAGAAGAGCAATATAAGGAGTTGATTAAATTTGTACAAAAACATACTGACCGGAATATAAACACCCAGGAACTGAACGAGCAGATAATTTGCAGCCGAAAGGCATGTGACCTCTGGCTCAGACTTCATGAACTGAATAAGGAAGTTCCGCCCCCCCTCACGGCCACGGAAATAGTAGATTCACTGTTTCCCATGCTGGCGGCGAAAGGCACCCCGAGTGCCTGTGATTTTTATGAAGCACTGATAGAGGAGAAACAAGCCATCCGAAATGAGAATTCAACGGACAGTCTCCGATTACTTTGGCATGGCTACCCCATGTGGTTTCTCAGGAAACGCTTTCCCGATTGTTTTGACGACGCATTTCAGGTCGTGTTGAATGACTATACGTTGTGGTGGAATCTGGATTATCCGGATGAGCAGGGTGACATGGATGCCCTGATAAGCGCTTACAGCAAGACCTATTTAAACCGGACCCTCAATCATAAAATTGACTGGGTCGATGCCCTGGCAAGGGATTATTCGGTGGACGGAGTAATCTGTCATGCCAATCGAAGTTGCAGACGTGCCCTGGCCGACATTGTTCCTCTTAGAGATAGATTGCATAAAAAAGAAATACCATCGGTAATCATTGAATCCGACATGGCCCATGCCGGCTGTTATTCCGGGGAACAGGTAAAATTAAGAATTGAGTCATTCAGGGAAAGTCTGAGTATATAGGGATTTATAATTTAGGAAATCTTTAAGTATTCTGCTATGATACTGTAGGAAATACCTTCAGCACAGGCTGATGGAGGGTAAAGTGAAATACGTTCTCGGCATCGATGCAGGTTCGTCATATATAAAATTAGTTCTTATCGACGAACAGCAAAAGACAGTGGCAAGAAATATTATTAAGCGGGGTGCTGATATCGACGCATCCTGCCGGGAAAGTTACAATACCCTGCTGAATACGAGCCCGATTGATAAAAATGATATTAACGGAATTATGGCAACCGGCTATGGCAGAAAGCAGGTAACTTTCTGTAACGAGGTCATCACTGAAATAACGGCACTTTCAGTAGGCGGCTTTACGGTTGCCCCCGACGTCCGAACCATTATTGACATCGGCGGTCAGGACAGCAAAGTGATCGCCGTGGATACCTCAGGAAAAGTGGTTGATTTCGTTATGAATCACAAATGTTCGGCCGGCACCGGCAAATTTCTGGAAGTCACTTCCGCATCCCTGGGGGTGACCATAGAAGACCTGGGACGATTATCGCAGGCGGCTGATACGAGACTGCGTTTAAGCTCCACATGTACCGTGTTTGCGGAATCCGAGATCGTATCGTACATTGCCCGAGGGGTAAAAAAGGAAAATATCATCAAGGCGTTACATGCCGCCATCTCCGGCCAGATAGTGGGATTATTCCATCAGGTGAACTCTGTTGATGACGGGAAGATTCTGTTGGCCGGCGGAGTGGCCTTGAATGAAGGCTTGGTCCATGAGCTTTCTGGTTGGCTTAACCGGGAAGTTTTAGTGCCGGAGTACCCCCAATATACCGGTGCTTACGGAGCGGCGATCTATCTGCAGAGGAAGCGGAAAGATAGAAAGACGGATTAAATTTCGCACGGATACAACGGGTAGATACCAAGGCGTTCTGTTGAGATGTCAATAGAAGAAATTATAGCAAGAGCCAGACATTCCGGGTCCTGGCTGGCTCATCGTCAGGCGGCCGGGGAGTTACGCGTATTGTTTTCGCAGGGCAAGGCATCGTGCCGGTCGCGGGCCAGAATAGCGTTTTTAAGCTCTTTTACCATAGAGCCGCTGGTGGACTATATTATGGTCGAAGCGGCGGGTGAAGGAATAGCTCTGGAAACATATACGGCCGACTATGGCCAGTTTAACCAGGAAGTCCTTGATCCTGCCAGCCGCCTTTATCAGCATAATCCGGAAATAACCGTTCTGGCCGTGGAATATGAATCTATAGCAGGCGCCGGCGCGAATTTGATAACTCCTGTCGCGGAAAAAACGATAATTCATCATCTTATTTCACTGGCCGAGGCTTTTAAGAAAAACAATACCGGTATTCTGATAGTAAATACCTTTATAAATATGCCCCGCTGGCCTTTGCATATTCTGAGCGACGATAGCGTTCCAATGATACGACAGATCAATCAAAAAATATTACAAATATTCGCTGAGGACGCGCAGATTCAAGTATGTGATCTGGATGAACTGGCGGCTTATTATGGTTATAGTCGGGCCATGTCTGCGGAAATGTTGCATATGGCGCGCATACCTTTCAGTGAAGGATTTCTTTCGCTTTCCAGCCGGAAGCTGATTTCCTATCTGCGGGCCCATCTGGGGCTGATTCGTAAATGCCTGGTTCTTGATTGTGATAATACCTTATGGGGTGGAATTATCGGAGAGGATGGTATGGATGGAATCCAGTTGGGGCCGGATACTCCGGGAAGAGAGTATTTGGATTTTCAGAAAACCATACTTGAATTGTTTGGGCAGGGCGTCATCCTGGCTATCAACAGTAAAAATAATTATGATGATGTCATGAAGGTGATTCGCGAACACCCCCATATGCTTTTAAGAGAGCAGCATTTTGCCGGTATGCAGATCAACTGGGATCCCAAGCCGGTGAATATGAAGCGTCTGGCCGAGGAGATCAATATTGGTTTGGACAGCTTTGTTTTTGTGGATGATAGTCCTGCCGAGCGGGAGATGATGCGTCAGATGCTGCCGGAAGTGTTAACACTGGAAATGTCTGCCAATCCCAGCCTTTATTCAGGTACCCTGCGTGAGACCAATGTATTTGCCCGGGCTTATCTCACTGAGGAAGACCGACAGAGGGGGCAGATTTATGCTGCCCAGCGTCAGCGTACAGAGCTTCAGGAATCTGTGAGTTCTCTGGAGGAATTTTTAACATCATTAGAGATGGTGGTTTCTATTCGACTGGCGAAGGATTCTGACATCAAGCGGGCAGCTCAATTGACCCAACGGACCAACCAGTTCAATCTCACTACCCGACGATACACGGAAACGGATATAAGTTCCATGTTAACCGATGATGGGTGGCGGATATACGTTCTGAGTCTGAAAGATAAATTTGGTGATAATGGTACCGTGGGATTGGCGATTATCGAATGTAAAGAGGATACCTGGCGTATTGATACATTTCTGATGAGTTGTCGGGTGATCGGCCGGCAGGTTGAAGATGCGTTCGTTAACTATATCCTGTCAGAGGCAAAAAATTGTGGTGTAAGGCAGGTAAAATCGGAATATATACCAACTAAAAAAAATAAACTGGTGGCGGATTTTTGGGAAAGGATGAATTTTGAACTGAAAGCCGGGGACGAAAAAACATCGAGGCGGATATTTGGTATATCTGAATTTATCCCGGTGGAATTTACATATTTAGTTTTTGAAAATAGCGACCGAAACATAAAGGATTGATTGAATGAACGAACAGTTACAGGAAATTTTCAAGGAATCATTTGGCCTGGAGTCCCTGGAAGATTCCATGTCTATTGAAACCGTGGAGGGGTGGGATTCCATGGCTCACGTGGGTTTAATGATGGCACTACAACAGCATTTTGGAGTCGTTATTACTCCAGCGCAGGCTATCGAACTTACGGATGTGGCCAGTATAAAAATATTTCTAAAACAACAGGGAAAGGGCTAGTGTTTATGTCTATAGATTTGCCGCGTTACTCGTTAGCGCATCTTCCTTCGCCTTTAATACCCATGCAGCGATTGGCACTAAAACTGGAGGTCGATTCTTTATATATTAAGCGAGATGATCTTTTAGGCAGAATTCTGGGTGGGAATAAACTACGCAAATTGGAATATATTATCCCTCTGGCCCGGAAGGACGGGGCGGATACTCTCATAACGGCGGGAAGTTTCGAATCGAATCATGTATGTCTTACGGCCGCGGTGGCCCGGATGTTGGATATGCAGGCCGCGATGGTTCTTATGGGGCCGGCTGGTCGTGACCATCAAACATTTAATGAAAAGATTCAACAGCAGTTGGGAGTCGAAACCCGTGTTGTTGAATATGTTGAGGGTGATCAATAAAGTCGGGTAAATTTAGCTGATCGTGTCGATGTCTGCGTGGAAGAGTGTACCCGTCAGCTTATCGACCAGGGCCGGAAACCCTATTTTGTATCTCCTGCCGGCTGTTGCCTGGAGGGAACGTATGCGTTTGTCAATGCATTTAACGAACTCCATGCTCAAATGCTGGAACGAGGACATTCTTCGTATGATATTGTGTTGACCGGGGGTACCGGTAGTACCTATGCGGGAATAAGAATAACAGCCGATCCAGATTGTTTTTAGAAGAACATCGCCGATATGATTATTCATCGTTGATATGTATAACTTATGGAAAGTATTGAAATAAGATGGATCTCTTGGTATTTTTTATAGAGGTGTATCTTAAAACGGATTATCCTGATTTTCTGAGGAGGTCTTGTTTAGTTCGAGAAATTCCTCAAATTTGGGTAAAAGACGATAGCCTTTGACATTACCAACGGCTCTTACCTCTCGAGGATCATCCGGCCATGTTAATATTATTGTCGGAATAGTGGTTATTTTATATTGGTCAACTAACATCTTGTTTTTGTCCCCGTAAAGAATGATGGCGATAAAATTTTCTGCAATAATCGGTTCAATCTCAGGAAGTTCACAGCATCCCTTCATTAGTAATCCTTGTTTGGCGTCGCTTAATGTGAATAACAATAGAACGGCTTTCTTTTGTTCTCGCGCCAGTGTCATTCCCTTATGATAGTCATAGTACCATTGGAAGGCAGGCCGATTTATCAGGATGATTACTGCAATGATCAACATGGGGATTATGAGGAACAGAAATTTTTTATTGAATGAATGAGAGCGGTCTGGTGAGACCGGGCTTTTTGGTGTAGATTTCACGGGATGGTCAGGATTATCTGTTTTCATGTTCATTGCCAGTTTCTGAGTTAAGGATAATTTTACTGATCCATAATATCGTTAACTTCTCAAATGAGCAAATCATTTTACGGGGCGAGGACGTGATAAATAAAACGGAATCAAGATAAGTTTAAATATTATAATTGGTTATGTACGTTAAACATTGGAAATATTATCCAAAGGAGATTATGGATTTATGCGTATTCTATTGTCAAGTGTAGGTCGGCGCGGCTATTTAGTCAAATTTTTCAAAGATACCATTGGTTCACAGGGCCAGGTCTGGGGATGTGATTGCAGTCCCTATGCACCGGCCCTTTATAGGTGCGATAAGGGCGTCCTTTTGCCCGAAGTCTCTGACCCTAAGTATGTTGATAAGGTCATGGAGTTCTGTTCTGCAAATGATATTAAAATGATTGTGCCGCTTATCGATCCAGAACTGGAAGTGCTCTCAGCGCATCGCGAAAGATTTTTTGCCGCCGGGATTATGGCCGTCATATCTCCACCTCAAACCATCGCTATTGGATTCGATAAATATTTGACCTATCAATTTGGCCTGGAAAACGATATCCCTGTTCCTCAAACCGTGATAACCCTGGAAGAGGCCCGGAATCTCATTGATTCAGGATCATTATCATGGCCGCTGGTGGTCAAACCCCGGAAAGGCAGTGCTTCCGCCAATATTACCTACTGTTATGATAAGCTGCAACTGGAAGCTGCTTTTGAATCCTGCCCTCTGCCTATGATCCAGGAATTCATTTCGGGGGATGAGTACGGCTACGATATTTTTGGGGATCAGGATTTTCAAACGATCAGTGTTTTTTGCAAGCGAAAATTAACCATGCGGGCCGGCGAAACCGATAAGGCCGTCAGTACGGATGATCCCGATTTAATTCAACTGGGAGTGAACATAGCCAATGCCCTGGAACTTTTTGGTCCCATGGATGTGGATGTGATGGTTGATGAAGCCGGCCCCAAACTTCTGGAAATCAATCCCCGCTTTGGCGGAGGATATCCCTGTTCCCATTTTTGCGGCGCGGAATTTCCTTCCAAACTAATCCGGTTAGCCCGGGGAGAAACCTTAACTCCTGATATTGGTTCCTGTCCCAATGGTCTTTATATGTTCAAACAGGATGAAATTATCTGGCTGCACCAGTCTCAAATAAATTCCTTGCATACCCGAAACGATTCTGATAGTATAGAATAATATTTAGTCAGGTTATTGCTCCCTCGACGCTAAATATAGTAATTTTGGGGAGAATTTTTAACTCCTGCCGACAGAATGTATGGTATTTTTAAAAATGCTTGCTTATATGTCCTTGAATTTGAAGGAGTTACATTAAGTTTGCAGTTTAATATAAAACCGGCTTTTTTGTGCTCTGACTAAATCTGAAACAAACTGTTTTATGTAATATCTTATCTTATGAGATAGGTATAATAATTTGCTTTAATCAGACGGTTTAAGGTAATTATGACGCAGAAATTTATAACAAGTATTGATAAACTGGAACAATTAAGTTCTGCCAAACGAACCGAATTAAAAGAGGTAACGGATAAATTTGCTTTTCGTAGTAATGATTACTATTTGTCTTTGATCGATTGGACGGATTCGGATGATCCGATTCGAAACCTGATTATACCCAATCTGCATGAACTGGATGAGTGGGGCGATCTGGACCCTTCGGGAGAGAAAGAGTACACCGTAATGGAGGGTGTTGAGCATAAATATGCCTCTACCGTTTTATTGCTGGTGAGTAATGTCTGTGGTGGCATTTGTCGTTATTGTTTTCGTAAACGGGTATTTATCAAAGGGCATCATGAGATTGTCAATGACTGGCCCGCGGTAATTGATTATATTGAACAGCATCCTGAAGTGACCAATATATTGGTGAGTGGCGGTGATCCCCTGATGCTTTCGACGAACAGGCTGGCCGACATTCTCAACCGGCTCCAGGCTATAGACCATGTAAAAATTATCCGTCTGGGCACCAAGTTGCCGGCCTTTTATCCGCATCGCATTATTCAGGATGCAGATCTTTTAGGCCTGATAAAAAATATATGTGAGTCGGACAAGATAATTTATGTGATGTCCCATTTCAATCATGTCCGGGAGATAACCGACGAAGCGGTTCAGGCGGTCAGGGCCCTGCATCGCTCTGGTGCGGTATTGACGAATCAGACACCCATTATCCGGGGGATCAATGATAATCCTGGCGATCTGGCGGATTTGTTTCGGGAACTGTCTTTTATCGGGGTTCCGCCTTATTATGTATTCCAGTGCCGGCCGGCCGTGGGAAACAAGCATTACGCCGTTCCCATCGAGGAAGGGTATCTCATCTTTGAGCAGGCCAAGGCCATGGTTTCCGGGCTCGCCAAGCGCGCGCGTTTTACCATGTCACATCACAGTGGGAAAATTGAGATTGTGGGACTCACACGGCAATATATTTTCTTAAAATATCTGCGTGCGGCCGACGAAAATAACGACGGGCGCTTCATGGTCTTTGAACGGGATTCCCGGGCCTTCTGGCTGGATGATTACGACGCAGAGGTCGAATCGTTTTCCCTGGATTTATTTTGTAATCGTTAATATATCGTACGATAAGATAAATTATCCCTGTAAGTATGTGTGCTTAGAGGGTTTTTTTATGCGCTGGCATTTCTGATAAACATTTGGGACCGGCTTGCAATTGCTTAAAAAGGGCTTACAATAAGTGATATGAATACCAGTTCAGGTAAGTCAGCGTTAAATGATAAAAGGACTGTTTTAAGCTGGGCCCTGTATGACTGGGCCAATTCGGCGTTTGCCACCACGGTGATGGCCGGCTTTTTCCCCGTGTTTTTTAAACTGTATTGGAGCGAGGGGGTTGATCCGGCGGTAAGTACGGACCGGCTGGGTTGGGCCAATTCGCTGGGCGGGATTGTCGTGGCGCTCCTGGCGCCGGGGCTGGGAGCGATTGCCGATAAGGGGTCATCCAAGAAGAAATTTCTACTGTTTTTTGCCTTTATGGGTGTTGTCATGACCACAAGTTTGTATATGGTGGCGCGGGGCAACTGGCTGATGGCGTTTATCGTGTATGTGTTCGCCGTTATTGGATTTTCCGGGAGTAATATTTTCTATGATGCCCTGCTGACCGGGGTTTCTTCCGGGCGGAAAATGGATATGGTATCCGCATTGGGGTATTCGCTGGGTTACATCGGTGGGGCGCTCCTGTTTACGTTGAATGTGTGGATGGTGCTCAGGCCGGAAACATTTGGATTTGAAAATGACCAGGGGGCGATCCGCTTTTCCTTTCTTACAGTGGGTCTCTGGTGGGCGGTTTTTTCTATTCCGTTATTTGTATTTGTCAAAGAACCGAAGAAATCTTCTACAATCCCGGGTGGCAGTGGAGTACGGGCCGGCCTGGCCGAATTAAGAGATACGTTCCGTCATATCCGCCGGTCTAAAACGATCTTTCTTTTCCTGCTGGCCTATTGGTGTTACATTGACGGCGTGGATACGGTGATTCGGATGGCGGTGGATTATGGCCTGTCGATTGGACTGGAGTCGGTGGATTTGATCAAGGCGCTGCTGCTGACCAATTTTATCGGTTTCCCGGCCGCTTTGGGATTCGGCTGGCTGGGCAGTCGGATCGGGGCCAAACAGGGTATATTTATGGCCATTGTGGTATATATTTTTATCTCGATCTGGGGCGCTTTTATGCACAGTAAGAGTGAATTTTATATTCTGGCCATCGTGGTGGGACTGGTGCAGGGTGGTATTCAGGCGTTGAGCCGGTCCTATTATGCACGGTTAATACCTCCGGACAAATCGGCGGAATTTTTCGGTTTTTACAATATGCTGGGTAAGTTTGCCGTTATCATCGGCCCGGTGCTGATGGGTCAAGTGGGCCTTCTGGCCCGAGCAGCGGGGCTGGGGGGCGATCTGCCGTCGAGGATCAGTATTACGTCTGTCTCATTACTGTTCATTGCCGGGGCTGTGATGTTATATTTTGTTGATGAGAAAAAAACAAGCAGACCCAGTGGAGGGTGAAAGAGACGTTGTTTTATAGAATAACGCGCTGAGAGTTCAAAGTTTACCCCTTTGCAGAAAGGGGCTTTAGCGTGTTCTGGTGCGGCAGAGACATTCTGTTTGGCTAAAAGGAAGATTCATGATAAACATGTTCTGGATTATCCTGGTTAAAATACTGCTTAAACTGCGCTATCGGATTCGTCTTAGTGGTGTGGATGAGGTAGTTCAAAAGAATTACAAGGGTATTTTGTTTTTACCGAATCATCCGGCTCTTATCGATCCGGTCATATTAATGGACTATCTGTACGGTCCGTTCCGGGCCCGGCCGCTGGCGGATCGCGATCGTATGAAGACGTTTCTGATTGGTTATCTGGCCCGGCGGATCCGGGTGTTGACCCTGCCGGATGTAAAAGGCAAAGATATCTCCTTAACAGCCCAGGTCCGGGAGGTTATCCATTGTTGTGTGGAGGCGTTACAGGCCGGGGATAACCTGGTGATCTATCCGGGCGGGCGTGTGTATCGCAGCCGGCTGGAGCACATCGGCAGTAACAGTATTGTCCAGCGCATCCTGAAGGAGTTACCCGAGGTACCCATCGTTCTGGTACGGATAAAAGGACTGTGGGGCAGCCGGTTCAGTTGGGCATCGGGCCAGGAGCCGTCCATTGCTGAAACGTTAAAGTTTGCCGTCAGGTCATTACTCCTGAGCGGCATATTTTTCGCGCCCCGCCGGGTCGTGGATATCGAACTGACCATCCCACAGGATTTCCCCCGCACCGGCACCCGCCGGGAAATTAATACCTACCTTGAAAATTTCTACAACCACGAGCCCCAGCACGACAATCAGGTTCCCTACACGCCGTGGTCTTAGAAGGGACAAGGGTACGAAACAAGTTATGAACTGTGAGCCGAAGAATAGCACACGGATAACACGGATGATACGGGTTTTCACGAATCAGAGTAAATAATCAAAGTAAATTACTGTCCCCTTTTAAATTCCCTCCCCTTTTAAATTCCCCTGTTTATTGATTTTCTGTATGTAATGGAAAATCTATATCGGAGTTAAATTTGAAAATTATTTTCTGGATACCCTCAATAATTTATGATATAATAAAATATATGAACAGCTAAATTAATTTTTGGAGTTGAGCTATGGATAAGCCTGGTAAATCAAAGAATTTCATAGGATTTACGTTGATTGAGTTGTTAGTGGTAATATCTATTATTGCCTTGTTGATTTCGATTTTGATGCCGGCCTTGAACCTTGCGCGGGACCAGGCCAAAGGAGCGATGTGCCTGGCGAACCATCGATCTATGTCGCAAGCGTATTTAATGTATACACATGATAACGAGGATCGGCTCCCGCGATCGGATGTATGGGCCGATACTCCAGAGTCCTGGGTGCGCCCTCCCACAGCAGAAGACGGGAGCTATCTGGGCGCTGCTAATGCCCTGCCCACAATAGATGACAGACATCGCGGGATACGCAATGGGGTGATTTATCCCTATTGTGAAAATGTCGATGTGTATCACTGTCCCGCCGACACTCGTGATATAAGAGGAACCAATTTGGGAAATGATTTATCCAAGCAAATGTTTCGCAGTTATGGGATACAAGGGGGATTGAATGGAGAAGAGCTTAATAATTCCGGGATTAATGTAACACCTCGAAAGATGGGAAAGGTGAAGAACACGGCGGAAACGTATGTATTTGTGGAAGAATCTTATGACGGCCAATGGTGCAACTATAACGGCGGATCATGGATGATCGACGTTAGTAATAACGGGATAAGCTGGTGGAATATTATGTCCATCTGGCATAATAAAAAAAGCACACTTGGGTTTGCAGACGGGCATGCGGAGATGATGAAGTGGGTAGATGAACGTACGTTTATTTATGCTGCAGATCGAACGGCAATTTCCCCAACCCAAACCAATCCGGACAATCCTGACCTGGTATTCATGATACGTGGTTATGCAGTTCCGTTACCAAGATGATAAGCAAGGTTCCAGAGTAAATTACTGTCCCCTTCTAAATTCTGAAGCCGTTTAGAAGTTTTGTAAAAAGATTGCCATTAAAATAATAATTAAAATAGCATCTAATGATAAATATTGAAAGGAACTATGATGAATATCTCAAGGGCAATCCTGCCATCAATATTATTATCTTTAACAATTTTATTATGTTCTTGTTCTATGGGATTGGAAAAGCCAAAATATACC
>JAFGHE010000001.1 GCA_016930295.1 Sedimentisphaerales bacterium
GGATTAAAAACAACGATTTTAAATGCCTATATCCACTTTTGACGGTGGCATCCGACTGAAGTAAAACAAAATCAGTCTAATTGAATTTAGGAATAATCCTCAGGAAAGATACAGGATGGGTAGGCAGCTACCAACAGAAGTGGATGTGATAGTATTGGGTGCTGGGGCGGCAGGATTGATGTGCGCCTGTGAAGCAGGTAAACGCGACCGCGGCGTCCTGGTACTGGAACGGGCCAGAGGGGCGGGAGGGAAGATTTTGCTTTCGGGCGGAGGTAAATGCAATTTCAGTAACCGACAATGTAGCGCTGAACATTATATCTCTGAGAATACCCATTTTTGCAAGTCTGCCCTGGCTCAGTTTGGACCATCTGATTTTCTGGCGTTACTGGAGGAGTATAGGATTGCCTATGAAGAACGTGAACTGGGCCGGTTGTTTTGCCGACGATCAGCCAGAGATGTGGTTGCCATGCTCGAGCAGGAATGCCATCACCGAGGAGTAAAATTTCAGTTTGAATGCCAGATTAAGACTATCATTAAACAGGAACGATTTAGGGTACATACCAATTACGCTGACGTTACGGCTACCTCACTGGTAGTAGCCACCGGCGGGCAAAGTTATCCTCAGGCAGGTGCAACCGATCTGGGTTACCAGTTAGCCCGGCAGTTTCACCTGGCGCTAACAGAATGTCGGCCCGGGCTTGTACCGTTGCTTTATAACCACGCAGACCTGAAGATCCTGGCAGAACTTACAGGAAATACCATACAGGCTGCGATTAGTTACCAGGGTAAGCATTTCCGGGAAAATATACTTTTTACCCACCAGGGTTTGAGCGGGCCGGCAATATTACAGGTCTCCAGCTACTGGAAGAAAGAAGATACTATATTCATTGACTGGCTGCCGGATGTTGATGTGTACCAGATGCTGCTGGGGCAAAAAACGAATAATGGTTCGCAGACGATTAAAAGTGCCATAATGCCGCATTTACCCCAACGTATGGTGAAGCTATGGGCCCGGAGGTACTTTCCTGATAAACCGCTGGCCGAGTGTACTCTGGAGCAGTTGCAGAGTGCGGCAGAGAGCATAAACCACTGGCCGTTTCAGCCGGCGGCAACCGATGATTACCAAAAAGCCGAAGTGACTGTCGGGGGAATCCGTACTGACGAACTGTCCTCGAAAACCCTGGAAGCCCGTAAGGTAAAAGGTTTGTATTTTATCGGAGAACTGGTGGACGTTACCGGCCAGTTGGGCGGCTATAACCTGCAATGGGCCTGGTCCAGCGGATATGCCTGCGGGCAGGTGGTATAAGAAACAATACCTTTAATATTACCCAAAGATGATATGGCAATAGCGTCAAAAGTATTTCGAACGGTTGTTTCTGGATTAAAAACAACGATTTTAAATGCCAATATCCACTTTTGACGGTGGCATCTAATGAGTAAACCGAATTAATCTTTTCAGAACCAGCGCGATCAATTCGAAAATCTTCTTAACCTATCGGTTAACAGCCACTATTATAAAACCACCATAAGGCTGTATGGTGATCGCGATTCCTCCCGTCGTATTACGATCAAGAGTCTTTTGAGTAAACGTTCGGTCAGGTCCATCGGTTATAAGTCTCATAGTGGTATCTGTCGAAACAAAAGCCAGATCCAGCGTTACGCTTTTATCCTGTTTCGTGCCATTGATGCCTGCAATGTACCATACGTCGTCAGACTTTCTGGCGATGACAGTATATTGTCCCGGATAGCCGTCAACAAAATGAGTCTCATCCCATACTGTTGGTACAGCCTGTAAAAACTCGACGACAAAATCCGGCATTAGTTGGTATTCATCCGGCACCAGACCAAAATGCTGGATACCTGATTCAAAGATCACCGATGTCGCTAATTCAAATCCCGGGGTAGTCTGCAATTTGACCTGGCGAATATGGGGATTGAATACCGTGGGCGTAAAGTCCATGGATCCGATCACGTTTCGAGTGAACGGCAGGATGCAGCTGTGCCAGGCCTGCCGGTCGGCATTGTCCTGAGAAAATGTGCAATATTCCATTCCCCTTACTGCTTCCATGGTGACAAGGTTGGGAAATGTTCTCTGCCAGCCACGGGGAATAGTCGCGCCGTGGCAGTTCACTAAAATCTGATAATCAGCGGCATCTTTAAAAGTGTCCCGATACAGTTTCATGGTGGCCTGTTTATCCCCGCCGAAAAAATCTACCTTTACACCTTTGACGCCCATTTTTTTGAGCCGGGCAAATTCATCTCGACGAACAGTACGTTCATGCATTTTATTCCTGGGGCCCATCGGAGCATTATTCCAAATGCCATTGGAGTTGTACCACAGGATAACCCCAACATTTTTTTGGCTCGCTTTTTTGACAAACTCAGCCATCTTTTCATACCCGATAAATTTATCCCAGTTCGCATCGACGAGGAGATATTCCCACTTCATTTTGGCCGCAAAATCGAGAAATGAATCAGCCACATCCAGCGTAGCGCTGTCGTCACCATAGCGAAGCCAGTGCCAGGCCGCCCGACCCGGCCTGATAAAATCCGTATCTTCAATTTCACAAGGAGCGGCCACATCCGTCATCAGGGTGGATTCCACCAGCGTCTTAAGCGATTCACCGATGATCACTACGCGCCAGGGAGACTTAAAGGGCGGCTTTATCCCAGGCTGAATCGGATCAATTTCTCCCCGGTGTTCCTTGGTGTCCGGAAAGGCGACTTTATAAGTTCCGCCGGCCGAGTCATGAGCCAGGCGAATCGCACAATAATTTTCATCCACATCCGAATCGCAAATCAAAACCCATATATCATCCGGCGTCTTAAACAGGGCCGGCAAACACCAGCCTGCTCCGAAGGGGCTGGGTTGGCCCACCGGCTGTTCGCTGACATAGTGTTCCTCATAAGAGGGCTGGGTCTGACTCCACCCGGATTTACCCGGCTGCATGGGATGCAGCCAGGAAACCGTTGTTGGTGCAAAGGTAAAATGGGATATTTCGTGCTCAACACTTAATATTTTATCTGATGCCTCCGGAAGACCATAACGAAAGGCCACCCCATCATTGGAAACCTGGAAAACAATCTGCATGGTCTCGCCTTTATCGTTCTTTACATTAAATGTTCTGCGATGGGCCTGATAGAAACAATTCTTTCTTTTACCCAGAAGCATCCGGTATTTTTCGCTGATGCTGTCAGATTCGCCAATACTTTCCAGGCTTAGCTTATCCGTAAAGGATTGATTATTCAGAACCAGGCCTAATTGAGAAGGGGCAATAACGACTTTACCCGCCCGCTTGATGCTATAGAGAGCTCTGCCTTGTGAGTCCACCTGAAAGTCAACCTGCAATTGCCCATCCGGACTTGATGTCGCAGTTGACGCGCCCAAGGCACTCTCACTGAAATAAAATAGAAAAAAACAGACTGTAGTTATACTCAATGACGTAAAAGTTCTTTCCATAACCATATAGTTCCTCTTAAAAGGGGCCTCTAAAAATTAAACAGCCTAACCATTATATATAAATTCTATCAAATTGAAACCACAGACTAAAATTTACATGGAATTCCCTCTTAATCAGGTTGAATTTCGGACTGTAAAGCCCATGTGGTCCACAACTCCCCCATCCAAACCGGTGTTGACTGTTTCACGCAAATCAGATAAAATACTGTAACCAATTATTTTGTATGTGCTTATGAATCATATTACATTCCATTTCCCCCGCAGGCTGTGATTACGTCCTCATTTTGCCCGTATTTGGGATACCATTTCATCCTCTTTATTCGCTGTCTGTCCCGTAATAGGTACAGAGTAATTGTGAAAATGAATTTTCTTGATCCTGCAACAGGTTTTTTAGTATAATTATCACTATCTAAGGAGAACAACATGTTTTTTAACTATTTGTACGGAAAATGTCTGGGAAGTATTATGAATGTAAAACTGAAAACGAAAGCAATGACATTGTGTGTCACAGCAGCGGTGTTGGCGATGACTGGTGCTGCCTTGGGCGTGGAAATCGAGACTGTCACAGTGGGCTACACGTGCAATTTGCCGGACTCGACCGGATACGGAGCGATGGACTATAAGTACGATATAGGTATCTATGAGGTGACGGCCGGGCAATACACCGAGTTTCTCAACGCGGTGGCGGCCACGGACACTTACGGTCTGTACAACCCGGCGATGTGGACTGACGAGGACGGCTGCAAGATTCAGCGCAGCGGCTCATCCGGAAGCTACAGTTACAGTGTGGCGGCGGAATGGGCCAATCGCCCGGTGAATTTTGTGTGCTGGGGCGATGCGGCACGATTTGCCAACTGGCTAC
>JAFGHE010000020.1 GCA_016930295.1 Sedimentisphaerales bacterium
AACATGACAAACGGATAGCCTAACATTTTACTTTCATCAAACAGAACCCATGGTTTATAAATTGTATTGTTTTCCCACCACCTTGCATTGGCGTCGGTTGCCATAAAAACAGGGTTTGCAAGCCTGTCCCATAAATGAGCGGTGGCTGGGTCTTTGTCGGTAAATGCCATTCCTGCGGAAAGTAAACCTCTTTCATATCCTGTACTGCACCCACCAAAATATGACATCCAGTATTTTCCATCGTATTGATTCAATTCATAACTACCGCCCCACCTCGGGTCCTGTAAACCAGGATAACCGGCTTTTTGGTTTGCATCCCAATCGGTAGTGTCAGTAAAAGCCATTACTTTACCCAGTATTTCCCAATCAAGTAAATTATCACTTTTCGCCAGCCAGGTTTCATATCCCTGACCATCAAAGATAACATAGGTCATATACCACACACCTTCTTTACGGAAAACTGTCGGGCCATCATATTTTTTTGATTGGTCTTCGGGCGCTAAAACCAAACCATATTTATAAGGAGTTTTTATTTCTTCATAAATTTTTTGCATTACCTCGGGGGGTACAACTTTTGGCTTTTGCAGAGTGCAACTCGTTAGCAGCATTACTGGAATTAAAAAGCCAATTAGAACTACTCTTTTCATTGTTAACCCTTTTATCATTATAAATTATAATTGGTTACACTGAATCTGTAATTTCCCGAACCTACCTTTAATACCATACCTTCAGCTCCTTCTTCAATAATTTCAATGTCATTCAATTCCTTTATGGAAACACCATTTTCATAAGCATCATCACTTTTTGTCGCCGGCAAATGAATTTTCGCTGTGGTATTTACCGGAATTGAAACATCTAAATTAAAACAATTATTCTTCAATTCCCAGTTGCTCTTAATTAATCCGTAAGGAGAATTAAAACATGTTTTTACATTTGTGATATCACCTGCAATCGTTGGATTTATTACTATTTCATTATAGGCAACAGAATGCTCAGATTGTTGAATACCTCCCAAACCTTTATAAAACCATTCCATTATATGGCCCAGCATTAAATGGTTATTCGATTTTCTTTCCAGAGCCTCCCATGATTCGGTTAAAGCGGTTGCTCCCTTTTTAATCTGGTAACCATACCCGGGAACATCATCCCTGTTATTCATTTCATAAATCAATTGAGAAGCTCCCCCCATCATTAAAGCTTCTATTAAATAATGGAATCCAATATCACCTGCCGTAAGGGCTTTATTATTTGCATTAATCGAATCGATAAGATTTTTAATGACCATTTCTCTATCTTCATCAGCAACCAAACCAATACTATATGGCATAGCGTAGGAAGTCTGGCTTCCGGTGCCATATACTTTTGTTTCTTTATTAAAATACTTTTTATTAAATGATTTTTTAATATTTTCAGCCAACAGTTCATATTGCCGGCTTTCTTCACTTTTATTAATTAATGAAGCCATTTCTGCCATTAATCCGGCATCATAATAAAATATGGCAGTTGCCGTTAATCCCATAGGAGATAGCTGACAATACCCCGGTAATTCAGGACCAACATCATACCAATCACTTAATCCGTACATTAAAATATAATTATCTGCCTTGCTTTTTAAATAATCAAGATACCTGTTCATCATGGGCCAGGCTTCATAGATCACAGAAATATCGCCATACCACTTATAAATCAGATAGGGTAAAATAATCCCAGCGCTTCCCCATTCAGGAGAATCGGTGAATTCATACATGTCCTTGCCAAAAGAAACAAATTCCGGCGCGATATTCGGAATCAGCCCGTCCTCTTCCTGGGCATCAATCATATCCTGAATTAATTTTTTATATAAATGATATAATTCAATATTATAATGAATTGAATTTCCCATTAAATGTGTTTGCTCCAGCCAACCAAGTTTTTCCCTGTGAACGCAATCGGTAAGCACACTTTGAGTATTACTTTGTATTGCATAAAGAATTAATTTATTAATCGCGTTAAACAAATCATTGGAACAGGAAAATTTTCCTGTTCTGGGCGCAGAATTACAGGTATGAAGAAATTCAACATCAATAATTTCAGGAAGTTCTTCATCATTATCTTTACCCCCAGGAACTGCATTTTCTATTTGAACATAACGAAGCCCATATAATGTAAACATTGGCTGATAAACCTCATCTTCATCTCCTTTCAATGTATACTCGTAATAATATGGACTGCCGGTAAATTTCTGGTTAATATGTTTATCCTCTTTAATCAATTCACCGGGTTTTAAAATAATTGTCTGCCCCTTTTTGCCTCTTACTTTAACTCGCACAATACCTGATGCATTTTGGCCAAAATCATATACCACACTATCTGCATCTATCATAAAATATTCAACCGGTTTAAAAATTTCATTTACTTTTACAGGAAAAGATTTTTCGGCTCTTAAAGTTCCCCCGGGACTTTGGGTAATATATACTTCACTCCACGATTCATCATTAAAACCAACCCTGTTCCAACCTTCCTGCTCTAACCGGGCATCATAACTTTCACCCCCGTACAAACTGCAAAAAGTAACAGGAGAAGGAGAACTTTTCCATGATTCATCTGTTACAATAATCTCATGGGTGCCATCCGTATAATTAATTACTATCCTGGCAATCATTTTAGGCATGCCATAAGTGATTAACAGTTTTCGGTACCTTTCATTGTTAATATTATGAAAACCGTTTCCCACAATTGCTCCTACCGCATTTTTGCCTTTTTTAATATATTTTATTATATCATAAGTATTGTATAAACAGGTCTTAATGTAATCAGTCCATCCCGGTGATAAAAAATCGTCACTAATTTGTTCCCCGTTCATAAAAGCTTTATAATGACCTAATCCGGTAATAAAAATATAAGCAGATTTAACTTCTTTGTTTGTTTCAAATTCCTTACGGAAATAAGGTATAACAGGCCTTCTTTGAGCAAGATGTTTAACATCTTTTTGCCATGGGTGCACCCCGGGAACTAAAAATAATGAATCGTTCATTTCTTCACAGGCAATCCATTTAGCGCCATGCCAATCATTTTCATCGAATAAAGAAGTGACAAATTTTCCGGGGTTACTCCAATTTGACTCCATTCCGTTTTTATCCCAAACCTTAACTTTCCAGAAATATTCTTTTCCTGCCTCTAAATCCTGTCCGTTAAATTTTATGTTAATTGACTTATTTGATGATACAACTTCTGAATCCCAGATAGTTCCAATATTATCATCCAAAAACTTCATTTCATCGGCAACCAAAACATGATAAGACGTTTGCTTTTGATTTTTCAATTTTGATGATAAAATCCAACTGAAATTTGGTGTTTTTCCAATTCCGGTCGGATTAATTTTATAATCACATTTAATTTCTGAAACCGTAGTGTCTTCAGCAAAGACGCTGCAACCTGCTAAAAGAGAAACCGCAATTAAATAAGTAAGCAGCTTTTTCATTTTATCCTGTACTCATCAATTATTGGACTGCAAGAGCATTTGCAGGAAACGGCGGTACTGCTGACAGGAGTTGTTTGCTTTGGTCCTGTCAATCGACGGTGTAAAGATTTTTTTCTTGTTGCTAAGTTTTGCCAGGTGATCCAGGCTTTCAAACAGGCAACCCTTTAAACCTGCCAGATAGGCGGCGCCCAGGGCGGAAACTTCTTCGATTCCGATACTGGTCACGTTGGCATTGAGCAGATCAGCCAGGAATTGCATGACAAAGGTATTTGCCGTTATCCCGCCGTCCACCTTCAATTCGGAAAGTTTGATAGCGCTGTCCGCCTCCATGGCGGCGATTACTTCCTGGATCTGGATGCCGATGGACTCCAGGGCGGCCCGGACGATATGCTTTTTGTCGCAATCGAAAGTCAATCCCATAATCGCGGCCTTAAGATCCATACGCCAATGGGGCGTCCCCAGGCCGCTAAATGCCGGGATAAGGCTTACGCCGTTACTGTCTTCCACCGACAGGGCCATCTTTTCGGTCTCTGCGCTCTGGGTAAACAACCCCAGCTTGTCTTTTAGCCATTTTATGGTCGCCCCGCACGTAACGATGACACCTTCAAGGGCGTAGTCAACTTTTTTCTCGGTGCTCCAACAGATCGTGGTAACCATTCCCTTTTTTGAGGTTACCCGGGTAGCTCCGGTGTTGAGAAGTACCGAACAACCCGTCCCCAGAGTAGCCTTGGCGGACCCGATCTCAAAGCAACCTTCCCCAAAGGCGGCGGCGTGTGAATCACCGATCATGGCGCCTATGTCGATCGGGTGTTGGAAAAGACCTTCGAAATCCGACTGACCGAATAAATGAGCCGACGGCTTGACCTCGGGTAACTTCAGGCCGGAAAGAGAAAACCTCTCCAGCAGATAACGGTCCCATTTCAGGTCATCAATGTTGAAAAACAGGGTACGTGATGCATTGGTATAGTCGGTGAAATAGCTCTTATGAGCGGTCAGTTTAAACAGCAGCCAGGAATCAACGGTTCCGAAATAGGTATGGCCGGCATTGATTGCGTTTCTGATCGATTCGTCGTTTTCATAAAGCCAGATCAGTTTAGTGCCTGAAAAATAAGGATCGATAATCAGGCCGGTTCTTTTGTTTACTTCTGGGGAGATATCCGTGTCCTTGAGCCTGTTGCAGATGTCGAGCGATCTTTTGCACTGCCATACCACCGCATGGGTCAATGGATCGCCCGCCTTATCCCAGATAACAAAAGTCTCTCGTTGATTCGAAATGCCGCAGGTGACAATCTCGGCAGGTTTCTTCTTTTCTTTCTGAAATGCATCCAGGCACTGTTTTACCGCCTTCAGAACACTCTGGTATATCTCTAGGGGATTCTGCTCGACAAAGCCCGGTTGGGGATAAAGTGATTTTACCGGGCAGGTCGCTTTCACCGCAATCCGGCCCTGACTATCAAATATCACCGCTTTGGTGCCGCTTGTCCCCTGGTCAATAGCTAGAATGTATTGCTCTGACATTTCAACGTTTTCCTTTGCCGTCAGCTTGTTTGCAGAAGTTTTTGAGCCGCTGTGACTATTCCATTTTTATCAATCTGGTAATGCGCTCTGATTTTATCCCGCGGGCCGGCTTTGGAAAACTGCCCTTGCGGAATGCCCAATCGTATTAATTGAGCCTGAAGATTTTCTTCGACTATGATTTCAGCAATAATGCTTCCCAGGCCCCCGTGCAGAGAATGCTCTTCAACGGTTATAACCCTGCGCGTCTTACGAATGGATTCGGCGATGGCCTCTTTATCGACAGGTCGTATCGAGGATATGTTTATCACTTCGGCCTGGACCGAATCCGCCTCCAGTTCCTGCCCGGCAAAATAAGCCTCATGGGCCGTTGATCCCATGGCCATAATGCTGATATCCGTCCCGGTCCTGAGCAGGTTGGCCCTGCCCAATTCAAAGCGGTAATCTTCGTTATGGATAACCGGCAGTTTGTCACTGTCCATCCGGATATAGACAGGACCTTCGTACTCCAGAGCAAAATCAAATATCGCGGCCGTATCGATCGCATCCGAGGGCGCCAGTATGACAATGTTTCCCAGCCCCAGCATAATGGAAATATCGTCGATCGCATGATGAGTACCGGCCAAAGGTCCATAACACACTCCGGCATTGAGGCCGATAAGCTTGACATTGGTGTTGGAGTAACACACATCGTTTTTAACCTGCTCATTGGCCCGCGCTACCAAAAAACAGGCAGCATTGGCCGTTACCGCTACAAAACCTCCCAGGGATAAGCCCGCGGCCACTCCGACAAGGTTCTGCTCGGCAATACCGACGTTGATCAGTCTGTCCGGATACTTTTGGGCAAAGGGTTTAATTTTGGATGTGCTGGTCGAATCGCTTACCACCACAGCCAAATTGATACCCCTGTCAACGGCCTTGATGAACGACTGCACCATAGCTTCACGCAGGTCATGTTTCTGTTCGTGCATTACTCAAGCTCCTCCAGCGCAGTTAAAACCTCGGCTTCGTTTGGAATCCGATGATGCCAGGCAGCCCGGTCTTCAATGAATGAAACACCTTTCCCCTTAATAGTTTTTGCAATCACCGCTTTGGGCATGGCATTGTGCATGTCCAAACTCTCGATCGTTTCAATAAGATCCCCGGGGTCATGGCCGTTTGCCCGGTACACCTCAAAACCAAAGGCCCTGAACTTGTCGGCCAGTGGTTCAAGACCCATGATAGTTTCAGTTCGATCGGCCAGTTGCAGCGTATTTCGGTCAACGATGAGCACCAGATTGTCGAGTTTGAAATGGGCGCCGCTCATCGCCGCTTCCCAGTTTGATCCTTCCTGCAGTTCGCCGTCACCAGTAAGCACAAATACCCTGAACCGCCTGTTTGTCTTCTTGGCACTCAAAGCCAATCCCACGCCGACGCTTAATCCATGTCCGAGTGCGCCGGTATTCAGCTCGACAAAAAGACATTTCTGGCGAACCGGATGGCCGGGCATATCAGAATCAAACTGCAGGTAAGTATCGAGCAGTTCTTCAGGCAGATAACCCGCCTCGACCAGTGTGCAATACAGACCGCATACCCCGTGTCCCTTGCTGAGTATAAACCGATCCCTGTCAGGATCGTCTATCCTGTCTTTTTGAATATTCAGAATGCGAAAGAACAAAGAAGCAAGGATATCCACTTCGGACAGGTCGCTGCCGGTGTGTCCCTGCCCTGCGCGCACATTGGTATGTATGATCTTCTTTCGAATCTCCTTTGCCTTTTCGACAATCTGAGCTGGCTGCAGCTTGAACTGATTACTCATGGTTTCCACCGTTATGATAATAAAGGTTCCATTTCATATACTTCGATACCGCCTCGTCGACCACCCGGGCACAATGACCACGTACCATTCCGACATGATGTTCAAATCCGTTTTGGCACATAAAGCCCAACAGACCTCTGAGCCGACGGACCTGGCATACGGCAATTCCGCCGTCCATGCCGAAAGGATCGTCCGTAAATTGACCTTCGCCCAGATAGGACTTTATCCACCCTTTGGTATCATCAGTTGAAATCCTGAAAAACGTCATGGGACCAGGTGCTACTTTCCCCTTAATCGCTCCAAAACACTTCTCGCGATCAAGCACTGTTCCCAGTACATCCAGTTTTGATATCTCGATCTCACTGCCTGCAAAGCTCCGGGGATAATTACTGCAATGGGTACACACACATTTATCCTTCTGGTTTCCATAATTGTTATTCCAGTCCAGCAGGGCCGGGACATTGCCTCCGGCAAGCAAAAGCGTATACATTGATACGGCCCCGGTAACATCCGTCTCACAGGCACTGGGCCGGCCTCTTTCACCCATCATCGACATCGACAGGCAGGTCGCACAACCGTAGTTGTTTTCCACCGATTCCCAACACTGAATCGCACTGGCGTCGAGTTCGTTTTCTTCCATCAAATCATCCAGGACAACAGATAATTTAGCCTGTCTTAGAACACACTCGGTATTAATATCCGAAGGTATCGTTCCATAATCCTTTATCATCGCCAGCTTTTCCTTGACGGCCAATGCCGCTTGATCCATTGCCAGTGCTCTCGCAATGATTTCGGAAAGATCTATCGGAACGACGGTAATCCCGGAAGCCTGCAGGATTTTTTCGCTGTATCGTACCGTTTGAAAAGCCGCGGGTCTGGTTCCGAAAGCACCGATACGGGCGTTTCGCAGTCCCCTGACCACTCGACATACGGCCGCAAAATACCTGATATCGCCGGCAAACAATTCGCTGTCAATATCACAGGTATGTTCCGTGGTGTCCGTAAAGGGTATATTGTATTGATACAGGTTGTTGCAGACGGACAGTTTGCCGCAAAAAGCGTCTCTGCGACTTTTAACATCGACCTTCTCTATTTCATCGTTATCTGCCTGAACTAATACCGGCACGTCGAGGTGTGCCATTTGCAGGGTCTGAACAATTCCCAGTTCATCTCCGAAATTGGGCAAGGCGATTATGACACCGTCAATAATATCTCTGTTGGTTTTAAACAGCGCTGCGCACTTTTTCGCATCGGTGCGGGTCTCGATGGCGCCTGTCGGGGTGGCATCTTCATCCGGTATAACATAACCGAATCCCAGTTCATTCAGTACCGAGAGCAATCGCGTTCGCCCAACAGAGGCAAGTTGTGCATTGAAAATATTACGCGTTCCTACAATTATTCCAAAGGTAATCTTCTTTTGTATAAATCTCATGTCAATTCCTTCATTATAGTGTCATTATCTACTATGCAGCTTATCAAGTGCCACCGCCAGCAGTATCACACCTCCCTTGACAACCAGTTGCAGTTCTTCCCTGACTCCCATGAGGACAAGACCGTTGGCCAAAACTCCGATGATCAAACATCCAAATACGGTACCCAGTATAGAACCGCGTCCACCTGAAAGGGAAGTTCCGCCGATGACAACGGCCGCAATGGCTTCCAGTTCATAGGTCTCACCTGCTACTACGGTCGCCGAATTCAACCTCGCCGTCAGAATCAACGCGGCAACGGCAGATAACAGCCCACACAAAGTATAAGCTCCCATTTTGATACGATTGACACGTAAACCGGAGAGTGCCGCTGCCTGCTCATTTCCACCAACTGCGTATAGGTGTCTGCCAAATCGAGTCTTCCGTGATACAATCATGAATACCACAATGAGAAAAATCGGAATCCAGATAATGATCGGAATTCCTATAAATGATCCCGATCCCACTGTTTCGAATCCCTTACCCAGATTGGTTATAGGTTCGCCGCGAGTCCACAGCTTCGTCCATCCGCGGGCCATGCTCAACATACCCAGGGTTGCGATAAATGGGGGTATTTTGAATTTTGTAATCATCAGGCCGTTGAACAAGCCCAGGACAAGCCCCGTAAGCAATCCGGCAATCACAGCTCCGTGGAACGTAAATTTCAGAAGAACATTAGCGCTGGGAATCTCAATGCCGTTTTTCATGAATCCTGCCATTACAATACCCGAAAATCCCAGAACCGATCCGACAGAAAGATCAATCCCTCCCGTGAGAATAACCAGCGTCATCCCGATCGCCAAACAGACGTTAATGGAAATCTGCTGGAGAATATTCTCAATATTCTTAACCGTCAGAAAATTCTCATTTTGCACGGCCAATACTAAAACCATGGCCAGCAACACAATGAGTAATTGAAAACGTGAAAGCAGCTTTTTAAAATTTATCGTTTCACTCATATTTCCATTCCCTATTATGCTGACCTGGGCAAAGCGGCCTTTAGAATTACTTCTTCGTTTGCTTCTGCGCGCGAGAACTCGGCTGTCTTACGCCCCATTGACATCACCATAATTCGATCGGAGACTCCCAGTATTTCAGGAAGTTCCGAAGAAACCATAACGATAGCCAGACCCATTTGAGTCAGCCCGTCGATTAATTGATAAAGCTCTTTCTTGGAATTAATGTCAATTCCGCGCGTTGGTTCATCAAGTAATAATACCATTGGTTCGGTCGCAAGCCATTTGCCTAAAATCACTTTTTGCTGATTTCCGCCGCTGAGGTTTTCCACCTTTTGCTTTAGCGATGGAGTCTTTATCTTCAATTGTTCAACATATTTATCCGCTATCTTTTTTTCAACACTCTCGCGTAAAAATGCCATTCGTTGAATCTTTTCCAGGCTTGCCAACGAAATGTTTTCGGCCACATTCATCATCAGGACCAGTCCCTGATCTTTACGATCTTCAGGAGCCAGCCCAATCCCTGCCTTGATTGCATCCGTTGCCGATGGTATCGATACTCTTCTTCCCTCAAGATAAACATCCCCGTTCGAGTATTTCCTGTGCAGCCCAAAGACTGTCTCCAGTAGTTCGGTCCGACCGGATCCCATCAGTCCGAAAATACCTAGAACTTCTCCCCGTCTCACGTAAAAACTCACATGGTCGACCAGCCACTCATGAGGACGACCAGGATGCTTCAGGCAGAGATTTTCCACGCGCATGGCCTCCCTATCGGTCACGGACGAATCTCGTTTATAAAGATCCTTTAGATCGCGCCCGATCATCATCCGTACGATATCGTCGTGATTGAGATTACTCAGTACATCGCCGCCGATCAGTCGCCCGTCCCGCAATACCGTCACACGATCTCCGATCCTGAATAGCTCATCAAGCTTGTGTGAGATATAGATTACGGCTACTTGCTGCCGTTTCAAACTCTCTATCAAACCAAAAAGAACTTCCATCTCATGTTCACTGATGGCCGAAGTCGGTTCGTCCATAATGATGATTTTAGCGTTGGTCGAAAGAGCACGTGCTATTTCTACAATCTGTTTCTGGCCCACCCGAAGGGATGATACCACAGTGCCTGGATCGATATGAAGGTCCAGTTTGTCCAGAATTCTTTTCGTCTCGCTGTGCATTTTCTTATAATTGATCATGCCGAGCCGATTGCAAAACTCACATCCCAGGAAAATGTTTTCCGCCACACTCAGGTATGGGATTAGATTCAATTCCTGATGAATAATGGCGATCCCTTCTGCCTGTGCCTGGCGGGGATTGTCGAAGGTAACCGAATAACCATTAATCGAAATCTCACCTGAATCAGGCTGGTAAACACCTGCCAGAATCTTCATAAGGGTTGACTTGCCTGCACCATTTTCTCCCACCAGCGCATTAAGCTGACCGCTGTAAACATCGAAGTCCACACCATCCAGGGCCCGAATACCGGGAAATGTTTTCACGATACCCCGCATCTTAAGAACGATCTCGGGCGATTCATGGTTTTTATGCCCGGAGGTATTCATCTACTCGACCTCCAGTTTAACCGGTACCAGGCGCATGGGAATCGGTATCGGATCATCATCGGAAATCTTCAATGAACAACCAACGAAATACACTATGGAGCCAACCTCCGCCTTTTCCAGAAAGCCGGGTACAATCTCGGTTTCCACGATCTTGTTCACTTCCGCCGAGATTGCATTGAAGTCATTGGTCCGCGGAAACTGGCTTCGACTGACCAGTCCCGTGGCATTTAGAACTTCATTCCCAAAGATCATGGAAATCACCAAAACAACATCTACCCCGTCAACATCGTTGCCGACTAAAGACAATTCTACTTCTCGCTTGCCCACAGTAATAACCTTGCCTGCACCTTTAAGAAAATAATGATGAGGCCCGCCTAAACCCACAACGCGTGCGTATTGTTCTTTGGCAGCCTTGCGGTCGCGGCGCATGGCATCGAAAACCTTCTCTGCTTCGAATGCGTTGTCGAATGACTTTATCAATTGCTTATGCCAGAACTCAACTGCGAACCGATGGGGATTGAAAGCCTGTGCCTGTGCATTCTCCCTGGCCAAATCAAGGCTGACCATGCGAAAAGGCGGAAACACCACCAGTAAGCCGCCGATAATGCAACAAACAACAAACCACGGAATCCATCTTGACGATACCGGTCTATTCATTCCACTTTCTTCTTTTCATAGTCCCCGTATGTGTCGATATTTTCGATGGTAACCAGTTCAACAGGAACAGGTATCTTCTGCTCGAAATCACGTTTGCCCTTGATATAGGCATCGGCATACTCGACCGCCGTTCGCGCCATCCGCTTGGGAAACTGCATACCCGTCGCCTTGATCTTTCCTTCCGAGATAGATTCTAACACATCGGCGGCACCATCAAAACCGAATACTTTTACGGTATCTGCTTTACCGGCCCCCACCAGTGCCTGATATGCTCCCATAGCCATCGCATCGTTGCCACAAAAAACCGCATCAATATCCGGATGCTCCTGTAACAGCGTATTCATCACATCAAACGCCTTAGTCCGATCGAATCCCGCGGTCTGCTGCGCAACCATTTCCAGTCCTTCGTATTTATCCACTACAAAATGAAAACCGTTTGACCGGTTAAACGTATTATTATCACCTAAAAGGCCCAATAATTCAATATATTTTCCCTTATCACCCATTTCCTTGACAAAGTATTCCCCAATGGCAACACAGCCCGAATAGTTGTCCGATAGAATCTGTGCTGTGGCATCTTCGTTAGAGTTGATCTCTCTGTCAATGCAGAATACGGGAATGCCCGCCTTTTTCGCTCTCTTGACATTAATAATCGAAGCATCGGCGTCCGTCGGATTAAAAATGATCGCTTGATAACCACTGGCAATAATGTTCTCGAAATGTGAGGTTTCTCTGGCGGTATCGTTTTGTGAGTCGAAAACCGTAGCTTGGTAACCAAGCTCCTCTGCGTGCCGCTTGGACGTATCTCCTAAAACAACAAACCACGGATTGTTAAGGGTAGAGATAACAATGCCAATCTTTTGTTTTCCTGCTTCAACACCACTATCAGGTACGTCCATCTTCTTCTTGCAACCGCACAGACAACACAAAGAACCAATCGCTGCTCCAGCCAGCAGAACGGCCGCTATCCTGCTAAACATTTTTATCCTTCCCTGTTCTTGCATTTTAAAGATCTCCCATTTTCTAATTCTTTCCTGTTGGGGGCCGGATAATTACTCTCCGATAAGTGTTTACGATATACATATTACTATATCCATTCCGCCTTTGTCTGATTTTATACCTCATACTTGAGCATAACGCACGTCTATAGTTATACTTATTTCACAACAGCCAATAAAGATATGTTCTTAGAACTTCAAAATATATCACAGGAAAACGGCAATTTCTTCCTTGATTTTGACAAAAACTTATCATATATATAGATTTATGAAGCATTTTGATCACCAGCGAAAAGAATTTACTCCTTACGGCTTCACCTGTGAGCGATGGGAGCCTATGCGCATGAAGCGGCCTGATAAACACACCGAGGTAGAGTTAAATTATCTTGAGCAAGGCAGGCTCACCTATCTATTCTGGGGGGAACGGGTTATCGTGGAAGAGGCAAGACCGGCTCTGTTTTGGGCTACCACTCCCCACCAAATAGTTGATTTTGAAGACGTAACCTCTTATACCGTTGTAACACTTCCCCTTCCCTGGGTGCTTAGCTGGAATTTACCGGAGAAATTTGTTACACGAATTATGAGTGGACATCTGATCCAGGATCACGATTCATTACCCTTGCATTCAGATAAAATCCTGTTCGATCAATGGTATAGGGATATCAATTGCAAGTCAGCAAGTTTCCATGAAATCGTATTACTTGAGATTAAGGCGCGCCTGTTACGTCTGGCGGCAAACCTGGAAAAAAAAGAAACTCAAACCATCCGTAATCCGCGCAGCCGAAAAACAAAACCTGTGGGAATGCACAACGTTGACAAGATCGAATCCATGGCGAAGTTCATTTCACAGAACTATACGAAGCGGATTTGCCTCGCTGACATTGCCCTGCAAGTCAATCTGCATCCTGATTATGCCGCCAATATCTTTAAAAAAACATTTGGCGTCACGATGAATAACTTTGTGATTCAGCATCGTGTCCAGCATGCTCAACGTATGCTTGTCACCACCAACAAAAAAATCATTGAGATTGCTTATGCTTCCGGATTCAATTCACTCAGCAGATTCAATGCTTCTTTCAAATCGCTTTGTGGTTGCACTCCTCGACAATACCGCATCTCCCATCAACTTCCATACTAGTTTTATAAATATTACGACTATGTAAAGTTTTTGAGCAGGTAATCCGATGATAAAGGTCATAAGTAATGACAAGGAAGTCTTTTATGGAAACATGGAGGTTTCAAAATGCCGTTTCCACCTGCTTCTCCCTTATAAGCTCATTGGCACAAACGGTATCAATACCCAGGCAGATCTGGCCAAACATTTGGGTGTGTCTAGGGCAAGAGTGACGCAAGCCCTTAATCTGGTGGGCCTAAATGATTGAGGCCCAATGGGGATCATAAGCGGAACAGAGGGAGACCGAGGAAGCAGGGACTATTTCTATTCTTTACTTGGGCTTCTAAGTTACGCTGTGCTGCCTTCTTTTCTTTTTTCTTATATGAAGCAGGATGTTAATTATTACCGCTACTGTAATGCTGATCAGGCCTAAACCTGTTGGAAAAAAGTCAAAATAGGGAATAAAGCCAATTGCATTGAGATCTCTAAGAACTGCTCGAATCAACTTTTTAGTTATGTAGTCTGCACTTTTGTTTGGAAAGGCGTTGATCATAACTACAATACTTACATTGTGTTCGGGCAGATAAACCATATATGTCGTTGTTCCAATATTTCCACCGCTATGACCGATTGCCTGTTTCCCTGAGGAAAAACTCCGTGGATAAAGCGATACTCCCAAACCATAAGCTCTCATGTTTGAAACTTCTCTGAATTCAACGAATTGCAGCATCTCATCCATGGATCGTTGTTGCAGTATCTCACCCTCAAAAAGAGCATGAGACCATCGTGCCAAACTCTCAGCAGTAGTAAAGATTCCGGAAGATCCGAATGTTATGCTTTCGTGTGATGCCCTTGGCTGAAAGGTTAAATCTGACTCCTCATAGATATGAGCTTGGTTATCCGGGATATCTTCCTGTTGAGAGAGATAGGCATTGTCAATACCCAACGGCTCCCAGAAACGCTTTTTGAATTCAGCGGATAGAGTTGAATCAGTTGCTTTCTCAATAATCATTGCAAGCAACAAGTAATTGGTATTTGAGTAACGCCAACCTTCACCTGCTGGGAACTCAGGTTCTTTTATGTAACTCAGAACCTCTTCTGGAGACCAGAACTTAGTTCTGTCTTTCATTAGGTCTTCCCATATCTTCTGATTATCCCAGAACATATAGATACCGCTGGTATGGTTGAGGAGTTGACGTATGGTGATATTGCTGTCGATGTGAGGATATTCAGGGAGCCATTTTGATAATCGATCGTCAAGCGATAAAATTTGTTCTTCCGCAAGTTTCAATGTCAATGTTGCAACAAAATTTTTAGTGACGCTTCCAATTGCAAAGAGCATGTCCGGTTCAATGGCTACGGTATCATAGGATATTCCACTGACCCCGGTCCAGACATTCCCGTCAGGGAATATGACGGCAGCTGAAACACCTCTTGCTCCATATTTACTGATTCCCTTGTCAAGAATCTTCTGCATTCTATCTTCTAAAGGGGGGTTGGAACCATAAGAGAAGATAATCAGGATGTGTATGACAATGATGGATAACAATAACTTGGTTTTCATAGCAGAATGTCTTTTCGTAGAGTTATTCAAAAGCTAATAAATACTGAGATAATTCTCAGTATAAACCTATCTCAAATTTTCTTCAATAGAAATTGGCTAGATTTGGGGAAGTCAGAGCATTGTAGAAAATCTCTGGTCGATTGTGTTTCGACAGGCCAGAACTCGAAAAGGTTCTTGACAATGGGGATCATAAGAGGGTCAGGATAAGACCGAGGAAGAGACAGGACCTGCCAGCATTACGCTCATTGAATCTCAGTAGATTCAGATGATATTGAGGGCTACCAACACTCCGAAAATGATAACGATAACCCCTGTAATCTGGTGGAAGCGATAAACATGCTTGCCCCACAGTATTTTAGAGCGAGCAACCAAAAGGCGATAGATAACAAAATCACTCTTCAAACTTCCACAAATCATCAGGAATAAACCCGCTAAGATAATCAAAACTCCCCATAGTATGTGCATAACTGCATTCCTTTCGGTTTTCAGGTCATATAGACCATAAGTGCCAATTTGAATAGTCTATAATGGGTAAAAACAGTCTACCAAGTATGGCTGTCTAAATCACTCCCTTGATAGTATGCACAATGCTTCTGATGATGAGGCATTTGGAAGCAGTTTAAAAGGGATATTCTTCTACGCAGAATGCTCTTACAACCACCTTCCTCCCCCTCTAATCAGACACCAAGTACACACTAAAACACTTATTCTGCGTAGATACTGCGTAGAAATAAATACCGTTAATTCATGAATTAATTTAAGAGGTGCTGTAAGCGTTTTACTTACAACGCCTTACCAAACTCCCCGAGTAGGGTTCGAACCTACGACCTAGCGGTTAACAGCCGCTCGCTCTACCGATTGAGCTATCGGGGATCGTTGTGCCCAGGCTCTTTTGATGAGCCAAACCACACGAATCACGAATTATAGCATCTATCGTCAAACTGTCAAGAAGTGGTTTACTAAAAAATCGATTCGTAACTGTTTTAATTTAAAGTATTTACGTAATGTTATCTGGTGAGCGAATTTTTTGGCATGTCAAAAACACGATAATTTGTATGAATACCTTATTGTTTTGTATGTACATACATATTAAAGGACAGGAGATTAATCCTGTACATTCTCCAACTCTGGTAGGATTTTTTGGATCAGGTCCACGGCTTTTTTTTCATGTTCGAGAGCTTTATACACGGCCTGGGCGCCGGCCAGGCGGTGTTCGGTTGTGCGCCATCCGTTATCAGGCCCCTTGCCGGCCCGACCCAGGTGTGATTCCCATTGCTGCCAGGCCTGGTGCGCCGCGTAATATTCCTGAGCGGCTGCCAACATCTGTTGTTTAATGGCATCCGGGAACAGATCCGCTTTAGCTTCCAGATATTTTCCCGATAATATTCTGGCCGTCCATTGCGGATAGATGTTATAACAGCCCACCCAGCCGCCGTCAAAATCCCCTGCTTTGAGGGTAAGATTCGCAATATCATTGGCATACGCCCGGATTCCCTCCAGACCCCACTTAACCTCTGCATATTTCGGGTCATCCCGACGGGGATCATAACAGGCTAGTCGGACCAATGTTTTCATGGTTTCTATCGCCGTTTCTTTCTCACTGATCGTGGGAACTTTTTGAGTATAATGACCGAAATGGCGGCCAAATTCTTTGAACCATTTTTCAAATTCTTTCCAGGACCACCAGGTCCCGCGATCGATTTCCAGCCAGTCCACCGGCCGGATTCTGCGTTTGCTCTTTTTATCTGCCTCCTGATAACCCACAAACATGACTTCCTCCAGATAAGGGGCATGGACCGGCCGGCCGCTGTCAATCGATTCCTTGAGCGCCTGCCAGTAGTCCTCAATATCCGTAAATTGCTGCCATTCCCAGCCAAATCCGGTGGCCGCGCCAATCCGGTCATCGGTACCCGGCGGCGGCACATAATGAGCCCAGAATTTCTCCTTCGGATGATATCCAAATGCGGCTCCAAAACCGGATATGGGCATCAGGGTTTCATAATCGATATCCCGCCAGCCGGCCGCCTGCATACACGCCAACTGCACACAAATATAGCTGCGCTGCTGCCAGACTTTGGTATGGACATCCTCTACAATCTGATAAAACATATTTTCCGCTTCTTCCAGATGGACCTGGTTATTATGGGTTTTATTATGCATAAGATTCTCCCGATTGATCGAACCAGCCATAACAGTATGGGCAGGGGTGGGAAGGTAACTAAAACAAAACGTACTGCACAAAAGCAATAAAACCGGCAAGACCAATGCGATCTTTAATCTCATCCATTTAGGGGATTTGGATTTGTTCAACATGAAAATTCTCCTTTTGACAGGATGCAGATTCATGGTACTTGCCAGATCAAATGAGCCGGGATAAATGCAGTGTCTCAACAGCAGCGCCTGGTAATCCTCGGAATCAAAATCCTTTTGGGTTAGTTCAGCATCCACCAGATATTCATGAATCAGGCGAACTTCCTTCTGGTAAAATCTCATCATCGGATTAAACCAGAGGACCATACCGATTAATTCCAAAAAAAGATTATCAACGCTATGCCATTGTCTGATATGAATATCTTCATGTGCAATAATCCCGGCCAGTTCATTTTCCGGGCATTCATCAGGGTTAAGAAAGATAGTACTAAAAAAGGAAAATGGACTTACTTTCTCTGAAACTGTCACTACGGCATGACCACACACATTAAGACGTGCATTTTTTCGGATCAACTGCCGGATTTGCGCCAGTTGCATGATCAGCCTGACCAGAAACAGGAATACACCCGCTAAATAAACAGTAAACAACACTTGTAAAAGGGGTGATTTCAGAGATTGCCATGAAAAAACGATTTTTTCCGGGTTTGAAACAACCGTCGGTCCATTACTACCCTCGATCAGATCTGATCCACTTGCACCTGTCATCGTTATCGAGGGTACCGGAGTATACGTGTAGGCAGGGATAACGGTGGATATGATGGGGCTATCCACATAAACAGGAATGGTCAATGATGGTATTATTAAGGATAAACACAGCCCGGCCAGCAGATAAAACCGTTTGAGGTGATGAAAGGTGTCATTTCTAAATAACAACCAGTAAAGGCTGTAGAAAATGAATGTGCCTATACATGCTTTTCCTAAATACAGTAAAAATCCGGAGCTCATTGAGCCTGCTTCCTGAGTTTTTTAAGTAAGCGTAACGCTTCCTCCACCTCATCCACCTCCAGGTCCTGGTGCTCGGAAAAGAAACTGACCAGATTCGTAAACGAATTACCAAAATAATCCTGCAGGATTTCCTGGAGATAGGTCTGCTTGTATTCGTCTTTAGTAATGAGCGGATAATATTGATGAGAATTCCCATACGCCTTATGATCCACAAAGCCCTTCTTCTCCAGGATTCGCGTAATGGTCGAAACCGTATTATAGTTCGGTTTAGGCTCTGGAAATTGCTCCAGGATATCCTTTACAAACCCTTTTTCCATCTCCCACAGGATTTGCATAATCCGTTCTTCCGCTTGCGTGAGTTTATTCATGATACCGTAAGTATAAACTACAAATTAAACCGTATCAACTAAATTTTTAGTTTTTTTGGGTTTTACCAAAGAAAAAACTTTTTTAAAGCTTCAAGTCGTATTATTTTCAGGAAAGTAGAGAATTAATCCTTTAGTATCAATGTGGTGAAGAACTTTCTTAAGTCTAATTCTTTTAAATTGTTAGAGCCCTTTATAGAGAGATCTTCATTTGCTCTGATTTAAATGTGGAAACACTCACTTTTTCTGGTTACAGATTAAACACCTAAATAAAATAGGGAAAAATGCGCCTCTTTCTTGACTTTGTCTAATTCTAGACCTAGTATAAATTGAGATGGCTAATATTGTGACACTACACCAGGAACATAAGATTTCGCCAATGCCGCCGTGTATAGCTACAACCCAGGTCGTTCTGGGTGTCGAGCCGGTCAATGAAGTCTGTCAGTATCAGGTCATCCTGTACAAACACCAAGAAAAGGATTGATCCGTCGCCTGCTTAAGGTTCGCGGAAATCTGTCTGAGGTAGACTATGAATTTACAATCTGTTCGGAAAGGAAAAGACGATGCATAAATTCAACTGGAAAATTATTGCGGGAATCGCGATGATTTTGTTATCGACGGCCTTTTACTTCATTCATTATTTAATATTCCGTGATGCCCACCATATATTCATCTACCTGATCGGAGACATTGCGTTTGTTTTTATAGAAGTTCTCATGGTAACTCTCATTATACACCATTTGCTTAATGAATGGGAAAAACGCAGTCATCTCAAAAAACTCAATATGGTTATCGAGATATTCTTCAGCGAATTCGGCAAGCATCTTCTGGTTTATCTGTCAAATTTCGACAGGAATCTGCCTCAGATTCACGGCTATATCACGGATAAAAATGACTGCTGTGAACTGGATTTTAAGCCGGCTTTCAAAGCCCTTAAGAATTATAAGGCGGATATTGAAATAGATAAGGTCAATTTAGCCATACTGTCTAAGTTTTTGAAGGAAAAAAGAACTTTTCTCGTCAATATGCTGCAAAATCCTAATCTGTTGGAACACGAAACCTTTACGCGGACACTGATGTCCATATTCCATATTGCTGAAGAATTAGCGGCCAGGGACCTGGACGCCATGTCAGAGGAAGATAAACAACACACCAAAGTGGATATTGAACGTGCCTACAATAATTTGATAAACCAATGGTTACATTATATGCAATATACTCAGGAACATTACCCCTATTTCTTCCTGTTCGCCATGCGGACAAACCCTTTTGATGAAAAATCAGCCTGGCTGGATCGTTGGTACGAATCGATACCGGCGTAAATTATAACAATGCTGACATGAAAAAAGAAAGGATATTAAAATGCCAGAATTCGGAACACCATTTTCGGGATTAGCGAAGGACAAAAAGATCAGTAAAGAGGAATTAATTCGTGCGATTCGCTTCATGATTGCTGCAGAATATGAAGCAATTCAACTATATATGCAGTTGGCGGAATCAACGGAGAACAAATTGGCCCAGGAAGTCCTCAAAGACATCGCTGATGAGGAACGGGTACATGCAGGTGAATTCCTGAGATTATTAAAAGAACTTGCCCCTGATGAGCAGAAATTCTACGAGGAGGGAGCACAGGAGGTGGAGGAGGAAATAGAAAAGATGAAGTGAAAACCGCCATTCTATCCCAATGCAGGTAGAAAAACATTCGGATTACCAGATTTGGATTAGAATTAAGCTATAAACATAAAGAGATGGCCATGGCAAATGATAAGAAAACTCTAACCACCGGCTTTGGGATGCCGGTCGGTATGACCCAGGAGCAGCATGTCCAGGCAACGCTGAAATAAGCAATGAGTATATATATAAAAAATAGTAAAGTTAGTAATCACTTAAACATGAAAGGAGAAACAAAAATATGGAAGAGCAACAAAAACCTCCGATGATCGGAGAAAAGGCCCCCTCTTTTGAGGCGGAAACGACACAGGGACTCATCCGGTTCCCCGAGGATTATAAAGGCAAATGGGTGATTTTCTTTTCGCACCCGGCGGATTTTACGCCGGTCTGCACCACCGAATTTATGACATTTGCCTCCATGGCGGAAGACTTTAAGCGTCTCAACTGTGAATTACTCGGTCTTTCGATTGACAGCACCTACAGTCACATTGCCTGGTTGAGAACCATCAAGGAGAAAATCGTCTATAAGAACATGAAAGACGTGGAAGTACAATTCCCTGTCATCAGCGATCTGACCATGGAAGTGGCAAAGGCATTCGGCATGCTCCAGCCGGCCGCCAGTACCACTCAGGCGGTGCGATCTGTTTTTATGATTGATCCTAAGGCCATCGTACGTGCGATTCTGGCCTATCCCCTGGGCAACGGCCGGAACATGGATGAAATCATGCGGATTCTTTTGGCGATGCAGCACTCCGACGAGCATGGCATTGCCACCCCCGCCAACTGGCAACCCGGTGATGACGTGATCGTTCCTCCGCCAGGCTCATGTGGAGCGGCAAAGGAACGCGTTGAACAGTCCGGCAAAGATATTCATTGCCTGGACTGGTTCCTTTGTCTGAAAAAGTGCCCCCACAAATAGTTTTAGTTCTGGAAGTTTTTTTGAATCAGGATTACGCCTGTATTTCGTATGCCAAAACAGAAAATACGGCCTGGGCAAAGCTCAGGTCGTGTTCTGTCTTTGCGTCATCCATTACAAAGCGGAATAAGTAAGATTTTCATTTCAGTCAGGCCTGGTGATCTGCATACTCCACCCCAGCGACTACCGGTATCTGCTGATTGATATCAACCAGAAACCAATCCGCTTTATCTTCCAGAAATTTTAACTAAATCCAAAATTTGAATTGGAAAATAAAATCGGTCCCTTTCTTGACTTTGTTTAACTTTAGACATAGTATAAATTGACATGCAGAATATCTTAATACTACTCCAGGAGCATAAGATTCAACCTACGCCGCAACGGATTGCAACGACCCAGGCCGTTCTTGATGCCGGGTCCCATCCGTCGGCGGATGAAGTCTGGGAAAGAGTCAAAACAGACCATCCCACCGTATCGCGGGCTACGGTCTATAATACGTTGAATCTGTTGGTGGAGAAAGGCGTTTTGAAAACACAGATTATCAAAGAAGGAAAAGTCGTGTTTGACCCGTGTGTCGAACCCCATCATCATTTCATTGATGAGGAGTCCGACGAAATTCATGATATCCCCTGGGACGCCCTGAAAGTGAAGGGCGAAGATTCGCTTAAGGATTTTGAAGTCCGTGAGTATCAGGTCGTCCTGCGCGGACGCCGAAAGAAAAAATAGACATCTCACTTCCTTTAGAGGTGGGAAGCCCGACACAATTTAAACCATAACCTTATAATTTATTTCAGAAAGGAGTTAACCATGAAAAAAAAACTTACGAACAATGTCGGAGCGCCTGTTCCTGACAACCAGAATGTGATGACAGCGGGACCCCGCGGCCCGCAATTGCTTCAGGATGTCTGGTTCCTGGAGAAACTCGCCCACTTTGACCGGGAAGTGATTCCCGAACGTCGCATGCACGCCAAGGGTTCGGGCGCCTACGGAACCTTCACCGTCACGCATGATATCACCAAGTACACCAAAGCGAAGATTTTCTCCAAGGTTGGTAAGAAAACCGAATTATTCGTTCGCTTCTCCACGGTGGCTGGTGAGCGGGGCGCAGCCGATGCCGAGCGTGACATTCGCGGTTTTGCGATGAAATTCTACACGGAAGAAGGCAACTGGGACTTGGTGGGTAACAACACCCCGGTGTTTTTCCTGCGCGACCCGCTTAAATTTCCCGACCTTAACCATGCGGTAAAGCGAGACCCCAAAACCAACCTGCGCAGTGCCCGCAATAACTGGGACTTCTGGACCAATCTCCCTGAGGCCCTGCACCAGGTAACCATCACCATGAGCGAACGGGGTATTCCGTTGTCCTATCGGCACATGAATGGCTACGGCAGCCACACCTACAGTCTGATTAATGCCAAAAACGAGCGGTTCTGGATCAAGTTTCATCTGAAAACCCAACAAGGAATTAAGTGCCTCACCGACGCGGAAGCTGAGCAGATTATCGGCAAGTGCCGGGAAAGCCACCAGCGAGACCTCTTCGAAAGTATCGAAAAGGGCGATTTTCCCAGGTGGAACATGAAGATACAGGTTGTGCCGGAAAAGGAAGCGGCTAACTTCCCATTCAATCCTTTCGACCTGACCAAGGTCTGGCCGCACAAGGACTATCCGCTTATCGATGTAGGCGTACTGGAGTTGAACAAGAATCCGGAGAATTACTTTGCCGAGGTCGAACAGGCCGCCTTCAATCCGGCCAACATCGTGCCGGGTATTGGCTTCTCACCGGACAAGATGCTGCAGGGCCGTCTCTTTTCCTATGGTGATGCCCAGCGATATCGTCTGGGAGTGAACCACCACCTCATTCCGGTAAACCGGGCACGCTGTCCGGTCCACACCTTTCATCGTGATGGCGCCATGCGTGTGGATGATAACCACGGCGGAACCCTGGGCTATGAGCCCAACAGTTATGGCCAGTGGCAGGAACAGCCTGAGTTCCGCGAACCTCCGCTTGCTCTCCATGGGGCCGCCGATCACTGGAGCCATCGCGAAGATGATGACGATTACTACTCCCAGCCCGGGGCACTGTTCCGCTTGATGAATCCCGAACAACAGAAGGTTCTCTTCGAAAACACCGCTCGTGCCATGGGTGATGCCCCCAAGGAGATTAAGATTCGTCACATCGGCAACTGCCTGAAAGCCGACCCGGCCTATGGAAAGGGTGTCGCCGACGCCTTGGGGATACCTTTAAGCGAAGTATCCGCCTGAGTGGGATAAACATAATCCTAATTACAGGATTATTCTGTAATTTACCCGGCCCGGAAGACTTGAATAATTACTCCACTCAGGTCTTCCGGGCCGTCCCTTAACAAAAGGGCATTATCTGTATCTCGCAGTCAGCGTAACCTGCTGCCTGTGGTACTCAGGGCAAGGCGGGCATGCAATACCCCTTTCTCACGCTGCAGGTGGTTGGTCAGGGCCTTGATGTCCTTACCCCGCCCGCGCACCATGATCATCTCGGCACACATACGCTCATCCAGATGAATATGGGTGGTAGCCAGCACCTGACCCGTAAAATGATGCTGTTGCCGGGTCAGTTTTTCATTCAGCCCCCGGCTGTGATGATCGTAAACGAGGGTAATAGTGCCCAGAAGCACTTTACTGCTTTGCCATTCCTCTTCAACCAGGTAATCACGTACCAGATCGCGGACGAACTCCGAACGGCTCAGGTAGTCACTATCCTCAACCAGCTTCTCTAATTTATCAAACAAGGGCTTCTCTACGGAAACGGTAAAACGCACAAGGTCAGACATGGTCAACTCCTTTACTACCACTCAATCCAAAGGGCCGCCCTGACGGCTGTAATCCATAATATCCATCCTGAAAGATGACGGATTCAATGTCAGGACAGATAAAATTTCACGATTTTTGCTTGCAGGACATATTTTTTGGTATTACAATTTAAATATTCGTAATACTGATTTGTGCCGTTTATAAAAATCGGATGAATTTACCGGCGCCCTGGTTTCCATGCCGGCAAGCCGGATACTTAATGGATATTATAGCAAAGGAAAGGGTTTGGACAATGAAAAACATATGTTGCATCCTCTCGCTTCTGTTGGCCGAAGTCAACCTCTCTCTGGCCGACACTCATGAAAATTTCCAGGCAGTCCTGGCCGACGGGTCATCGGCCTATACCGGCTTGCCCCCGGTTACACTGGAAGGCATTATCCTGAATTCTCCGGAAGAAATTCTTGACCCCGAACCGAACGCCACAGGCTTTATGGGAGCCATGTGGCAGATTTATATCCAGGGCGAAGGAACGGACCATGCCGGCACGGCTGTATGGATAGGTCAGAAATACGGCAATCTGCCGGGCAACCCCCCGGAAGAAAGTTACTCGGAAGCCGAATGGCTCAGCGAGTTATGCCGTATCAATCATGATGAAACCACCGGATACCTTTTTAATACTGGTGATCGTATCAGAGTATCCGGGTACTTCATACCTTTCAACGGCAAAAACAATATCAATGAAACTCACAGCAAAGACCCCTTCTTTGACTTCACACTCGAATTACTGGAGCCGGGCGCGGGATTACCGCAGCCGGAAGTGGTTACCCTGAATGAACTGAAAGACGTCTCCGACCAGTTCATTTTTGATGTAACCCGGCAGAGTGGATGCGAGTATTATCAGTCCCGTCTGATACGCATCAACAGCGTATCTTTTGTTGACCCGAACGACTGGGCTCCCGGCGCCACCTTGACCATCACAAATGGGATTAAAACCTTTCCCGTTCTGCTGGGTCGCGGCACGGGGATAAAGGAAGGCACAAACAATCTGGTGGAAACCTTCGATGTCGTGGGCATCCTAGACCAGGAAGATAATTCAGATCCTTATACCGGGGGATACCGCATCTGGGTACCCAATTATGATGGAAACGGCCTGGTCTTAAGGGACCGCGGTTATCAACGCGGTAATCTCTCCGGCGACATTAACGGCGACGGAACCGTGGACCTGTCGGACTTTATCGAATACGCGGCAGATTGGTTGAAGACGGCCCCCGGAGTTGCTGATTGTTACTGACAGGCCTGCATGTATCGAGAAATAGGTTTCGAGGGAGTTCCTTGAAAAAGAATGGTTTTACTCTAATTGAACTTCTGGTTGTGATGGCAATACTTGCCCTGCTCCTGAGCCTGTTGCTGCCGGCCTTAAACACGGCCCGCCTCCAGGCCAGAGTTGTGACCGTCAACTCCGAACTTTACCAGATTGGACTGGCCCTGGAGGCCTACGGACTGGATAATAAAGACAAATATCCCCCGACGCGCAGGTCCTGTATGGACCCGGCTCATTACCATCAACTGCCGGACGAACTGGTTAAAGGTGATTATCTTCCCGAACGGCCGGACGTCTATGGCCCGATGTCAAGTAACATGGAAGACCGATTTAATCCCGAACACACCTATAAATATGTGGCGCCCGGCGGCCTGATTATCAACCAGGCCAACTACGTCCTGCCCAACAGGTCCGCCATCTGGGTGCCGGAAGGATTCCCGGACGCCCAAAAAGAGGAGGGTTCCTTTTACAGCAATCCCCAAACCTCGCCCGTCACCTGGGCGATCTTCAGTTTAGGGCCGGACTTTAACGAACAGGACCCGGATATAGTGTCCATGCACTATCCGGTACCCAGCCGAACCTGGTATGACCCGCGCGAAAATAAAGGCCTGCTTACCCGCATCAGACTGTCCAAAGGAGAACACATCGGCACATTTTAAGATATGTAAAAAAGGAAATCAGACTCATGAACCTGAAACATTCATTAATACCGGTATTTGTTTTGATTACTGTCCTTATCTTTGCACCTGTGGCGCCTCTGAGGGCCCACGAAATTACCAATGAGCAGCCACTCATTATTGTTGATACCGACCTGGGCCTTGACGATACCGCTGCCATGGCACTGATACTACAGAGTTCCGATGTCAAAGTCGCCGCCGTTGTTGCCGTTGACGGCGCCTGCGAAGGCACAATGTGTACTGATTTCCTGGCCCGGATCCTCTGGCAATTCAACCGCACCGATGTAATGCTCTACGAACCGACCCAACCTCTCAAACCGATACCGGCGCCTCCCTTTCGCGATTTTGTGCAAAATGCCTTGACAACGGCATTATCACAGGAAGTCGAACGACATACCTACCATTCGTTCAAGCCTGAGGCCTATACCGTAACCGGCCGACAAACCACTATTCTGGCCTTAGGCCCCCTGACCAACCTGGCGGTCGCCCTGCAAGCCGGCCCTGAGATTAAAACCGGTATCTCAAAAATAATCATCCCCGGCCGGCCCGAGACCGAGCGAAGCTGGAACCTCCGCTACGATCCACAGGCTTATGAGGTCGTTCGTCAGTCAGGTATCCCTCTGACTTTTATAGCGCCACAAGGCGAGACCGCGCGCAAACCGGCTGCCTGGCAAACCGAACTAACGGACTTCGGACCAAACACAGCCATAGGTGAACAGTTCCTGCGAAAGTTACTGGCACCTGACCCTGTACGTGAACATTATGTAACCCAACTGAGTTTTTACGATGAACTGGCCTTCATTTATGTGATTCAACCAACCCTGTTTGAACCGACGGAAGATGAGAGTATACTGATACCAACTAAGAATGCCAATATAGCGGAATGTTTCGCGGAACATATTGCCGAAGGCCGGCAACACAAACCACATGTCGTATTTGCTGACGACCCTCTGCCGGCTTCGGTGTTGCGCCCGGATGTCCGGGAACGAATGGACCGCATTATCTCGAAAAACAGTGAAACCGAATGGTTCGCCCAACTTATTATGAACGAACTGCACGAACATCTGGGCGCCTACTCTGTAATCGGAGTAAAAATGGGGCTCTACGCCATGGAACTCTTAAATGCGCCTCAGCATGAAATGCAGGTTGTCTCCCATGTGCCCCCCCAGCCACCGGTAAGCTGTCTCAACGACGGCATCATCGTGGCCACCGGCTGCACGCCCGGCCGGGCTCTGTTCTCGCAAGGCCCCATCGATCCGAATGAAGTTAAAGTCTCGTTTACCTATAACCATCGTACTATTACCCTGGCACTCAAAGATAAATATCGCCACGAAATACAAAAAAATATTAAAAACCTCCTCAGTATCAGCTCACTGGAAGATCAGGCCTATTGGACCGGTGTACGCATCCTGGGCCTGAACATCTGGGAAAACTGGCACCGCCGCAACCTCTTCAATGTCATCCAGACAGAAAAGGACGACTAATTAAATTCTCTCCCTCATGCCAGTATAGCCCCCGGCCGGGAACACGTGTATTGATCATGGATATTGATAATAGTGTCGATACACTCATTTGATACTATTTCACCAAAACATTCCAGCAGCCGGCAGGTCGCATAGGCCTGCGACTTATTTTCATACTGTTGTTGCCACTGCCGATAAGCCTGTTCTGCTTCAGGGGTATCCCAGGGAAATCGGTTCGGTGGTCTTGTACATCCACAACGCCAGGGCTTGGGAGTCAGACGCGCCCGGAAACATTCCTGTTTCTCCGTTAACTTTCGATAAAGCATACCGAGGCTGAATTGAGAATCAGTGATCCGTATCGGTTCCTGGTAATTACAGCGATCTCTTCTTTGCCCTGAACAAACGACTCAATGATCTCCTCCCGTAATGGATGTTCAAGATAATCATATGAATCCGGCTGGTGCCCGGCACTCATCGTATTAAACACCCATCGGGCTCTTTCCGCTGCATATTCTTTAGCCTCTGTCAGAGAATGAAAAGACCAACCCCATACCCAGCAAGAACATTCCTGCCCCCTATCATTTATCCTCCTATAAGTCCCTTTGGCCCAAAAAGAAGGTATCCTCATAACTTACTCCCCACATAAAAATAAATATATTCCTGATATCACTTCTGCTATTTAAACATCATTCCTTTTACACGCCGATGAGTTTTATCTTTAGGTACTTAATATTATCCTATTACATATAACAATTGTAATATTTTCCGAACTACTTCACAGGATTTTCATTTTCTTTTCCTTGGGAGTATGCTTATTGCCCCAGCACATCGGCAAAAACTGCTTTTTGCAGGCATTCATCTATCAATTGGATTTCCGCTACGAAACAGGGCTTATCTTTCTGTGAGTGTAAAATCGTGTAGGAAAAAATAGCCAAACGAAGATGTTCGGGTGGTAGCGGATGGGCAATCTCCCAGAAGACAATATGAAGCTGATATCCGTCCTCTTCTGCTGTCTGCGTGTAGCGGGCTATGGCGTTGCCATTGTCCACCATGGTTATCTTTTTATCTTGATTATCATCTGTTTTGTTAAATGCTTATTCATGGTAATGCTGCCATCTCTTTTCCAGCCTATCCTTATATAAAAAAGGGTGGGCCGAGACCCACCCCTGCATTCACATGAATAATATGACTTAATCGTGCTTGGGCGATTTCAGAAACAGCCCCAGCGCCGCGGCCGCCAGGCAGGCGATCCCGGCTATCATAAACGGCGTTGACCAGGCACTGACATCCGTGGCCCGGTCCTTGAAGTATCCCGCCAGTTGAGGTCCGGCGATGCCAGCCACACCATAAGCCAGGAACACCCAGGGATAATTCTGGCCTACGGTTTTATTGCCAAAGAAGTCGGCCGTCGCCGCCGGAAACAGGGCGAAATTTCCGCCAAAGTTAAATCCAATAATACAGGCGCCCACGATCAATCCGACCTCGGTAGCTCCTACTTTAAAAAACATAAGCATCATGATACCTTGTATAAGACACATCAGAAAAAGTGACAGTTTACGACCCAATTTATCGGATGCCGTCCCCCAGATGATTCGGCCCAGGCCGTTAAGAATCGCATACCAGGCCATCGCCGTTCCGGCAATTTTCCCGGCAGTTTCTGCCGTCATACTTCCAATATTGGCTTGCAGACTGTCTATTCCGAACAACCTGATGCAATAGATAACCATAAGTCCTGCTGATGCCGAGCCCGTAAACATTAAGACTAATCCCCAGTATTGAGGTGTCTTGCACATTTGTGCGGGAGTAAGATCCACTGCCCCACTGGCATTGGCTGTAACAGTTCCGGCTACCGGGGGCTCCCAGCCGGCGGGTTTCCAACCTTCCGGTGGATTCACCATGACTATACTGCCTAATAAAACCAGAACAGCAAATGTAATTCCGTATATTATAAACACACTCTGCACACCCGGAAGACCAAATAGACTTGTCGTATTCAATAATCCACCAAACCAGCTACCTGCCAGCTTGACCCAGATCGTGGCGCCAAACCCAAATCCGGCTACTGCCAGTCCGGTGATTAATCCTTTCTTATCGGGAAACCATTTAATGCCCACGGCAATCGGTACTACATAAGCCAAACCTATACCGGCGCCTCCCAATATACCGATACATGCAAACTGTGCCGGGAAGGTTTTGCCGAAGAAACCGCCCAGAACATAACCAAGACCCAGAACGAGACCGCCGAGGATAGCGACTTTTCTGGGGCCGATTTTGGCCTGCCAGCGTCCGGCAAAAAGCATTACCAGAGCAAATATAACCAGACCGGCAGAGAATATCCCGGCCGCCTGGCCGGCAGAAAATCCATATTCACCACCTTCTTCAACAGGTATAGTGATTTTTTTGGTAAACACACTCCAGGCATAAATTGCTCCCAGAGATAACTGGATTAATATCGCTCCAACAACAACCATCCAACGATTTAGCACTTCTTCCTGTTTGATCTCATCACTCACAGGTAACTCTCCTTCCCTAAATTAAGGAATGAAAAAATAAGATTTCAAACACAGCCACTGTGACTATACGCCATATTTCTCGATAACTCTCTTATGCGAATAATGCGCTGAGAGTTCACGTTTTAGAGTGTTCTTTCTTATATGTTTACATGTTTCAATAACGATTTAAACTCTAAAGGACATCAGGGCGACAGATATTTCCTTGGAATCCTCTGTACCTTCTCTTTAACTATTACTGCCGGGCAACTGGCATACGAATACTTCCTTGACGAAATCCTGCTGCTGAAATTCCTTAATGGCATCCGCGTCAGGCGCTTCATCCAGGTCAATCGCCAGTACGGCCCGGTTCTGTTCCTTGATCCGGCCGACACCCATGGTGCCAATATTGAGCTTGTGTTTGCCGCAGATCGTGCCCACGGCGCCGATAACTCCCGGCCGGTCGTCATTAAAGATAATCATAATCGTGCCTTCCGGCGTCACTTCCAGACTATAGTCGTCAATACCAATAATCCGCGGGATATGCTTGCCAATAATTGTGCCGATCACTTTTCGATCAACCTGCTCCGTCACCACCCGGACCGCCATGGTACTGGCAAAATCCCGGGCATCGGGATTTTTAACCTCATCGATACTCAATCCTCGCTGACGGGCCAATAACGGCACATTGACAACATTGACCGGCTCTTCGAAATGCTTCTGCAAAAAGCCTACACAGAAACTGGTAGTCACGGCAGATGTATCCTGCCCGGCAATATCGCCGCGATAGGTCACTTCCACCTTTTTCACAGAACCCGGTGCGATACTGCTTATAGTCAATCCCAGCCGTTCGGCCAGCCCGCGATATTTCTTGACAATATCCGGCAGAGTCTTATCCAGGCCGGGCACATTAACGGCATTGCGTAATTGAGTGCCTCGTATGGCATCAACCAGTTCAGCCGCAGCATCAACAGCCACTTCGATCTGAGCTTCTTCCGTGCTGGCGCCCAAATGAGGTGTGACAATACAGTTATCCAGCTCTTCAAACCCGCGATTCTCCGGCGGTTCCTGAGCAAAAACATCCAGCGCCGCCCCGGCAATCTTCTTTTCCTTTAACGCCTTATACAAATCAGCCTCATTGATAACGGCGCCACGCGCTACATTAATAATCCTTACCTCCGGCTTCATCAGCGCCAGAAGCCCGGCATTAATCATACCCCGAGTCTGGTCCGTAACCGGCACATGCAGCGTAATATAATCACTCTGACGACACAAATCATCCAGATCAGAAATCATCTCAATACCAGCCTCCTGCGCTGCTTCAGGGGAGGCAATCGGATCAAAACCAATGACCTTCATCTTCATACCCAGGGCACGACGCGCTACTGCCATACCAATCCGACCCAGGCCGACCACCCCCAGGGTTTTACCCATAAGTTGCGTGCCCATAAAGAGTTTACGATCCCATTTACCGGCTTTAAGAGATGTACAGCCCTGGACCACGTGACGCGAAAGGGCCATCATCAGGGCAATGGTATGCTCGGCGGCACTGATTGTATTACCGTCCGGCGTATTCATCACCACAATCCCCCGAGCCGTGGCAGTGGGTACATCCACGTTATCCACACCCACACCGGCCCGGGC